>JBBKWJ010000226.1:0-33570 GCA_037968895.1 Acidimicrobiales bacterium
CGGCCGATTGGCATCATTGCTTTGTCAAAGTTGGTTCTAAAACTGCCGTCAAACATGTACGGACTCAATTCTGGCGCTTGGTACAACGACGCCCGATGGGGCGACGAATCTGTACCACTGTAGTCAGGTCGTCGGAGCAACTACGCTTACGCCATGACTGATCGCTACGACTCACTCTCTCCTCGAGATCTCATCGTGACCCTCCGCTCGTTGCCTCGACGCTTCGACCAGGTCCACGCCGGGGCCACACGCACTGAGGATCTCGTCGCCCTTATCGACGCCCCAGGTCAAGACGGATCTTCATTGAGTTCGTTGGTGCACGATGCGGCTCAGACAATGGCGGTGCTAAAAGCCGCCATTAGCGGTGTGATTACGTCGAATACCCCAACCGTCTCCGCTCACGTGCTCGAGGCAAGCGATCGACTGGAGTCGGACGGCGCTCTGATGACGGTCAAAAACGCAGTTGCGTCGTTATCAGACGACGCGCAGGCTCTCGCCGATCAGCTCGACGGAGTCTCGGCTGACGATTGGGCCAGAAACGCCGACATCACCGGAGGTGGCTCGATACAGACAGTCGCCTTGGTGCAAGAATTGGTACGAGCGATGATCGACCTACTGCGATCAGCTGAGCGACAGGTCGGATGGATGCAAAGCCAGCAATAGACGAGGCCACGCGGCTCAGGGACTACTCTTCGTCGAGATCCGACCAGTCTTCAGGGTTGTCTTCGATAAGTGTCTCGATGACCCGCCCATCGACTCCATCGACCCGAACGAGGCCACGCTTCGACGGCGGGTTCTCGGCCGAGTAGATCAAAATTCGCCAGGTGGGACGGCTAAGCCAGCCTCTCCATCCCATCTGCGCCGATGCGTGACCGACAGGGAATCCGACGTGGTCGATCGAGGCGATAAGTGCATCGCGCTCATCGACAGCGAGATTTGAGCCACTTACGAGGCTATATATGCCAAAAAAGGCCAGAATCGCAGCACCGAGAAGCAGTCCCTTGTTGATGAACACTCCCTCACCGCGAACGGCGTAGAGCGCTACGAGCGCCGCCGCAATGGCAAGATAAATAAACCCAGGGATCCGACGACGATTGTTGTTCGGGAAGAGGTAGTCCTCTTGGTCGACGAGAGCTGGTTGCAGGTCGTCTGGCAACGCATCGCGGTATTCGTTCTCGACGTCGCGATGGTCGTCTTCGGCATCGCCCTGTGGCGCAGTGTCCTCGGTAGTCACGGGCACACCGTACTCAGGTTGGCCACGCCTCACGCAGCTTCAACCAAGAGTCACTCAATGTTGTCGGCAACACCCGCACGTTGGCGGTTGTTGTCATGAAGTTTGTGTCTGCGCTCCAACGGGGAACAACGTGTACGTGCACGTGATCAGGCACTGACCCCCCGCCCGCAGTTCCTTCGTTCAGCCCAATGTTGATGCCATGTGGCCCGAAGGCTCTGGTTACTGCCACGGTCGCCAGACGGACCGTTGTCCATAGTTCGGCATACAGCTCGGGGCTCAGGTCGAGAATCGAGGCGGCCGCTCGAAGCGGCAGGACCATGAGGTGGCCGTTGGTGTATGGGAAAATGTTGAGAATCGCGAACGTGTGCTCGCCGCGCCACACGATGTAGGTCTCTTCGTCGGGGTAGCCCGATTGCTCGAGAGACTCAAAAAGAGAGAGTCCCTCAACCTTTTCGATATTGGCATGCGCGACGCCGTCGCTTCCCCGGGTTGGCCAGTTGGCAAGTTTCCAACCAGACCAAAGCTGGTCGAGCGTTGTCATGCCTTGGTTTCCACCTGCTCGACGACCTGAGCGATGAATCCAGACAGAGGCACGTCGCGGTCAACCTCGCCGCCGCGGGGGTTGACACCGACGGTTCGATTGTTGACGTCGTCGCCGCCAACCACGAGGACGTACGGAATCTTCTGCTTCTTCGCATTACGAATTCGCTTGCCAAGCGGTTCGGTTGCGGCCACCACTTCGACCCGGAGGCCAACCGCTTCGCAGGCCGCCACAACGCTCGCGGCGTACTCTTCATGCTCTTCCGCGACCGGCAATACGGTGACCTGGACAGGAGCCAGCCAGGCGGGGAAATTGCCCGCGTAGTGCTCAACGAGCACTCCAAAGAACCGTTCGATCGACCCAAGCAATGCTCGGTGCAACATGATCGGTTGCTTGCGCTCGCCGTCGCTATCAACGTATTCGAGTCCGAACCGCTCTGGCAGATTGAAGTCGGCCTGGATGGTCGAGAGCTGCCACGAACGGCCAATGGCGTCGCGTACATCTACATCGATCTTTGGCCCATAGAAGGCAGCGTCGCCCTCTTTGATTCCGTACTCACAGTTGTGCACATCGAGGGCAGAACGGAGCGCCTCGGTTGCCATGTCCCAAATGTCGTCGGAACCGACCGACTTGTCAGGGTTCTTGGTTGACAGATTGAAGCTGAAGTCATCGAAACCGAACGCCTTCAACACGCTCAACACAAAGTCGAGCAACGACGCGATCTCGTCGGCTAGTTGCTCTTGGGTACAGAAGATATGCGAGTCGTCTTGGGTGAAGCCGCGGATTCGCATGAGGCCGTGAAGGGTTCCGGCCCGCTCGTAGCGGTAGACGGTTCCGAGCTCAAACAGGCGAATCGGGAGGTCGCGGTATGACCGTTGCTGAGAGCTGTAGATGAGCGTATGCATCGGGCAATTCATGGGCTTCGGGTAGTAGGTCCCGTTGTCCATTTCCATCGGCGGATACATGCCGTCGGCGTAGAAGTCGAGGTGGCCAGAGGTCTCAAACAGTTGTGCGTTGGCAAGATGAGGGGTGTAGACGAAGTCGTAGCCGCCAGTTTCGTGGCGATCACGCGAATAGTCCTCGATCTGCTTTCGAACGAGTGCGCCCTTCGGATGCCATACGGCAAGACCGCCACCGAGAGCGCTCGGGAACGACAAAAGGTCAAGCTCGTTTGCGAGCTTTCGGTGGTCGCGTTTCGCTGCTTCCTCAAGGTGGTTGAGGTGAGCGGCTAGCTGCTTCTTGTCGGCCCATGCGGTGCCATAGATGCGCTGCAGCATTGGCTGCTTTTCGTCGCCACGCCAGTAGGCGCCGGCCACGGTCATCAGCTTGAAGTGGCCAAGGTGGCCAGTGTGAGGAACGTGAGGGCCCATACACATGTCGACAAATTCGTCGGTATTTCGATAGAAGCTGATGATCTCGCCACCCGCTTCACCGGCCAGCTCAGACGAAGCGCTCGCGCGTTCACCTGAGCTCACTGCTTCGATGATTTCACGCTTGTAGCGGTGGGAAGCCATGAGCTCGAGCGCTTCGGCCGGAGCAAGTTCTGATCGGATGAAAGGCTGGCGAGCCTTGATGATTTCACGCATCTTGGCGTCGATGCGATCGAGATCTTCCTCGTGGAAAGTCCCGCCATCGGGTAGCGAGAAGTCGTAGTAGAACCCGTTTTCGATCGGCGGCCCTATAGCAAAGGTGGCCCCTGGCCAAAGCTCAAGCACAGCCTGCGCAAGCACGTGAGCAGTTGAGTGACGAATGGTGTGCAAGCCCCGGTCGGAGTCTGGGGTGACGATCTCGACGACTGCTCCAGGGGTGAGGGCCGTGCCAAGGTCGGTTTCGTGGCCGTCAACCACGCCGATAAGGGCGTCTTTTGCCAGCCTTTTACCGATATCGGCAGCGAGATCGGCGACAGTAGCGCCGTCGTCAAGGCTGCGAATGGACCCGTCGGGGAGTTGTACGTCTATTTGGCTCACGGGCCAGAGTGTAACGGCCGCGGCCAATGGCGGCGTGCGAATTGATCGCCGCACCAGAAGCGAAAGGCTGTGCGTCAGCTACTAATCGAGATTGATGAGCGGTCTACTCTTGATCGCTTCGCTCGATGACCGACGTTCGGCGGTTGCTTCTGCCGGGTCGGGCTTCTTCGTCTTCCCTGGCTTGGCCGAATCGGCAGACTTCGCGCCGTTTTCAGCAACGATTGACTTCTTGCCTGCGTATGTATCGTCGTAGATCTGACCGGTGAGGGCCTGAATCTCGAACATCAACTCGTCGGTCAATTCTCGATAGATGACCCTGTCGCCGATACGGGAACGATAGCGCAGCGAATCGATTGGTTTGCCGAACTTTATTGTCGCTCGACGGAACACGTTTGGAACCGGCTGGTCTGGAGGCTGAATGTCGACGGTTCCCAGAATGCCGACCGGAACAATTGGCGAACCTGTTTCGATCGCAAGGCGGGCTGCGCCGGTGTGACCCTTGTGTAGGTTGCCTGATCGAGACCGGGTGCCCTCGGGATAGATGCCGAAGACGCCGCCGTCGAGCAGCACGCCGCGTGCCGCGTCGAGGGCTGCATTGGCACGCCCGCCGCCCCTTCGATCGATGGGAATCATGCCGAGTTTGGGAAAGAGCGTTCTCGTCTTCCAGTCGTCGAGGTACTCGGCCTTGCCGACGAAGGTCATTTGGCGTGGTACGGCGGCGGGAAGGACAAAGCTGTCGAAAACTGACAGGTGGTTGGGGCAGAGCAATGCGCCACCCTTTGTCGGCAGGTTCTCAATGCCTTGAATATCAATTCGCCAGAAGAATTTGAACAACGGCCGTACGATCGTCATCGCGATCTTGTTCCAGTCGCCAATTCCCTCAGGCAGTTCGACAGCAGCTGAGGTGACAGTGACAGTTGGATGTTCGGTGCTACTTGTCAAAGATCCGGTTCCTTGTCCTTCTTCAACTAACGCGTTGCCGACCATAGCTGGCGACAATAGCAATGCGCGAGCTGGTGGAACAAGCAGGCCCTCAGCGGGTCAGGCTTTCCCAGGGGCCACAGGCCTCGATGTGTCGACGCCGAGCAAAAGCGCGGCCTCTGAAACTCCCTCGCCACGCCTTGCGGCCTCGTCGATCGCATCGATCGCGCCTGGAGTATCGAGGTCGTTGTCAAGCGACGCCCTCACCTCGGCCAATGCTCCGTCGCCCGGCCCATTAGCGACCCAGGTCGCGAGACGTCCTGCTGCTCGATCCATGATGGTGTCTTCCCACTCCCACGGATCGCGGTAGTGGTGCTCGATCACACCGAGCCGAATCGCCCGTGGGTCGAAGGTCTGGCGCAAGTTGCTGACGAAAACAAGATTCCCAAGCGACTTCGACATCTTCTCGCCGTCCATGCGAACCATGGCCTGGTGCATCCAGTGGCGGACGAATGTTTCGCCGGTTATTGACTCGGTCTGTAGCGCCTCACACTCATGGTGCGGGAAGATGAGGTCGGATCCGCCACCGTGTAGGTCAACGGTGTTTCCGAGCTCGCGATGGGCGAGCGCCGAGCACTCGATGTGCCATCCTGGCCTGCCGGGTCCCCAGAGGGTTTCCCACTCTGGCTCACCAGGAGCCGACGGTTGCCAGAGGATGAAGTCGAGTGGATCACGCTTGTTTGGGTCTTCGGGATTGCCGCCGCGCTCGGCTGCGAACTCAAGCATCGTGGCGCGGTCGTAGCCAGAAATCGAGCCAAACGAAGAGTTTGTGGAGATATCAAAGTAGACACCGCCACCCGCTTCGTAGGCGTGGCCCGAATCCATCAGGGCTCCGATCATCGAGCGGATCTCGGGGATCGCAGATGTAGCACGCGGCTCGCTCCATGACGGCAGCATGTCGAGGGCAATCATGTCGCTGTTGAACCGTGCAACTTCAGCCGCCGCGAGGTCGAGGTAATGCACCCCGAGTTCGGCCGCCTTGCCGAGAATGCTGTCGTCGACATCGGTGATGTTACGAACAGCCTTGGTCTCGTGGCCAATGTCGCGGAGGCGGCGCTGCAACACGTCGTAGGTCAGGTAGACGGCGGCGTGGCCGAGGTGAGTCGCGTCGTACGGCGTGATGCCGCAGATATAGATCTTGACAAGGAGCCCTGGCTCGAACGGAACGACCTCTTGTCGCCTGGTGTCGAACAACTGCATGGTTGCCGGAGGCGTCCATGCGTCAACGGCTGCTGTTGGGTTGTCGTCACTCATGGGGCCCCACTGAGGTCGGTCGATCAGAGCTTGGGAGCGTAACCGGCCCGGACGGTGATCATCGAACTCAGTGCCACTAGACCTAACTGGGCTTTGCTACGACCATTCTTTCCCTCGCATGGTCGCAACATTCTGATTCTCGTGCCAGTCTGAGTGCCGTGGGAATCCTAAACGACAAAAAACTGCTCATCACCGGTGTACTCACCGACGACTCGCTTGCGTTTGGCGTCGCCAAACTCGCCCAAGCTGAAGGGGCCGAGATCATCCTGACTAGCTTTGGGCGGGCGATGCGACTTACCGAGCGAACGGCCCGCAAGCTCGACGTCACGCCTCAGGTCCTTGAGCTCGACATCAGCAACCAAGACCACATTTCAGCGGTCCGCGAAACGCTGCGGGCCGAGTGGGGCCGAGTCGATGGGGCGCTCCACAGCATTGGTTTTGCGCCCGAGGCCTGCCTTGGTGATGACTTCTTCGGCGCTACGTGGGACGACGTCTCAACCGCAGTACAGGTGTCGGCCTACTCTCTTCGGTCACTTGCCGATGTCGTGACTCCGCTCATGACCGACGGCGGCGCGCTGGTTGGCCTCACATTTGACGCCACCGTTGCGTGGCCCGCATACAACTGGATGGGCATGGCCAAAGCCGCGATGGAATCGCTCAATCGCTACCTCGCACGCGAACTCGGCCCTCAACAGATTCGATGCAATCTCGTCGCCGCCGGGCCAATGCGAACCATCGCCGCCAAGTCAATCCCTGGTTTCGCCAAGTTCGAAGAAGAGTGGGTGGCAAAGGCGCCGCTTGGATGGGATGTCAACCACTCAGACGGCGTGCCAAGAGCATGCGTGGCCTTGCTCTCCGACTGGTTCCCTCAGACGACGGGCAGCATCATCCATGTCGATGGCGGCTACCACATGATTGGCGCCTAACTGCCAAACCTCGAGGTGTAGATCAGCGAGCAAACTTGGGCCAACGAGGGTTGGTGACATCAACAGCAACCTCGGCAAACGGCAGTAGCAGAGCCGCAACCTGCGCGAGTTCGTGGTCATGGACTCCGTCACGAATATGGCGAGCCAGCCCTGCCGAATCGGATGCGCCTAACGACGCAACCACCTGTTCGTACGCCTCGGTTGCGCTCCCATCTAGGGCAAGTTCTCGTTCGACAATCGCCAACATGTTCGCGGCAACGCGAGCATGGAAGCTGACTGCGCCACTTGTTTGCGCGACGACGGAGTCAAGCAGAAACTCTCGCACTGCCTTTAGGAGCTCGCTCGCCGACGGGTGTTGGAATTCAGCAGTCATGGTCGACCTCCGAGGCCAGCGAGTTTGCCGACGAGGTCATATTCTTGTTCTGCAACGCGCCTTCCGATTGCTGGCATCTCAACCGACCGATGATCGCCGCTGCGATGCCGTTCATACTGAGTCCGACACATGACGCCCCACTTGACGGTGCCGAGCATTTCCCACCACCACAGCGCATCTCGGTCGACTGGGTGAGCTGACGCCGACTCGTAGCCTGCAATCAGATCGTCGTATGCGCCAACGCCGGCTACCGGCTGGCCGCCCCCAAACCGCCAGGCCTTCACGCAGAGCCACCCCAGGTCCTCGTGGGGATCGCTTAAGTGGGCCAGCTCCCAGTCGATGACAGCGCTAATTCCTGTTGGCGAAATGATGAGATTCCCGAGGCGGAAGTCGCCGTGCACCACAACCGAGCGGGGATTCTGCGGCCGGTGCAATTCAAGCCAACGAAAGGCCAGTTCGAAGGCGGGGCTAACGATCGCTAGTTCGTCAACGATCTCCCGATACCGAGCGAGTTCATCGGTAGTTTCGAGGAATGGCAACGCTGCGACCTCGACGCTGTGCAGTTTCGCCAATTCAACGCCAGCGTCGAACGCAATCCGGTTTCGGACTTGGACGTATTCGGGGTCGCGCAGGATGCGGCGAGCAATAGTTTCTCCCGGCACTGCCTCGCAGAGCTGAAAGGTGCCGCCTACGGCGTCGCCCCCCGGCGACGTGTTGGTAGCCAGAACCTTGGGCACAGACATGCCCGCCCGACGGCCGGCGTCGCTCACCTTGGCTTCGTCTGCGAGTCCATTTGGCCAACGCCACTCGACGCCCTGATGACGCTGGAAGATCAGGTTCCATGGCGTTCCATCCGCCCGCCGTGCCTCAACTGAGCAGGTCAGGCGACTGGCTCCTCCGCTGAGAGGCACAACTGACTGCACCGTCGCCTCATAGCCTTGCGCTGCGAGCAGCGTCGTCAGAACGGCAAGGCTCGGAATCTCCATTCTGCGACAGTATGGCATGGTTCAGCGACGGCGCCAGGCCAGCTCTGGCAGCGTTTCGGTCAGCGGGCGCCTGAACAGACAGCGGACACGTACGGGTACGGATTGGTCGCCCCGCCGCCACCAGGATGCACCTCGAAGTGAAGGTGTGGAATCCCCCGGGCATTGCCGTCGTCGCCGACGTAACCGATGACGTCGCCCGCACTCACAGATCCAGATGCGCCGTATCCCGACATGTGTGTGCCGTAGTAGTAATTGCCGTCGTCGCCATTGAGGTGGAACGATCGGCCGCCAACGCTGTTCGACCGGTGACTCACCGAGCCGCTGACCGGCGCCACAATCGGCACACCGACGGCGGCCATCATGTCGACGCCCTTGTGTCGACGTCCCCCTGATCGTGCGTAGCCCCACGAATCAATGAACGAGTGTGAACCCGCCACCGGACACGTCTTTAGCGTCGTGCCGCTAGAGATTGGCGGCGACACGTCACCACCAGAGGACCCTGTGTCGGATGAGCCCCCGCTATCTGATGAACCGCTGTCCGATGAACCGCTGTCTGATGAACCGCCACTGCCTGTACTTCCGGCCGCTGCTTCGGCCGCAACCCGCCGCGCTTCCGCCTCAGCTGCCGCCTTTCGGCGTGCCTCTTCAGCTGCCTTCTCGGCCGCGATTCGCTGCCGTTCGAGTTCTTGCAGCCGGGCCACCTCGGCATCGAGTTTGACTCGCGTCGCCTCAAGCGCCACGAGCGCAGCGGCCTGTTCAACCTTCTTCGTCGCAAGCTCCTGGTCGAGCAGAGCGGCGTCTTCGAGCACCGCTCGATACGAATCAAGCGAGTCTTGCGCGTCGCCAACGGCCGCATCAGCGAGGGTTAACCCTCGCATGAGGTCAGTCAGGTTCTCAGTCTCGAAGGGGTTTCCCTCTAGATCGCCACGGGTGAAGCTGAGAATCGCGATCTCGCTCACATGCTGGTTTGCCTCAGCTCGGTCGTTTCGGATTGCGTCGGCCTCGTACTGCGCGATGGCAATGGCCTGGTCGACGTCGTAGAGGGCAGACTCGGCGGCGTCATACTCGGCATTAAGATTTGCCAATCGTTCGAGCGACTCTTCCAGACCAGGGGTCTGTTGTGCAGTAGCGGGAGTGGCCATCGGGAACAGCACCGCGACACCGAAGAACACGGCGAGAGCCTTCAATCTTTTAGGCGTGGCGGAAACAGACACAGCTGCAGAGTCTAGAGATCCAGGACTCAAAGCGTCAGTCGGGATGAGGGATTGCCTAGGCCGTGATCGATGGCGGGCCAACGGCCAGCGCACTGATCACGTCTTCGATCGAGGCAATGCCGATCGGATCTCCCGAGTCGTCGACAACGACGGCCATCTGTCTATGCAACCCGCGCATGACCCGCAGAACCTCGACCAATGAGCGTTTCTGGTTCACCACAACCATGCGGCGCGTAAACGATGCCGGGAGGGGCAACGCTCGTTGTGACTGATCGAGGCTGATGAGATCTTTTGCGTGGAAATAGCCGACATAACGACGGCTGCCTGCTGCAGCTGCGAGGAGCGGCACCCGCGTCTGGCCCGTGGAGTGGACCATACGCTCCGCCTGGATAGCGGTCGAGCCGAGCCTCAATGCATTCACGTCTTCGACCGGACGGGCGACGGTTGAAACTGGCTGCTCGGCGAAGTTGATAGCAACGCGGAGTAGCTCGGCGCTATCGGCTTCGATCGCGCCCCCCTCGCTTGAGTGGGTCACGATCTCGGCGAGCTCTGAAGCCGAGTGTGTCGACTCGATCTCGTCGCGGGGCTCGACCCCGACGGCGCGGCACCCGGCGGCAGCAAGTGCATTCATCAGTCGAATAAACGGACGGAATAGGCTGAGGTACCAGTTATAGGGCACCACGAGCATTCTCGTCGTTCGGTCAGGAGCGGCGAGTGCAATGTTTTTCGGCACCATTTCGCCAATGACCAAGTGCAAGAACACGACAATACTGAGTGCAATGGCATAGCCGAGCGCATGGGTAAGACCCTCGGAGAGCACCTGGCCAAGCCCCTTTTCCAGCAGTGCTGCCACTGCAGGCTCACCGACGTGACCGAGGGCCAGCGATGCCATCGTGATACCAAGTTGGGCTCCTGCGAGCTGCATCGACAGGTCGGACATCGCCTCAGTTGCGATCTGCGCCGTGCGGTTTCCTTGCTCAGCCGCAGAAAGGAAGGTTGACTGTTTCGCAGCAAGCAAGGCGAACTCATAGGCGACGAAAATGCCATTGAGCAGGATCAGCACGACGCTGGCCAGAATTGACCACACGATCACCGAGTTCGAGATGCCGCCTTCTTCTGCCGCTGCGTCAGCGATGGCAAGGACAGGCGTCAGGTTATTCACGACGCCGATCATGGAGCGACTCCGTGTCGGCTGAGCTGTATCGACGCGATTCGCAATTTGTCCAACTCAACGACTTCGACAAACCAGTCCTCAAAATCGAAGCCGTCCCCCGCACTTGGGATCCGACCGAGCTGCTCTAGTACGAAACCGGCGATGGTTTCGTACTCCCCTTCTGGCATCACGAAACCGCTCTGCTCCTCGACTTCGTCGGCGTGAAGCGTTCCGGCCACGATATGGACCCCAGGAGTGGTCACTCGGGTGAGCACCTCGGCCTCGTCGTACTCGTCGTCGATTTCACCGACAATCTCCTCGAGGACATCTTCGAGAGTGAGCACACCGGCAGTTCCGCCGTGTTCGTCGACCACGATCAACAGCTGTGATTCACTCGATCGGTAGTCCTCCAAGATGTCAACGAGATCCCGTGACTCGGGTACGACAAACGGCTGGCTCATTAGTTGGGTAACTGGGGTCTCGCCTCGCGTGGCGTATGGCAGTTCGAAAATGCGGTGGATTCGGACCACGCCGAGAACGTCGTCTAGGTGCTCGCCGTAGACCGGGAAACGGGTGTGCCCGGTTTCTTCGGTAAGCGCTACGAGATCGCTGACAGTTGCCGTCGACGCAAGCGCCTTGACATGGACTCGTGGGGTCAGCGCGTCGGCCGCGGTCTTGTCACCGAACCGCACGGTTCTTGTGAGCAGGTCGGCAGCCGCCGCCCCCAACGCACCGTGTTCGCCTGACGAACGGATGAGGTACTCGATCTCCTCGAGGGTGCTTATCGAAGCCAACTCCTCTTGCGGCTCTATGCCAAGGCGCCGGACTATGGAGTTCGCGATGCCATTAAAAAGGACGATGGCCGGAGCCAGGATTCCGTTGACGACTCGAGCGGTCGGGGCTAGCGCGCGTACCGTGCCGAGAGGGTGAGCGATTGCAACATTCTTTGGAATGAGCTCGCCAGCGACCATCTGAAACACAGTCATCACGATGAGGGCAAAGACCACGGTGATCGTGTTTGTGCGCGATCCCAGCAGCGGCTCCAACAACGGGTCGAGAACCTGCGCTGCCAGAGGCCCCGAGATACCACCGAGCACCAGTGATGTGATGGTGATAATCAGCTGTGCACCGGAGAGGTGGAAGGACAATCTCCGTGTGAGCCCGAGGGCGATCTTGGCCGACCACTTTCCTTCTTCGGCACTGCGCTTCAGCTTTCCGCGGTCAGCGGCGACAAGGCCAAACTCAAGCGCAACGGCGAATCCGTTGGCAAGGATCAGAAAGATGAGAAAGAGGAATCCGAGAGCGAGGGTCATACAGGGGCCACGAAGTGGTGACCAGAGAGCGTAGCGGTTCGGCACAAGATGACGGGTGTTGTGGCTGAGACGGCTGGCTAGCTTGACGGGATGAATGCCACCTCACTAGCCAAAGATCAGGCGGCGACGCCGTGCCTCGAGATGGCTGGGGTGAGCTTCGTCCGCGACGGCAAGTCAATCTTGTCAGACGTGACATGGTCAGTTGCGCCGGGCGAGCATTGGATCGTCCTCGGACCAAACGGGTGCGGTAAGAGCACCTTGCTACGGATGGCTGGTTTGGCGACTCACCCGAGCGCAGGCGAGATCACGATCCTCGGCCACCGACTCGGGCGAATCGACATTCGACCGCTCCGGTCACATATTGGCACCGCATCCGCTGCCCTCGCCGACCAGCTCAGACCCGACCTTACGGCAAACGATGTGATCGTGTGCGGCCTAAATGGAGCCCTCGAGCCGTGGTGGCACTCATACACCACGGTCCAACGGGATTGGGCGAACAGCCTGCTCGCAGACCTTGGTCTCGCTGGGTTCGGAAGTCGACGCTTCGGTTCGCTCTCATCGGGGGAGCGGCAACGTGTCTTGCTCGCCCGAGCGCTCGTGTCGTCGCCTGCCTTGCTTCTGTTCGACGAACCAAACGCCGGCCTCGACCTTGGAGGGCGAGAAGACCTCATCGATTCGCTTGATGCGCTGGCCGCGGCCAACTCGGAACTGGCGACGGTGCTGGTCACCCATCACGTTGAGGACATTCCATCCTCCGCCACTCATCTGCTTGCGTTGCGTGAAGGCGAGGTGGTCGCTCAGGGGCTTCTTGACACCACCCTGACCAGCGAGTTACTCAGCTCAACCTTCGGCCGTCCGGTTGACCTCAACCACCACAACGGCCGTTGGTCCACGTCGTTCCTCGGCTGACGCCTCGTCTCTTCCCGCCTTTTTCGCTGGCGCGAAAAACGCTCAGCCATAGTTCACGTACCTGGTACGTGAACTATTAAATGTGGTGGGCATCGCCTGCGGTCACGATGACAGTGCCGGTTGAAGTGTCAATGGTTAGGGCGCCGGAATCATCAATTGCGGTTGCGGTGCCAGTGACCTCGCCAATAGGGGTGGTGAAGCGCACGGCACGGCCGATTGTCAAACACCGGTCGACGTACGCAGCACGCACGTCATCTGCGGCGCCAGCCTCGAGTTGCTGCAAATACCGCTCGACATGACCGAGGACGGAGCGCAGCACCTCAATCTTTGGCGGCACCGCTTCAATGAGCGATGCGTCGACGAGCGACGCGAGATCGATGGCAACGTCGCCCGCTTCCGGCGAGCCGCTAAACGCCAGATTCAGGCCAAGCCCGACGACGACGTGCAGAGCAGGTTCGGCTGCCCCAACCTGCGACTGGCCCGCTTCGGCAAGAATTCCGGCCAGTTTGCGTTCGCCGAACGATGGCACGAGCACGTCGTTTGGCCACTTCAAGCCAACCGGGGCGCCAAGTTCTGACAGCGCGTCGACAACCGCCATGCCGGTGAGCAGCGGAATGAGTCCGACCTCGTAGCCTTCGGGCCGCAGAAGCCACGAGACAAGAAGGGCACTATCGGGCTCATCGAGCCAGGTTCTCCCCTGCCGCCCTCGACCTTCCGTCTGATGGCCAGCCACAAGCACCTCACCCTCGCTGGCGCCCTTCAACGCCTCGTTCATGAGGTCTCGGTTGGTCGATCCGGTCTCGTCAACGATTCGGATTCGATGGAAACGCGAACTTTGTTGGCCAATAAGTTCCGTTTCGAGGCTCATCTCGGCTAATCATAAGAGGTGTTTTCAAAGGTACTCATAGCCAATCGCGCCGAGATCGCCGTCCGAGTCATTCGGGCTTGTCAAGAACTCGGTATCAAAACCGTCGCCGTCTATTCGGAACTCGATAAAGACGCCCTACACGTACGACTGGCCGACGAGGCCTACGCTCTTGGCGGCCAAACAGCTGCTGAGTCGTACCTGAATACTGAGGCGATTCTCGACATCATCGACCGCTCGGGGGCCGAAGCCGTCCACCCGGGCTATGGCTTCTTTTCGGAGAACGCCGACTTCGCTCGGGCAATCACCGATCGTGGTGTCGTATTCATCGGACCGCCACCGGCCGCCATCGAAGTCATGGGCGACAAGATCAGCGCTCGAGAGGCAGCTGAAAAGGTCGGTGTCCATGGCGTGCCTGGCATCGCTCAGTTCCTAAAGGGTCCAGACGAGATCGTGGCGTTTGGAGCAGAGCACGGCTACCCCATCGCAATTAAAGCCGCATTCGGCGGTGGCGGCCGAGGCATGAAAGTCGTCAAGAGCGCGGATGAGGCCGCAGACGCACTCGAGTCAGCCCAACGTGAAGCACTCGCCTATTTCGCTCGCGACGAGTGCTATGTCGAGCGCTACCTCGTCAAGCCTCGCCACATCGAGATTCAGGTGTTGTGCGACAATCACGGCAACGCTGTCTACCTCGGTCAACGTGATTGCTCGGCCCAACGTCGCCACCAGAAACTCATCGAAGAGGCACCGGCGTTCGACCTGCCGGCCGATGTCGCAACCGCAATGGGCGAAGCGGCGGTCAAGGTCGCCCTTGGTTCTGACTACACCAACGCCGGAACTGTTGAGTTCCTCTACGAGGACGGCGAGTTCCATTACCTCGAGATGAACACGCGACTTCAGGTAGAACACCCAGTCACCGAACTCGTGACCGGACTCGATCTTGTGGCCCTCCAACTCCATGTTGCGGCTGGCGGCAAGCTTCCGTTCACCCAAGACGACGTCAAGCTCCAAGGCCACGCCATCGAGGTGCGCATCAACGCCGAAGACCCAGCCGAGGGTGCGTTCTTACCTTCACCTGGTCGCCTTGAATCGATGTCGGTTCCCGGGGGTTATGGAGTCCGCTGGGACGGCGGCTACGAAGCAGGCGACGAGATCAGCCAGTACTACGACAACCTCGTCGGCAAGCTCATTTGCTGGGGCGAGACGCGAGAGATCGCTATCGACCGCACCCTACGGGCGCTCCGAGAGTTCAAGATCGAAGGCGTCGCCACCACAATCCCGGCCGACATCGCCATCCTCGAACACCCCGATTTCCGGGCAGGCAAACACTCGACCAAGTGGGTCGAAGAGGTCCTCGACCTCACTGGTGTGCGCAGCGGACCTGCTATTCCCGCAGGTGACGATGATGACCCTAAAGTTAAACGACAGGTTGACGTTGAGGTAAACGGCAAGCGTTTCGACGTCACGATGTGGGTCCCCGAATCGGCATTGGCGGCAGCTCCGGCTGGCGGCAAAAAGAAGGCGAAGCGGCGATCAGGTAGCGGCGGTGCAGGAGGCGGAAGTGGCTCAGGCGATGTCGCAGTTCCGATGCAGGGCACGATCGTCAAAGTGCTCGTTGAGGTCGGCCAAGAGGTCGAGGTCGGTGACACAATTGTGGTGCTCGAAGCCATGAAGATGGAAAATAACGTCAACGCTGAGAAAGCTGGAAAGATCACGGCGATCAACGTGGCGACCGGCGACTCAGTCGGCGGCGGCGATGTCGTCGCCAAGATCGAATAACGCCCGAGAAAAGCAGCCGCTTTTCATCGCGAAAACGGGCCTAAATAGCGGCCGCTTTTCTGCGTTAGCTGTCGAAGCCGAGGCCAAGTCGGTCGAGAGTGCGGAGCCAGATGTTCCGTTCTCCGCCATTTTGGTCGGCTCGATCGAGTGACCAGCGAGTGAGCTGAATGCCGGTCCAGCGAAATGGCTCTGGTGGGAATGGCAGTGGCTTTTTCGAGACGAAATCAAGCCCGGTTGCCGCAGTTTCACGCCCATCGAGCAGATCGAGCATTACCTTCCCGCCGAATCGGCTGGCCGCCGCCCCAAGCCCTGTGTAGCCAACAGCGTACGCAACCCGGCCATGCATCTCGGTTCCCCAGAACACCGTGAACCGCGTCGAAGTATCGATGATGCCACCCCATGCGTGAGAAAATCCGAGTCCATCCAACTGAGGAAACGTCTCGAAGAAGTGCTCAGAGAGCAGCGCGAAGGTCTCCGGCCGTTGCTCGAGGGCTTGCGCTGTCTTGTTGCCGAAGTAATACACAGCGTCGTAGCCGCCCCAGATAATTCGATTGTCTTGAGTTAGGCGGTAGTAGTGAAACTGGTTTGTCGTGTCGCCAAGTCCTTGGCGGCCTTTCCACCCGATGCTGTCCATCTGTGCTTTGCTCAGCGGTTCGGTCGCCAAGCAGTAGTCATACACAGGGGCGATACGCCGCTTGATCGATTTGAGAAGCGGCGGAAACGCGTTTGTGGCGACCGCGACACGGGCAGCCCGGATCGAGCCGTAGCCAGCTTCGACCAGAACCCCATTGCCCTTCTCCTCGATACTCGTCGCCTTCGTGTCTTCATAGATGCGGACGCCGAGTTCGAGCGCTACGTCTTTCATGCCAAACGCGAGCCGTGCTGGGTCGCAGATCGCAGCCCGCTTCTTGCGGTAGAGCCCGCCCTGGTAGGTCGGTGAGTGCACCTGGGCCTGGATCTGCTCTCGATCGAACAAGGCAACATCTTGACCGAGTTCGACGAGCTGACGATGCGACTCGTAGAGCTCGTCGAGGAGTGCCGGATCAGTGAGCACGTCGATCGAGCCGTTTCGTTCCCAGTCACAGTCGATCCGGTATTTCTTGATGAATGCCTCGATTGCGTCGAGATTGTCGAGGCCGAGCTGCTCCAACACGCCGACCTCGTCCGCAAAACGGTCGAGACCCTGGGCTGCGCCGTGGGTCAGACTCGATTCAAAGAACCCGCCGTTGCGTCCCGATGCTGCGCTCCCGCATGTTGCACCTTCAATGATCACGACATCGCGACTAGGGTCACGCTCCTTGGCCAAGATCGCGGTCCACATCCCCGTGTAGCCGCCGCCGATGACGCAGAGGTCAGCTGTTTCGGCCCGCACGAGCGTGTCGAGCGACTCAGGCTCATCGGGGTCGTCGAGCCAATATGGCGTCGGATCGGCTCCGGCCAGTGCATGAAGATGTCGATCGGACATAATGTTCTCTCTCAACCTCGAACAGTGTTGACTTGGCTTGTTTGGGCCAGCCGATCTGGATTATTCGGCCGCCTCGCCAAGGACCTCAGCCAGCGCTGGGTGGACGAAGAGCGATTCGACAAGATCGGTAACCGTGAGCCCAGCGGTGACGGCAAGAGCCAACACCGAGATGAGTTCGGCCGCGTGACGACCAACGATAGAGCCGCCAAGTACGACGCCCGTTGCCGGGTCGGACACGATTTTCACGAAACCGCGAGGATCGTTGTTGATTAGCGCCTTCGCCGAGACGGAGAATGGCACCTTGGTGACCCGGATCTTCCGGCCTTCGGCAAACGCGTCGGCTTCGGCTAGACCTACGTCGGCGACCTCAGGGTCGGTGAAGATTGCTGATGCGGCCTTGTCGTAATCAAGATGTCGATGCGGGCCGGCATGGAGTCCCATCGCGTGCTCTGCGATTTTACGCCCCTGCATCGATGCGACCGAGGAAAGCGGCAACTTTCCCGAGAGGTCACCAGCAGAATAGATGTGAGGAACTGTCGACCGACAGTTGTGATCGATCTTGATGTAGCCCCACTCGCTCTCAACACCTGCAGTCTCGAGACCAAGGTTGTCAGAGTTGGGAACGGAGCCAATTGCAAGCAATGCGTGGCTGCCGACAGCGATACGGCCGTCGTCGCAAAGAACCTTTACAGTCTTGCCCTCGACCTCGATGCCTTGGGCTCGAGCGCCCATGAAGAGGTTGACGCCACGATCCATGAAGCTCTGTTCTAGAACTGCGGCGACCTCCGGGTCTTTGTCTGGCAGAACCTGGCGCCTGCTCACAATAAGCGTGACCTTCGACCCGAATGACGAGAACATGTGCACGAACTCGACGCCGGTTACTCCTGAGCCGATAACAATAAGGTGCTCTGGCAATTCTGGCGGCGGGTACGCATCACGGGTGGTCAACACTCGCTCACCATCGATCGGAGCCCAATCGGGAATCCGGGGACGGCTACCGGTCGACAACAAAATGACGTCGGCCTCGAGTGTCACCTCGCTGCCATCGGCACATTCGGCGACCACCGTGTTTGGCCCGGTGAGGCGCCCACGTCCTTCGATCAGGTTGACACCCTGGCTCTGCAGTAGCTGGGTCACTGAGCCTTCGAGTCGACCCTCGATGTCTTGAATGCGAGTTCGGAGCGCATCGAAGTCGAGCTTTACATCGACCTGAGCCAGCCCCATGCCCTCGGCCGCTTTCATGACAGTCATTGCGTTGCCAGTCGCAATCATGGCCTTTGAGGGAATGCAGTCAAGCAGATGAGCCGCTCCCCCAATGAGATCCTTCTCGATCAGGGTCACCTCGGCGCCAAAGCGCGCTGCGTACGTGGCACAGGTGGTCCCTGCTGGACCGCCGCCAATGATTACGAAGCGCTTCTTTTTAACCCTGGTGTCGACAGTCATCTGCTCAGCGTACAGAGCGACAGGCGTCACCCCGTCGATGGTCTGTCAAGCGGGCGGGCGGTCCCTAAATGCCACCGAGCACGGCTCGGAACAGGAGGCCGATTCCAACCCAGAGCGGCACGCTTAGGGCTGTCGCCCATGCAAGGCCAAGAACCGCATTTCCGGACTGGTCGGCGAATGGCTCACCATCTTTGCTCTGTGAAGCGAGCTGTGTGTCTTGTCGGTGCAGCGTCGCAACCGGTGCTGGGGTTTGGATGGGGTTGCGCGTGCTTGATCGTTGAGCCAAAGAAAGAGGGGAAGTCATGTACGGCATCCTTCGTTCGAGTTACCCACAATGCACAGCTGTTACCAGCAGTGCTCCGTCCGCTGGCGCAACGTAACCCGACGGTGCAACCGGGTCTAGTCGGATTTAGGAGAAATTTTCGTGCGCTCACTGAATGAGTTCGAGATACCACGCCTTGAGTTCGTTGGTACTCGTTGACCAGTCGAACATGGCCGAGCGAAGGGTCCCACGAGCGCTCAGCGTGACGCGCGTCTCACTATTGGAAATGGCCTCGGTGAGTGCGTCGGCGAACGCGGCCGAGTCGCCAACCGGAACAAGAAGAGCAGCATCCCCCACTACCTCAGGTATGGCGCCAGCCGCCGCAGCAACAACTGGCACACCATGCGACATCGCCTCGAGGGGAGGTAGCCCGAAGCCCTCGTAGAGCGACGAGTAGGCGAAACACTCTGCGCCAGCCATCAGGTCGTGACGTTGTTGATCTGTCACATAGCCGGTCACAACTACGGCGTCGCCCAAACCTGTTTGTCGGAGCGCGATATCGAAGTCGCCGCTCCCCCACCCCTCATTGCCAGCGACGACGAGTCGAAGGTCGGGAAACTCGCTATGGACTCGTGCGAAAGCGTGGAGCAGAGTCGGGTAGTCCTTGCGCGGCTCGATTGTGCCAACGGCCAGTACGTATGGGTGGCCGTCCGAGAAGCGGAGGCCAACGCTCGGATCAGCCGCCCGGGCCGGGATTGTGCCGTTGTAGATACGTCGCACTCGGTCCGCCGACAGTCCATACGTTTCTTGAACCTCGATCGCGACGTAGTCCGAGGCTGTGTGTACGAACGCGCCCCGCTCGAGCGCCCGTTCGACCAGATGGGGGTAGCGCCGAGAATCGGCGGTCACCATGTCGGGCCAACGCCATGCCGTCATGTCATGGATTGTGACGACCTCGACCGCGCCGCGGGTTGGCGGCACCACGAAATTCGGGCCGTGGACCACATCGAATCCAGCAACCTTTGGCCAGTCGACCCGCTGCCAAAGTTCATGGGCTAGGCGAGCGGGGACGGGCACTACCGAGGTCGAGACGCCGTGAGGTACAACGGATTCGAGCCGCTTGCCGCCGCGAAACGACACGGCATAGGCATGCAGGTCGAAGCGGGAATCGGTCGCCAGCTGATCGGCATATGCACGAACCATCTGACCTACGCCAGTGAGTGGGCTGAGCAGCGCCGTCATGTCCATCGCGACGCGCACCGGCTGATAGAGGCTCGAGGGCACGCCGCCACACTAGCTGCCTTCGCAAATAGTGCTGCGCCTCACCTATTGTGTTGGGGTGACTAATTCTGAATGGCAGTCCGCAGCCGAGAAGGAACTCCGGGGCAAGTCGATCGACGAACTCACGGTGACAACGCCTGAAGGCATAGACATCAAGCCTCTCTATACCGAGGAAGACCTTGACGGCGTTGGCCACCTCGGTTCGCTGCCAGGTGAGGCACCCTTTTTGCGTGGCCCGCGAGCCACGATGTACACAAATCGGCCCTGGACGATCCGCCAATATGCGGGCTTCTCCACTGCGGAAGAGTCGAATGCGTTCTATCGACGCAACCTTGAAGCTGGACAGATGGGCTTGTCGGTCGCCTTCGACCTCGCAACCCACCGTGGTTACGACTCCGACCATCCCCGCGTTGTCGGCGACGTTGGAAAGGCCGGTGTCGCAATTGACTCCGTCGAGGACATGAAGATCTTGTTCGACCAGATTCCGCTCGACAAGATGAGCGTGTCGATGACGATGAACGGTGCGGTGCTTCCGATCCTGGCTTGCTTTGTCGTTGCCGGCGAAGAGCAAGGCGTCGAGACCAAGGACCTTTCTGGAACCATCCAGAACGACATCCTCAAAGAGTTCATGGTTCGCAACACCTACATCTATCCGCCCGACCCAAGCATGCGGATCGTGGCCGACATCATTGCGTTCACCGCGGAACACATGCCTCGATACAACTCGATCTCCATATCGGGCTACCACATGCAAGAGGCCGGAGCTACCGCCGACATCGAACTGGCGTTCACCCTCGCTGACGGCATTGAATATGTCAGAGCTGCTGTCGCCCAGGGACTCGACGTTGATGCCTTCGCCGGGCGTCTCAGCTTCTTCTTCGCAATCGGCATGGACTTCTTTATGGAAGTTGCCAAGCTCAGGGCGGCCCGGCTGCTGTGGCACGAACTCATGCAAGAGTTCGAGCCAAAGGATCCAAAATCGTCAATGCTCCGGACCCACTGCCAAACATCCGGCGTCTCCCTGACTGAACAAGATCCTTACAACAACGTGGTTCGGACGGCGTTCGAAGCCATGGCTGCTGTTCTTGGCGGCACCCAGAGCCTCCACACCAACAGCTTTGACGAGGCGCTTGGCTTACCGACCGAAACTTCCGCTCGGATCGCTCGAAACACTCAGCTCATTTTGGCTGAGGAGACAGGCGTGACTCGCTCGGTCGACCCGCTCGCGGGCAGCTACTACGTCGAGTCGCTTACGGCCGATCTGGCCGACCGTGCACGCACATTGATCGGTGAGGTCAACGAACTCGGCGGCATGACGAAGGCCATTAACTCGGGCATGCCGAAGCTTCGCATCGAAGAAGCTGCAGCCAAGAAACAGGCAAGGGTCGACCGGGGTGACGACGTCGTCGTCGGCGTCAATAAGTATCGCGTGGAGAATCCCGACCAGGTTGACGTCCTCGACATCGACAACACGGCGGTCCGCGAATCGCAGATCAAGCGCCTCGATCAGGTTCGTTCAACTCGTGACCAGGCTGCGTGCGATGCGGCGCTCACCGCTCTTCGCGACGCGGCAGCGGGTGACGCGAACCTCCTCGAAGCATGCATTGCCGCCGCCCGCGCCAGGGCCACCGTCGGCGAGATGTCCGACGCAATGGAGGACGAATACGGGAGGCACGCCGCCGAAACCCGTACGATCTCTGGTGTGTACGGAGCTGCGTATGGAGACGATGCCGAGTTTGCCAAGATTCTCGCGAGCACGGCGGAGTTCGCCGAGCACGAAGGACGGCGTCCACGGATCCTCGTCGTGAAGATGGGCCAAGACGGCCACGACCGGGGAGCCAAGGTTATTGCATCAGCGTTCGCCGACATGGGCTTCGACGTCGATGTTGGCCCGCTCTTCCAAACGCCGGCCGAGGTTGCTCGTGATGCCGTCGACAACGATGTGCACATCGTTGGCGTGTCATCCCAGGCCGCTGGCCACAAGACGCTCATCCCTCAGCTCATCGATGCGTTGAAGGCCGAAGGCGCAGACAATGTTGTCGTCGTTGCTGGCGGTGTGATTCCGCCCCAAGACTACGAGCTGCTGTATCAGCAAGGGGTCGGCGCCATATTCGGCCCTGGTACGAATGTGCCAGACGCCGCGGTTGAGGTTCTTCGACTCGTGCAAACGAAAGCGAAGTGAGCGAACTCGCTGAACTGCTCGCGACTGGGAATCGTCGAGCGCTCGCGCAAGCGATCACACTTGTCGAGTCGACGAGTAGCAAACACCGAGCCGAGGCAACAGATCTTCTCGACGAGATCCTTCCCTCTACGGGCGGCTCGATTCGTCTCGGAATCTCGGGAACGCCTGGCGTCGGCAAGAGCACATTCATCAACGCGTTTGGCATGCTGCTCATCGAACAAGGCCACAAGGTCGCCGTCCTCGCCATCGACCCTACATCGGTACGAACAGGGGGCTCGATCCTTGGCGATAAGACGCGAATGGCCGACTTGTCGCAATCCTCCGATGCCTACATTCGCCCCTCCCCCGCCAGCGGCTCGCTCGGTGGCGTCGCGCTGCGAACCCGAGACGCAGTGCTTGTGTGCGAGGCCGCGGGCTACGACATTGTCATCGTCGAAACGGTTGGCGTCGGACAGAACGAAACCGCCGTTGCCGATATCACCGACCTCTTTCTTCTGCTGATTGCGCCCGGTGGTGGCGACGACCTGCAGGGCATCAAGCGGGGGGTGATGGAACTCGCCGACATCATTGCGGTCAACAAGGCCGACGGTGACCTTCTTTCGGCTGCAAACCACACGGCGGCCGACTACCGCAGCGCTCTTCACCTGATGCGCCCAAAGCGTCCGGGCCAGACTGTCGAGGTGCTCCTGTGCAGCGCCCTTAGAAACACAGGACTGAGCGAGCTGTCGACCGCGGTTGACGAGCTCCACGCGCAGTTTGTCGCCGATGGCTCAGTCAGCCAAAGACGACGACACCAACAACTTGCCGCGTTCAATGCCGAAGTGTCGGCCGCTCTCTTCGAGTCGGCTTTCACGAAACCAGGCCTGCGTAAGGTCTCAGCCGAGCTCGAGAGAGTTGTAGCCGAGGGGACAATGTCGCCCCGACGGGCCGCCCAGGAGCTCATCGAATACACGAATCGTGCGAACTAACCAGGTCGCCTATTCGATTGGCGCGGTTGCAGTAGCGATCAGCGTGTCGGTCATGTTGAGCGAATCGAGCAACGACGAGTACCGCTCGTCGAGCTCATCATCTCGTAAATCAGCCCAAACCTGGTGCCCACCTGGTTTGCCGTTCGCGAGCCAATGGAGCGTGTTTGCAAGCGGATACCGCTGAAAGCCCTCGACTTCGATGTCGACGAATCCAGCCGCTTCAAGGAACGTCGTCAGGCTCGCCTTGGTGTGCAACAACAGGTGCTCGCCCCACATGGTGAAACGAGCAAAGGCATCGGAATCGAACCGAGTGAGCAGTGCATCGTTTGCGTGAGGCACCTCGATAACGACGTGACCGCCGGGACATAGCGTCCGCTTGGTTGCCTCAAGATCGGCTAACGGATCTGGCAAGTGTTCGAACACGTGAAAGAGCGTGACGATGTCGATAGATGCGGGAGCAACGTCTCGGATGTTGCTGTGCACGGTGTAACCGCTGCTCCGCAGCAGCGCCTGAAACTCGCCTTGGGGCTCGATCGCCGAGATTGCAGCTGCGTCGCCCGCAAGCTCATCAAGAATCGCCCCCGCGCCAGTGCCAAAGTCGAGCCAATGCTTGCCGGCAATTTGGGATCGAAACTGTTCGACACGACGAATAGTGTCTTCACTCAATGTCTTCACTAGTTCGGTTCGACTGCCGCTTGCGGCGAGTCCCGTGTGTGTTTTATCGGGGTAGTACGCCTCATCGATGTGCTCGATGCTGTCAAGCATCACAACACCTGAACGGTCGCAACGCATGGAACCAACCGAAGGACGATCGCGCGTAGGAACGCCGAGGTCGACAAGCGAGTCGGCAGTGCAAATGTCGAGGTCAACCAGCGTTTGATGAAGTCGGTGTCGTACGCTCAAAACCATTGCTCCAGTAGCTCGAGGCTTCGCCAGAAACCCTCGCCGTCGTTCTTGTGACCTTGCCAAACCTCGGGGATAAAGGAGACCTCGGGATACCGCTCGAAGATGTCGGCGACTGACCCAAAGTCAATGCCGCCATCACCAATCTGCAATCCCTCACCGTCAACACCGCGGGCGTCAGCCAGGTGGAGATGGGCGCTAAATGGTGCTACCTGACGTACGAACTCGTCAAAGCTTTTATCGGTATGGTTCGCCGCAAGTTTTGAATGTGATACGTCGAGGCAGACCCTGTGTCCAGTGGTCGTGCAGAACTCGATGATGTCAGCGGCGCTGACGAGCAAGTTGTGGAATCGCTGCCCTCCAAAGTGCCATGGGAAAGGCGGCATTGTCTGTGGGATGATTTCAACCCCCTCGGTATCAAGCTGCTCGAGCGACGACGCGAGACGCCCCATGTATGCAGGGATTTCGGAGCGATCGATCGGCTTGTCGAATGAGAAACCACCGACGTTCGCAATGATGAGAGGCGGTGCAGTGTTCGCGAAGCGCGGTCGAAGACGGCGAGTGAAGTCGACCACCCTCTGCAGTTCACCGATCGACCGCTCCCGGTACTCGTCGTCTGGCGATGCCAGGTCGAGAAGGTGGTCGCCAGCAAAAAGTTCGGGCGCATGCACTACAAGATCGAGGTCGAGCTGATCTGGAAAGTGTTCGAGCTCATCGAGTTCTAGATCGCGGTAGCTGAG
This sequence comes from Acidimicrobiales bacterium, assembly GCA_037968895.1. Taxonomy (GTDB): domain Bacteria; phylum Actinomycetota; class Acidimicrobiia; order Acidimicrobiales; family SZUA-35; genus JBBKWJ01. Next base: position 24,740 of record JBBKWJ010000226.1, read on the forward strand.
ATGAATCTCGATCAGCGTGCCGTTCGTCCGCTCCGAGAGGTCTTGCCAATCGTGGTGACGGACGGGGATACCCCATGGCCGCTTGAATGTGTAGTCACGCGCTTCCGCTCGGCGGATTCCTAAGTCGTCGTCGAAGAAGAAGCCGCCAGCCTCGATGTCGCGACGGGCTGGCTGGCCAACTAGTTCTGGCTTCTTGTTTGGCTGAAGTCCGCGGCCTGGGCTCTTGATGTCGAGCATTTCGCCACGAATGATCTCGCCCGCCTTGATCGGCACTCTCGCGATCAGACTCTTCGCGAGGACCTCACGGTTGAGCATTTCGCCTTGGCTCAATGTCCGTTCGCCGCCCCGACCAATCGATGCTTCGACTTCTCGCACTGCAACTACGAGTTGGGCGAGTTCTTCGGGCAGGAGACTCGCGGCGTGGTCGCCACCCTCCTGGCTCCGGTCTGACGTGAGATGCTTTTCAATAACACGGGCCCCTCGTGCGACGGCCGCGACAGCGACATTGATCCCGCGCTCGTGCCCCGAGTAGCCCACCGGAAAATCGCCTAGCTCGTCGAGGTTGTCGAGATACGCGAGATTGATGTCGCGCAGCGGTGCCGGGTAGGCCGAGTTGCAGTGCAAAAGCACAAACCGGGCCCCGGCGCGCTCGAGAAGTGCGACCGTCTCAAGGATCTCCGTTTCTACCGACATGCCAGTAGACAGAATCAATGTTTTCCCTGTCGCCGCAGCGGCGGAGATGAGCTCATGGTTCGTCAGGTCAGCTGACGCGATCTTGTATGCGTCGAGATCGCAGGTCTCCAGGAATCTCAGGCTCGGCATGTCCCAAGGCGTGCAGAGCGGCATGATTCCACGGCGCCGGCAATGCTGGAACGCCTGGACAAGTTCATCCTTTGAGAGTTGGAACCGAGCAAGCAGATCAAGGGTGTATTGCGCACCAAGGTCAGCCGACGCGTCGGTTGGGTCACCCGCGTTGACGTAAAGGGCGTCCATATCTCGAAGCTGAAATTTCGCAGCGTCAGCGCCCGCATCCGCGGCTGCATCAATCAGTCGGAATGCCTCCTCCAACTCACCCTGATGGTTATTGCCAATCTCGGCGATAATTACAGCGGGCTTGCCAGGGCCGAGCTCGTGTGAGCCGATACTGGTCGGGTGTGATGTTGGCCACGCGATTGCCTTCAAACGGCCGATCGAATCGAGGAGCGGCACTGATCCAACTCGAGGCGAGAAGAGCGCCTCGATCGTGTCTGGAGCGTCACCCTCGAACGCTGAAACGAAATCTCGGTTGGCGACGCGTCGAACCGAGACCTCAAGATCAATGTTGGCTTGGGCGACGATCCAGCGACGGAAGTCGCCGTCGGTGAGTACACCCTCAAGTCGTCCGGTTGTCGACACGCAATAGATGACGCCGGTTCCGACTTGACTCATGCTGCGCAGCGCATCCGCAAGCGATACATCAGCAAATACTGCGTGAGACGCGAAGTCGTGTTCGATAATCATTGGGCGATGCCCTCCAGGCCAGATCGTGATTTGGCAAACGCAGCACCGATTTTCACTAAGTTCTGCTGCGTCTGTCGCCACTGGTTCGACTCGGCGAGCGCCAACGCATCGGCATAATGGACAGGGCGAAGCGCAACGTCGTCGATCCGGTCACAGAGCTGAGTTGTAAGGTCAGCGGCGCCGACGTCGACGCCCCATTCGCTATGGCCAATGTCGTCGAGGAACCAGCCCATCTTGTCGTGACTAATCACGGAGATGATCGGTCGGCGAAGTCCAAACGGAATCATTTGAGCGTGCCCGCGCAGGCCAACTGTCAGGTCGCTTTCGCTATACGTGGCAATGATGTCGTCTGGTCCAGCTTCGGTCAGATCGTCGACCACATACGATGCTCCAGCCTCGTCGAGGTACGGCAAGATCTGTAGGTCGAGCGTCTTGTGACAAGTAACGTGCACATTCCAGCCTGACTGACCGGCATGGCGCATTGCCTTCGCCAGCGACTCCAGCTTGGGCGATGCGTTTTCGCCAAAGCGCATCTCGGGCCGATCGAAGGCGACGTTGAACCGGAGAATTCGCTTCTCCATGGAGCGGTGCCGGTCAACGACCTCGACGAGTTCAGGCCGTAGGTGGTGCAGAACAGTGGTTGGACACGGCTGGAGCTCTAGCTTCGAAGAAAGGTGGGCGGGCAAATACCGGCTCACTGCCCGAATACTCCCGTTGTTGCGAAGACCGAAAAACGACGACTTCTCGACCAGTCGAGTTAGGTGCTCAGCGAATACGTCGTCGAAGTCTTCCTGGTTCCGGAAACGGTTGTAGCCAATCGCGAACACAACAATTGGCACTTCGATCTGGTCGAGCGCTTCGGTCGTGGTGTTCCATTGCCATCCACTAGCTGAGCTGTCGGCGCCAGCTTGGTCTCGCAGCAAAAGCCCGCCACCACCGATGACAACGCCCGCCGTCGCGTTTATCTGCTTGGCAGCATCGGATCCGAGTGGATCCCACAGCTGACGAAGCTCCCAAGCAACATCAGGCACCGCAGTTGCGATTGCGTTTCGCACTTCTTGAAACAGAAGTGTGTCGCCAGCATTCTTGTTCGCGCTGTCGTGGATACCAACGTGGGTGAGCGTGGTCATAGCGAATTCGTTTCCAGCAGATATCTGGCATACGCCAGGTCAGAAGGTTCATTGATGTCGACCGATGCCTCAGAGGGCATCACTAAGGCCAATGCCCCAGGAACATGGAATGTGCGGTTTCGTCGCAACTCGGCTGCGTGCGCGACATAGATACTTCCATTGAGTCCATACAGAGGAGGTTGCTCTTGTCGTTGGGCCGTCAATTTGTCCCATCCAAGGAAAGGCACAAGGGACCCATCGTCCGCGATTTGACGGAGATGAATGAGTTGCTTGTCAAGGGCCTCGACACTGATCACTGCCGGGGGCCGTTCCGCTTCGAACAGCTCAACCGCTTCCCGGATGTGCTCTGCCGTACGGAACGGGCTAGTCGGAAGCAGCATAAGCACAACTCCGACCGAACGGCCGTCGCGTTCAAAGCGATCAAGGACGTCGAGAACTACGTGAACGGCGTGCACGCTGTCCTCGGCAAGAGAGTCTGGGCGCCGGATAGTCTCGGCGCCGTGAGCCTCAGCTACCGCAAGAATCTCGTCATCTTCAGAACTCACAACAGGCTGCACCCCAGCGGAGTGGGCAGCGTCGATTGTCCAAGCGATCAAGGGTTTCCCCCCGAGATCGACAAGGTTCTTCCGTAGAATCGCTTTCGATCCCCCACGAGCGGGAATGATAGCGATTGCAGTTGTCGTGTCTTGTGCCGATTCAGTTGCCACTAGCGTCCTACTATTGTGGCTAAACGTCTCATCTACGTGCATCTCCTACCGAAAAGCAGAGTGTGATCTTGCGTATCTATCGGCACGTCAAGCTGTCTTTGAAGCGCTTAACCCACTCAACCCGAACGGCTCTCAATACAGATCATTCGTGTCAGCGACTGATCGTGAGCCGTCTCCCTAGCCAGAGCGAACCTCTGGTGCCTGACTACAGCTGAATGGATGTTAGCCATGGCTCAAGCGTCAATTGACAAGCTTCAAACCCTCGGACGTAAGAGTGTCGAACTCGGCTTGCGAGCGGCCGGGCAGGCTCCGGAGCAACGCCAAGCTCGCCGGCTAGTAAGCGGATTGTCGGTCACACCAAACGACGACGCGAGCAAAATCCTGTTCTTGTCGCCTCGCAACTGGGCGATGCACGCCGCCCTGGAGGGCGTGCTGGCGACGTCGCTTCGCCTTCGTGGTGCCGACACCCGCTTCTTGAACTGTGGTGGAGGCCTCGATATCTGTGACCGTTCAAATACACATTCGGCTCCCCCGATGCCCTGCAAGACTTGTGTTCGATATTCCGGCACGACAATTGAGGCGTTTGGCAATAGTCACACATCGTTGAGGGACGGTTGGAGGGGCAACGACCCAGGGCCATGGGCGGAGCTCGCTGGCCTCTCGACCCAAGAACTAGCGAACGTGTCATTCGATGGGCTCGACCTTGGCGACCTGATCGACATTCCAGTCAAGTGGTTCCTCCTTGCGGCCCGGCTGCACGAAGACCCGCTCGGTCCGGAGACGATGCGTGCCTTCCTAACCTCAGCGAGGCGAATCGCCGTCGGCTTTCGAGCCTCGATCAAGGAGTGGCGCCCGGACACTGTCTTCATGCTCAACGGCTTGTTCCTGTTTGAGTCGATTGCGCGAGCGATCTGTGCCGAAGAGGGCATCGACGTCGTGACCTATGAGCGAACCCACAGAGCGAAGGCATTGATCTTCGCCAGGGACCGTCCTGCGAATCGATATGAACTCGACGGCATTTGGGAAACACGCGGCGCAGAGCCACTAACCGAAACAGAAAACACTGAACTTGATGAGTACCTAGGTTCTCGGCGGGCCCAAGGGCACCCACTACTCAACATCTGGAAAGACGCGGTTGAAGAGCGCCCTGACCGCCCAGTCAACGGCAAACTCATCACGCTGTTTAGCAACGTCACTTGGGACTCGTCTGTGTTAGGCCGTGACTACGCGTTCGACTCGATGCACTCCTGGCTCGAAGCGACCGTCAAGTACTTCGTTGACCACCCAGAACATCGCCTCATCGTGCGAGCCCATCCGGCGGAAACAAAACGCCCTGGGAAAGAGACCCGTGAACCAATCACGGAGTTCATCCTGAGCTGCGTGCCCTCACTTCCCGAGAACATATTGATTCTCGGTCCAGACGATCCAACGAGCTCGTATCCAATTATGGAAGAATCTGACCTCGGGCTTGTCTACACATCGACGGTCGGCATCGAAATGTCAGTTATGGGAAAACCAGTCGTAGTCGCTGGTCGCGCCCACTATCGAGATCGAGGCTTTACGACCGACGCCGAGACACCCGAGCACTACGCCGAGCTCCTCGACCGCGTTCTCGCTGATCCGGCAGAGGCCACGAGCGCGGTGCCGCTCGCCAGACAGTACGCATATGCGTTCTTCTTCGACGCACCGATTCCGATGCCGTTTGTTACTGAACCAATCCCCGGTCTCGCTCGGCTCACAACCGAATCGCTTGACGATCTGCAACCAGGCGCAAACGCAGACCTCGACCGGATCTGCGAAGCAGTGCTCCAGACAACAGGTACCGAGGTAGAAAACACCTACTTCCTGCAGCGGAAATGACCCAGGCCCACGAGGGCTTCGACCCTCCCCCCGGTGGGGGCAGACGGCTCTTGGTGAGCGGTGCGAAGTTTTCGATCGGGCCCCTTACGCGTGCAGTAGGAGTTTTGCTGCTGTTGCCGCTTACGACACGAGTTCTCTCGTCTGACGAACTTGGGCTCGTGAGCACGGCTCAAGTAATCAGCAACATCCTGCTTGCGCTCGCCGCGTTTGGGCTCCACTCAGCGGCAATGCGGGAATACTTCGGCAACGAGTCTGATGCGGGAAGTCCCAGGCTTGCCCGCTCGTTGTCGCTTGCGGCGATTGTGGCCACTGTTGCTGTGGCGGCGCTCGCCCACCTCACTGGCCCGCTTTGGAGCAAGGCAGTTAGTGGTGTTCCGTATGGCTCTGCGTTAATTCTTTCGGTCGTCGTCATCATTCCGATGTCGGTCCATGTCGTTGCCCAGAACCTGCTTCGAGCGGAGCACCGACCGCTGCCGTTTGGCATCGCTGCTCTTGTTGCGACGCTCGGCGGTCAACTTCTCGGGATACTCATTGCAGTTTCCCGGGGCGGCACTGCGACCGACTATCTGACCGGCGTGCTCATAGGTTTTGCCGTCGGAGCACTGATATCCGCGGCAACAGCGGGCCTCACCCGTCAACTTCCCACACGGACTCAACTGGTCGCTGGCCTCCGCCTGGGCCTGCCGACGATCCCGCACTCGCTCGGCATTTTCCTGCTTCAGGTCGGCGACCGATTAGTCGTCAACGATGTGCTCGGCCTTGCTGCCGTCGGTCGATACCAGGTTGCATACCTGGTTGGCTCATCTGGCATCATGCTCATAATGGCATTCAGCGCTGCTTGGACACCGATGATCTTCGGTATTGGCAGCGACAAAGAGCGGTGGAACGAACTCGCGTCTTCGACCGGCCTGGTCCATCGGCTCATCGGGCTGATCAGCGCCGGTCTCATACTGCTCGCTCCTCTCGTTCTCAGACTTGCAGCGCCCGCGTCATACGACACAAAGAGCCTTGTTCCCGTGGTACTCATCGTCGCCCCGTCGGCCGCTGCGTACGTGACGTTCCAGGCGTCTTCGATGGTGCTCTTTCACCTCAGACGGACTGGCCCCCTTGGGCTCACTTCGCTGGTCGCAGCTGCCATCAACCTCGGCCTTAACGTGCTGCTTGTCAGTTCATGGGGCCTGAAGGGAGCGGCTGCCGCGACCACGATCACCTACGTACTATGGGCGTTCTCAGTTCGCGGGATAGCCGCACGAGTTGCCGCCGTCGATTGGCAAGACCGAGAACTAGCTGGCGCGATGGTCGCGATTGGAGCGAGCGCTGCGGTGAGCGCCGTCGTCGGCCTGGGCACGGCCGCCATCATCGTTCGCCTGCTGCTGGCTACGGCCGCTGGTGTCGGTGTGATTGCGACGGCAGCGGCACAACGCTAGGCAGCCTGCGTTGACCCTTTCAGGCCTCGGTGGCTTGCGGAAACGGCCGCACTAGCCCAAACCAGAACCCTGCCGACCAGCACCAGTGCATGAGTAGCGCAGCTACTGCTCCTGCGCCGCGCACCTCAAGGGGGGCATCGCTTCGAGCGGCGCCAACGGCGACAAAGGCAAAATGGGAACCGACGCTGAGCAAGCTCAACGGTCGAAGGCGACCGATGATGACTGCCACCCCGATAGGCGCGAGAAACGATGGCACTACCTGGCGAGGCTTGATCGAATCAGGGTGCCGCTTCATCGTCGCTGCCTTCGAACGGCCGTAGCGAAAGTACTGGATCGCGAGCTTCTTGAAGCTTGACCGCGGGCGATAACCGACTCCGAGGTCAGCCTCAAGCCATACCGTGTGGCCCGCAGCTCCAATCCGGTGATTCAGCTCGTAATCTTCGTTGACGCCAACGTCCTCGGCCCACCCACCAAGGGCTCGGACCACCTCAGTGCGAAAAGCCCCGAGGTAGACCGTTTCGGCCGGGCCAGACGTGGCCCCCGCATGGAACCTCGCGGGGCCTGCACCCCATGATGACTGATTGGCGAGCGCAATGCCGCGGCCAACGGTTGAATCGACGGGTTGTGCGATCATTCGCCCGCCGACAACAGCCGCTCCGGTTGCGTCGAGAAGTTCGACGCAACGTTGGACGTAGTCGGGTTCGACGAACGAGTGACCGTCAAGACGCACGAGGTACTCGCCCTGGCACGCCTCCAGGGCAGTGTTCAGTCCGGCGGATTGCAGCTTGCGTGGGTTGTCGACAACCCGAAAACGATTGTCTTTCTCGACCCAGTCGGCAAGAAGGTCGAGGGTGCCGTCGTTGGATCCCCCGTCGGCGAGGAGAACTTCGAAGTCGGCGTAGGTCTGCGTCGCAATGCGCTCAAGCGATGCCTCGATATCGGCAGCCTCGTTGTAGATCGGTAGAACCACCGACACTCTCGGGCTCATGAACAGCTCACTTTCCCTTCAAACCAACAACACTTCGTAGCGTTCTTGCGATGATACGAAGGTCAAGCCAGATGCTCTGGTGTCTCAGGTAATAGAACTCGAACTGGAGTTTCTCAAGCGCGTCGAACTCAGTGTTTCCGTATCGATAGTTCACCTGTGCCCAGCCAGTCAGACCAGGCCGAACGACATGCCGTCTGTCGTAGAAGGGAATCGACTCCTTGAGCTGCTCGACGTAATGCGGCTGCTCGGGTCGGGGTCCGACGATGGAAAGGTCGCCTCGAATCACGTTGACGATTTGAGGCAACTCGTCAATATGTGTGGTTCGCAGGAACCGGCCAAACGAGGTGATTCTCGCATCGCCCTCGGCTGTCCACTCGGTCGAGCTTGAGCCTGGTGCCATTGTTCTGAGCTTCAGAATGTCGAATAACTTTCCATCACGACCGACTCGGCTCTGACGGAAGATAAGCGGTCCCCGATTCCCAAGCAGATTGCCAAGCAGTACAAACGGCACACAAACTGCCAGAACCGGTATTGCGATGGCCACAATTAGAAGGTCAATGCCTCGAGATGCTCGGCGGTAGGTCCTTCGGTGCACGTCGGAAATATCAAACAGCAACGACGAGCGGCGGAGCTCAGCGACAGGTAGCTTCGCCACCCACTCTTCATAAAACGACAGCAGCGGGCGAACCCGAAGGCCAGCCGAATGGAGCTCGGCCGCCTGCTCAAGGACAAAATCGTCCTCTGCCACCTCGCGGCCGAGAACCAGAATCGTGGCGTCGACAGCTTCCACCATAGATCGCAGCGGTGAATGCGCTGCGACTACATGGGCAGGGTCAGCGGTGCCGACAAGCGTCACCTCACGCTCAAGTCCATCTGCCAAATCAGCAGCGAGACGTTCGCCCTCGGCCGCTGTCACAATCGCGAACACTCGATCGCGGGCGGCTCGTTGTCGCTGTCCGGCTCCAGCCATAGCCGTTGCGACTGCGCCCCATATCGGCACCGCAGCCATGGCGCCAAAGAGCACGACTCGAGGAAGTAGCGGCGTGCCGAGCACCACCTGCACGGCCGAAACCACTCCGATGCTGCCCGCCATCGCCAGGAGCGTGAGGCTCGAGCCCCTGACTGCGGTTCCCACGTCGGGAACCCCAAGTCCATAGGCCAAGACCACGACGATGAAAGTGAATCCGACGAGCCAAGGAAACCGAAATGTCCCGGTGAC
>JBBKWJ010000227.1:0-15057 GCA_037968895.1 Acidimicrobiales bacterium
GCCTGGAACAAGCGGCTAGGGGCCTTCACCGCCACACTCGGCGGAGACGAACTTGATGCCGCGGTCCTCAACATCGGGCTCACTGGCCTTGTCCCGGTCGACGACCCGCGTTTCCTCTCCACCGTCTCTGCCATCGAGCGAGAACTATTCGATGGCCGAACCGTGCGTCGCTATCTGTCCGATGATGGCCTACCAGGTGTAGAAGGTGGATTCCATCTGGCAACAGGCTGGTTCATCGAAACGCTCCACGCCGTCGGGCGACATGACGAGGCGGTTGCGCTCTTCACCAGATTTGAGCAACAGGGTGGCCCGACTGGACTACTGAGTGAGCAGTACGACCCCGATCAACGGCGTGGCCTTGGCAACTTCCCTGCCGCCTCGGCCCATACCGCGCTGATCAACGCGGCGCTACGAGTGGTCAGCTGATGCAGACTCGAGCTCGGCGAGCGCGGTTTCCCATTCGGTGAGTAGCTCGTCGGCCTTCGTCTTGGCGACCGCGTGGGCCTCGATGGCCTTCTTCATCGCCGCTTTGTCGTCGTAGATTGTCGGATCGCCGAGTTGGTTCTGCAAACCAACAACAACCTCTTCGGCCCTGGTGTGTTGGCGTTCGAGCCGGTCGACCTGCTTGCGGATCCCTCGCGTCGCCTTGCTGCGAGCGTTGCGATCCTCCGCTTGCTCGCGCTTCTCGGCCTTGCGTTTGACTCCGACCCCCTCGGCCGCAGGCGTCTTCGCCGCCGCTGCCTTCTTCGGAGTCGGCGAACTCTTAGCGGTCGATTCGGGCGAGGGCGAGAGAATATGCTCTTCAACCTCGGGATAGTGGATTGCCATCCCGTCTCGAACCTCGACCAACGACTCGGCCACGTTTCTGATGAGGTGACGATCATGGCTGACCAGCAGCACCGTGCCCGGATAGGCGCTCAACGCATCTTCTAGAACGTCACAGCTCGGCAGATCGAGGTGGTTCGTTGGCTCATCGAGGATGAGCAGGTTGACCGGGTTACACATGGTCTCGGCCAGAGCCAGCCTGGTTCGTTCGCCACCCGAGAGTTGGCCGACGCGTCGCTCGACTGCATCGCCGGAGAATCCGAATGAACCGAGGATCGAGCGAATGTTCCGCTTGCCGGCTTGCTCACCGACGGTGGTTCGAAATTCTTGTTCAACCGTCTTGTCAAGGTCGAGTGCATCGACCTGATGCTGAGCAAAGTAGGCAACGTCGACGTTGGTTCCCATTGTGATCGAGCCGGTGAGAGGAACGAGCTCGCCCAGGATGGCCTTGACGATGGTTGACTTGCCTGCACCGTTCGGTCCGACGAGTGCGACTTTGTCGCCGCGCTCAATGACGAGGTCGACGGCCTCAACAATTGGCATGCCTTCGTCGTAGCCAATATCAGCCTCGGAGATCTCGACCACAACTCGTGAGCTGCGCCGTGGTTCGGGGAACGCGAAGCGAAGCTTCAACTCCTCGATCTGGGGCACCGCAATGGCATCGAGCTTCTGGAGGGTCTTGATGCGCGACTGCACTTGGCGGGCCTTCGTCGCCTTGTAGCGGAATCGTTCGATGAACTTCTCGGCGTGGTCGATCTTTCGCTGCTGGTTGGCCGCCGCGGCTTCAGCCTGCTGGATACGGTCTTCGCGTTGGACGACGAACTCGGCGAATCCGCCGACGTATTCGGTCGCGCTCGCGTGTGCGACTTCAATCACCCGGTTTGCTACCGCATCGATGAAGTCGCGATCGTGGCTCACAAACAAGATGGCGCCAGGAAAGTTGAGCAACTGCTGTTCAAGCCACAGCACGGAGTCGACGTCAAGGTGGTTTGTCGGCTCATCGAGCACCATCACATCTGGCTTTTCCATGAGCAAACGGGCCAGCGCAGCCCTCATCTGCCAGCCACCAGACATTGATTTCAGCGGCTTATCCATGTCGTCTGACCGGAATCCAAGGCCACCGAGGATTCGTTTCGCCTCGGCCTCGACGAGATAACCACCTTGCTGTTCAAACAGTGACTGGAGCTCGCCGTATTTGTTCATTACCTCGTCGTGGTCTGGCTCGCTTGGGTCGACCATTCGAACCTCGAGCGCACGAAGCTCTATCTCCATCTCGAGCACGTTGCCCGCGCCGCGGAGCACTTCTTCAAGCACCGAGCCTTCCCAGGCTTCCATTAGCTCCTGAGGCAGGTAGCCAATAACGCAGTCTTTCGGCATCGTAACTTCGCCCGCGTCACTGGGCTGCTCGCCAACGATGATCTCGAGAATCGTAGTCTTCCCAACACCGTTGCCGCCTACAAGCGACACACGCCGTCCAGGAAGGAGACGGAACGTCACATCTCGAAAGAGAGTTCGTCCGCCATGAGATTTCTCAAGACCCGAGACCGATAGCACCTGTAGAGGCTAACGAGTTGGCGGGCCGGTTGAGGACCAATGTGACGACACCGACTACTGAGTCAGGAACAACAGGGCCGAACGAACGGCTGTCGTTGCCCTCAGCTCGGTTGTCAGATAAGAGCCAAAGCCCGGTTGTGCCATGCGGAGCAGGCGCAATGCGCTTGATGATCACGAGGCCAGTGGTGGGATTGGCCGCCACGACCACGTCGCCGATCTCGGCGGTGCGGTCTGGATTGATCAAAACGAACTCACCGCCCCGAAGGGTTGGCAGCATCGAGTCCCCGACAACGCGCACGCGGCGACGTCGTCGAAGGGTCCATGCCACCAACTCCGAGGCGGTGGTTGCGAAGGTCAGAGACTTCAGCTGGCGGTGTACCAAGGAATGTCGCGTCCCTTGGTGGCCCAGAACATGTTGTGGATTGCTTCGATCTGGCTCAGCAGCTCTTCGGCTGCTTCGACGCTGACCGAGGTCTTGCACGCTGACGCCTGCTTGGCGGCGTTCCAGAACATCGTGTGGAGGTCTGGGTATTCCTCAAGGTGGACGGGCTTGAAGTAGTCGTGCCAGAGGATCATGAGCTCATCCTTGACCTTGGTCGCTTCATCTTCCTTGATTGCGATGTATCGGCTCTGGGTGTTTTGGTGCTCGAGGTCGGTTGCGTCGCCGATGTCGACGAGCTTCTTTGTCATCGACAGAACGGCTTCACCAGCGATGCGAGCGCTGGCTGGGTCGTAGACCCCGCATGGGCCGTCGCAATGGGCGGCAGCAACGAGGGCTGGCGAGCGACGATCAAGGGCGTCAAGCAGGCGGCTGGTAAAGGTCATAAACAATGCTCCTGGAACTCGTGGCCCGAAGGGGCCTGTGTGTCGTCGAGCGTAGCCTCTCAACTCCGCTACTGTCACAGCGTGACCAAGAACGACGAACAACAAGCTGTAGCGGCCGATCCCATGGCCATTGCTGAGGCAACGGCCGCAGCGATGTTTGCCAACGACGATGCGTCGAAGCTCATCGGGATCACGATCGACTCTGTTGGACCGGGCGCAGCCACCGTTTCCATGACGGTGCGGCCAGACATGACGAACGGCCTTGACGTGTGCCACGGCGGCTACTTGTTCACTCTGGCCGATACCGCGATGGCGTTTGCTTCCAACTCCAGAGCCAACACCGCCTTCGCCACGGCCGCCAACATCGACTTCATTGCCCCTGGCCGACTTGGAGCCAAGCTAGTCGCCGTGGCGACCGAAACCAGTTTGCAGGGCCGCAACGCGATCTATGACGTCGTCGTCAGCGACGCAAACGACGGGACGGTCGTCGCCCTGTTCCATGGCCGAACTCGCGACGTCACCCGCTAGGGGCACTTGCAGTTGACGAACACGCAGGTGACTCCTAGCGTCGCGGGATGGCCACTGTGACCCCAGGATTCCATCAGCGCGACATCGAAACGATGCCTCGCGAGCAGTTGTCTGCGCTTCAGCTTGAGCGCTTGCGGTCGTCAATTCAGAGCCTCCGCAGCAACGTGTCGGTCATGGCCGAGCGCATCGCTGACATCGCCGACCCAGAATCACTCGCTGACCTCGCCAACTTCCCGTTTCTCCGCAAGACAGATCTGCGTGACAACTATCCGTATGGACTGTTTGCGGTTGATCGATCGGAACTCGCTCGGGTGCACGCTAGCTCGGGGACAACTGGCAAACCGACGGTGGTTGGGTACACCAAGGACGACCTCGACGTATGGGCTGATTGTGTCGCCCGCTGCTTGCGCGGCGCTGGCATCGAGCCTGGTTGGCACCTCCATAACGCATACGGCTACGGACTCTTCACCGGTGGGCTCGGCCTCCATGCCGGGGCCGAGCGGGCTGGCATCTGCGTGATCCCAATCTCGGGAGGCAACACAGAGCGCCAACTCATGCTGCTCGATGACTTCTCTCCCGAAGCCATCTGCTGCACGCCGTCATACGCCCTGACACTCGCCGAGCTGCTCGGCGACAGGGGCCCGAGCCTCTCAGCCAAAATCGCCATTCTTGGGGCCGAACCCTGGTCAGAAAAAATGCGAGTTGCCATCGAGGCTGGTCTCGGCGTAAAGGCCATCAACATCTACGGCCTCTCCGAAGTCATCGGCCCTGGTGTGTCGTGCGAAACCGCCGACCAAGACGGCCTGGTCATCATGGAAGACCACTTCTATCCCGAGATCGTCGACCCAGACACCGGCGAATTGCTTCCCGAGGGTGAGGTCGGGGTACTGGTGCTCACGAGCCTGACCAAGCAAGCGTTTCCGGTGCTTCGCTACTGGACCGGCGACCTCTGTTCGATCACGAGGGAACCGGCGCCCTGTGGTCGAACCCATGCTCGTATGTCGGCGCTGGTTGGCCGGGCCGACGACATGCTGGTGATTCGTGGCGTCAATGTGTATCCGAGCCAGGTCGAGCACTCGTTGCTAGGCGTTGAAGGGGTTAGTCCCCATTTTCAGCTGGTGGTCGATCGCGAGGGCACGCTCGACAAGCTCCATCTCCGCGTTGAACGCACCGAACCCGACCTCGAAGAGGTCCATCTCACTCGTGTGATCATCGAAACAATGCGATCGTCGCTCGGGCTCGGGGTCAGCGTCTCAATCGAAGAGGCTGGCTCTGTGCCCCGATCAGAAGGCGGAAAGCTCGCCCGCACCCAAGACAACCGACAGCTCTAATTACCACCGAAAGGCCACACCATGGCATCACTAAGTGAACTCTGCACCATCAACGCTGAACTCTCGTTCTCCCCGATTGGCGCCGTCCGTCAGGGCATGCGCCTCGACGTTCCATTCGAGGGAACCGCAACCTCCCCTCACTGGGAAGGCGAACGAAAGGTCAAGGGTGTCGACTACATCACCGTCGGAGCCGACGGCTCAATGGACCTCAACATACGGGGCCAAATCAAGGCTGGCCGCGACGTCATCGGCTATCAGGCAATTGGCCGAAACGCGGGTGACGGCCCAATGGAGCTACTGACCTTCGATACTGCCATCGAGGAGTTTGCGCACCTCAACAATGCCATCGCAGTAGCAATTGGCACGGCCGACGGGACCAACCTCACGCTCGAGGTGTTCACCGTCAACCGCTAAACGCTACGCCTCTACTTCGGTTCCGAGGTAGGCGGCAATGACGGCCGGATTGGCCTGGACTTCGGCGGGAAGTCCGGTGCCAATTGGTCGTCCGAAGTCGACGACGAGAATGCGGTCGGCAATGTCCATGACCAGGCCCATGTCGTGCTCAACCATGATCATTGGAATGCCGAGCTCTTCTCGAATATCGAGAATGAACCGGGCCATGTCTTCGGTTTCTTCATTGTTCATGCCAGCAACTGGCTCGTCGAGCAGCAGCAATTCTGGATCCATCGCGAGCGCACGGCCCAGTTCAACTCGCTTCTGGATGCCGTACGGCAACAGCGACACGGGGAATTTGCGCCATTCTTGGATCTCTAGGAAGTCGATGATGTCTTCGACCTTCTGACGATTGGCCAGTTCTTCGGCCTCAGAGGGCTTCCAGAGCATGTTCTGCCACCACTTGCCCTTCATCCGGATATGGCGACCCATCAACAGGTTCTCGATGACGGTCATCTGCCCGAACAAGGCGATGTTCTGGAACGTGCGGGCAATGCCGAGCTCAGCGACCTCGTTTGGTCGCTTGCCCATGAGCGACTCGCCTTTCCACTCAATCGTTCCTTCTTGAGGTCGGTAGACCTGGCTCAAGCAGTTGAAGATCGAGGTCTTACCCGCTCCGTTTGGCCCAATGATGGCGAAGAGCTCGTTGGAGTTCACATGGAACGAAACCCCATCGATGGCGGTGACGCCGCCGAAGCGCAGGACAATATCTTTGACTTCGAGAATTTTTTCAGTCATCACGATCTCCTGCTTACGAGGCCCACTTCTTGCGGCGCTTATAGTGCTTTACGTCCTTGAATGACTTACGGCCGCCGCCTTCTTCGCCATGGAGGCCGAGGTAGAACTCTTTGACGTCGTCATCGGCGAGCAGCTTCTGGCCCTCACCGTCCATCACGATCTTGCCGTTCTCCATGATGTAGCCGTAGTTGGCGATTCCTAGGGCCATCATTGCGTTCTGCTCAATGAGCAAGATCGACGTGCCTTCTTTGTTGATCTCAAGGATTACGTCTCGAACCTGCTGGACCAACAATGGGGCCAAGCCAAGCGATGGCTCATCGAGGATGAGCAGCTTCGGGTTCTGCATGATGGCACGGCCGATTGCGAGCATCTGCTGCTCGCCACCAGACATGTAGCCCGCCATTTGTTTACGGCGCTCGGCGAGGCGGGGGAACAAGTCAAACACCCGTGTTGTCAACGCCGCGACGTTCGCCTTGTCCTTGTTGGTGTACGCACCAGCAATGAGGTTTTCTTCGACCGTCAGCTCGCCAAATACCCGACGACCCTCCATGACCTGGGAGATTCCAGACCGGACAATCGACGATGGCTTTGCCTTCGAGATGTCATCGCCATTCCAGGTGACGGACCCCTTGGTGACGTCGCCACCATGGTTGTCGAGGAGTCCACTGACAGCCCGAGCCGTCGTGGTCTTTCCTGCGCCGTTGGCCCCAAGCAAGGCCACGATGTTGCCATCGGCCACCTCAATCGAGAGACCTCGTAGCACAAGGATCACATCGTTATAGACGACTTCTAGGTTTGCGATTTCTAGCACGTAGTCGACCTCCTATTGTCAGTGGTCAGCGAACCGAATACCGACCGGGCGAGCCAGAGCCCACCCGATCGACATACAGCTCACAGAGCCGAATTACTTAAATGCAGGGCTCATCGAAGGTGTAGCCAGCAACGAGGTCGCTGACGTACGGTCCTTCTTCAATTGTGTAGCCTGTCGAACCGGCGCCGGTTTCTGCGTCTTCAGCCATCGTGATGATATTGAAGGCAGTGGCATCGACGTCATAGATGTAGCTCTCACGAACCACGTCGGTGTCGTAGTCGCCGCTCCAGGTCTGGTTTGGTGAAAGACCCTTGAAATCAACGGAGATTTCCTTGGAAGCCTGCATCATTCCGGCCCGAGTCATGTCGCCATTAGCGGCGGCCTGCTCAAGCAGCGTTTGCACCATGATGCCTTCAAGGAATCCGATGAGGTAGCCCTCGGAGATGTTGGCGTCTGGAAGTGCTTCAGCCATCGTGGCCTTGAGTTCGTCGAGAGCGGCGTTGCCCTCAGTCGTCCAAGGAACCTGGTAACCGGACTGGTAGTAGAACTGGTCAAACTCGGCCGCGAAGTCGGAGCCGAGGTGGACGAGGTAGTTGAACGATGGCTGGTTGCCTGACCAGATGGCGTCGAAGCCCTGGGTAACAGCCTGGCCAAAGATGTCAAGGGTTTCGCCTGGGGTAAGGGTGATCCAGACCATTGTGGCGCCTGAGCTCACGAGCTCGGAAACAATGGCGGTGCGGTCGTCACCGGCAACAGCGCCGGTTCCGTCGTACACAACCTCGATACCGAGTTCGTCTGCCGCAAGTTGTGCGCCGACAGAACCGTCTTCGCCGTACTCACCAGGACGACCGATGATGGCAAGCTTTGCTTCCTTGCCGTCTGACTCGACCTTGGTCTTGAGCCATGACACGCCGTTCATTGATTCGATGCAGTAGGTGGTCTGCTTCTCGAGAACGGCTTCACCAACGACAGGATCTGGCCAGAGCGAGGCCCATGACAGCGGAATAAGCAGCATGTTGTCGTCAATGGCATCTTCAGCGAGAGCGGCCGTGATCGGTGAACCGGTGTTCTCCGAAATCATCAGCACGCCAGCGTCTGACTCTTGAGCCAGTTCTTTGTAGTTCTGGATACCGGTGTCGGTGTCATAGCCGGAGTCAAGAATGACGGTTTCGATCGAGCGACCATTGAGGCCGCCGCCTGCGTTGTAGATCTCCCAGTAGGCCTTTTGGCCTTCCACGATTTCGGAGACCAGTGAGGCGAATGGGCCAGACAGGTCGGCGTTGATACCGATCTTGATGGTGTCGTCAGTGACGCCAAAGTCGGTCGCAATCTCGGCGGCTGGCTCGCCTGGTGTTACAGGCTCGGTTTCGCCGTCAGTTGAATCGGTTCCTTCGGTCGCTGCCTCGGTCACGTCAGTTGATGTCTCTGACGCCTCGTCGGTGCTGCTGCCGCATGCGGCGGCCGTAAGACCGAACGCTGCAAGCAAAGCAAATACTCGTTTAGCTTTCACAGGATTCCTCCCCTATGGGTATTTCGTTGGACGACGGTTGCCGACCAGCGATTCTTGTTCCTCAGCGCCCAATATGGGGCCAAGGCATTGCGAATATAGTCCGGCCACTAATAACTAAACGGCCAGCCTTTCCAATAGTTACGGAAACGTAGCCATATGCCATAGAGCCCTAACGGCTCGAATATGACGAAGGCGATGATGAGCACGCCATAGATCACCAAGTTCCACAAGAACACGCTCATCGGCCAACCCGGCGATGTTGTGGTGATCGAGATGGGGCCAAAGTCGCCGGGAGTTCCCTTTGTGAGCAACACGTTGGCAAGTGGTTCAAGCCACCCACCACCGAGCTGACCTGAGAGTTTGTCGGTCATCCTCTTCACGATCTCAGGGATGAGTTCGACGAACATCGTGCCCATCATGGTGCCGGCGACGGTGCCCGCTCCACCGATCAGAAGGATGGCAATGAACTCGACCGACAGTGTCAGGCTGAAGTCGACCGGCGACAGGCGGCCGTTGTACGAGCCCCACAACGCACCAGCAAAACCGGCATAGGCCGAACTAATGGCGAAACCGAGTCGTTTGTATTCGAATTCGGGTACGCCCATCACCTCGGCCGCGACGTCGCGGTCACGAATGGCCTGAAGCGCTCGACCAGTACGGCTACGAACCAGGTTCTTGGCCAGCCACAGCGCACCAAGAAGTAGGAGCAACAGGAAGAAGAATTGCTTCTGCTCCTCGCTGAGTGTGATGAAGCCGAACCATTTACCGTCTTCAGTCATATCGATTAACGGCGTGTCTTCTTTCCAGAGGCGGAACTCAAGCCCAGGCCACTTTCGACCTGACTCGTAATCGCCCGCGTAGTTGGGAAACATCCGAGCAAGATGCAAGCCGATGAATACCAGACCGACGGTCACGATGGCGAGGTAGAGACCACGTACTTTCACTGCCGCGGGAGCGACAAGAATGCCGACCGCGGCCGCAATGAGCGGTGCCATTGGTAGCCAGACCCACATCGGCAGACCCATGCCGCAGTCGCCGGCTCTCTCAAGCAAGCCCATTTCCTCGTGCCACGGCACGCAAGCCTTTATTCCGTCGCCCTCGCCACCAAGGGATACCGCGGTGTAGGCACCAACGCCCATAAAGAACGCATGTCCAAGCGACACCTGGCCGGTCACTCCGACGAGAATGTTGATGCCGAGTGCGGCGATAGCAAAGATCAGAGCCAGCGTCACGTTGTTGATCCACGTGTTACCGAGGAACCAGACAATTGGCGTGTCGAGTCCGAGCTTGCCAAACACCATCAGCGTGACGAGCACACCAGAGAACGCGAGCAATCCTTTCTGAAAACTGGTTGGAAGAATCTGGACGTCTTCGGCGTATGAACGCCGCAATAGGGGGCGACCGAAACTCATACTCGTCGAATCTCCTCTGTTCCAAACAGGCCATAGGGCTTCACGATCAGTACCACCAGCATGGCGATGTACGGAACAATCGTTGAGTAGCCAGAACCCAGGATCGAGTTCCACTGAGAAAGGTATTCGCCAGCGAAGATCTCAAATGTTGCGATAATTAGACCGCCGTAGACCGCACCAATGACGGAGTCCAAACCACCGAGAATGATGACTGGCAATACCCGGAAGGCAAGGACGGGGTGGGTTTCGCCGGAAACCGCGCCGTTTGGCGGCCAGCCCGACATACCAAAGAAGATGGCACCAAGGCCGGCAAGCGCCGAACCAAAGCCCCAGGCGATGGCGAAGACACGGCCGACGTTGATTCCCTGTGCCATTGCCGCTTCTTGGTCGAATGCCACGGCCCGCATCGCGATGCCAAGCTTCGAACGATAGAAGATGTAGACGGCGGCGAAAGAGACCACGCCGGCAATGATCGCAGCGATAAACGACTTGGGGAGAATGGCGCCGAAGAGACCAAACGTCTCGTTACCCCACGGGATGCCGAGGCTTCTCGCTTGGAGAGCTACCGCATCGACGTTGAACGGTCGAAGGGCAATTTCGATGCCGAGCGTGATCACAGCCATGGCGAACAGCGACTGCCCCACCATTGGGCGAATGCACAATCGTTCGAGCACCAAGCCAAGCAATGCGGTGAAGGCCAACGCAAGTGCGAGACACACGAGCCATCGCCCAATACCTGGCGTCTCACCTGCCGGTGGTGCAAATGGATTGTCAAAGGGCAAGAACGGCAGGCCACCGTCGCTGACCAGGATGGACATGAAGACCGCGCCAGCCATGGCGATTGCGCCATGAGCGAAGTTGAGCACCTGCGTGCCCTTAAAGATGATGACAAACCCGAGACCCGTGATTGCGTAGATAGCACCGAGCGCAATCGACTTGAAGATCGTCTGGGTCAATATCGCTATTGTGCCACCGGATTCTTGGGCGAGTAGGACAGCGAGGTTCATTGGTACATCGACTCCACGAGGTCACGGAACGTATCTTCGACCGACGACCGCTTGAGCTTCTGAGTTGCCGTCAGCTCGCCGTCTTCGTGATCAAGTTCCTTTGGAATGAGCTTGAACTTCTTAATTCCCTCGACTCGGGCAAACTTCTCGTTTGTCCGTTCAACTTCCTTCTCGATCATCTCGATAACCTCTGGCTTCTCAGTGAGATCGCGATACGTCGTGTAGGGAATGTCTCGCTTTACGGCCCAGTTTCCAACCGTCTCGAGCTCGATTGCGATGAGAGCCGTGAGATATTTGCGTCGATCACCGATGACCATCGCCTCATTGATATACGGCGAGGTCTTGAGGGTGTTCTCAATTTCAGAAGGCGAGATGTTCTTGCCGCCGGCCGTGATGATGATGTGCTTAATACGGTCGACGATCCTGACCCACTTGCCGTCGACCCATTCGCCGACGTCGCCGGTCATCAGCCAGCCGTCTTCGGTCATGGTTTCAGCGGTTTTCTCCGGCTTACCCCAGTACCCAACGAAGACACCATCGTGCTTCACTTGAATCTCACCGGTTGCCTCATCGATGCGGAAGCCATCCTTCATTGCTGGATAAGGCTCACCAACGGTGCCGAGCTTGACGCTGCCGGCAAGATTTGCCGTTGCGACGGCAGTATTTTCTGTCATGCCGTACAGCTCGAACACATCGAGCCCGAGTCCCATGAAAAACTCGATGACCTCGGGGGCGATTGGCGCCGCTCCTGTGCCGGCCCAACGAACTTTGCGCAAGCCGAGGCGCGCCCGCAGGGGGCGGAACATGACGAGCCAGCCGAGGCCGTACACAATTCGTGTTGCGGGTGTCCAGTCGCCGTTGTTGGCGACACGTTGCTTGCCGATCCAACCCGCCGCCTTAAGCGACGTGTTGAGCACGAGCTTCTTCAGCGGGCTGGAATCGCTGCCCTTAATAACTACCGAGGCGTGCAACTTTTCCCAGACGCGGGGAACCGCGAAAAACAGTGTTGGTTGGATCTCGCGCAGGTTGAGATTGACGCTCTCGACCGACTCAGCGAAGTTCAGCACCACACCCTGGCCAGCAAGGTGCCAGGTAGAGAACAGCCGCTCGGCAATGTGGCACAGCGGAAGGTAGGTAACGACAGAGTCACTGGGGCCGGGAAGTTTCCCGCCCCGAATCCGTTCGGGAGTGCGAAGGATCACATCGATACCGAACTGGCAGTTCTTGTTAGTGATCATTGCGCCCTTTGGCGGGCCAGTGGTGCCAGAGGTGTACACGAGGGTCATGACATCCTCGGCTTCTGCACTGTCAATTAACGTGTCAACGGCGCCGGCATTGGCAGCGCGGTGCTCGGCGCCGAGCGCAATGAAGTCGTCCCACGACAGAAGGCGTGGGTCTTCAGAGCGGCGGATTCCTCGTGGTTCGATATAGATGATCTTCTCGATGAGCGGGAAGTCCGAAGCCGGAAGTTCAATGACCTTGTCGGCTTGTTCCTGGTCTTCGACAATGTGGATCTTCGAGCCACAGTCGTTGAGCGTGTAGATCACCTCGGCGGCAGGATTGGTTGGATAAAGACCAACGGTGATCCCTCGTACCGCAACGGTGGCGAGGTCCATGACGACCCACTCGGGCCGATCTTCGGCGTGAATTGTAAGCCGGTCGCCTTTTTCGAGACCAAGAGCGAGCAACCCATGGGCGGCATCGATGACAAGATTCCAGAGTCGGTCCCAGTTGTACTCGTGCCAGACGCCGAGTTCCTTTTCGCGCATTGCGAGTTGTTTCGGAGACGTTCGGGCCCACTCGCGAGCTCTAGAGGCGACGGTCGGATAGCCAGATCCAGACTTGGGTACAGCGGTGTGTTCGACGGCGACAGCCATATGGTCCCTTTCTGTCATCGCGCGGGATTTGTGATGTACGGCACACGGCTGACGGAGGGCACCATAGTGAGATGTGGCACACCTTGCAATACGAGATCGCAGTTGTTTACGATCGCGCAACATACCCAACTAACGACGAAATCTGTGCTTAGAGAAACGCTAGTAGCCGGCTTCGACATCGACTGGGCCGAGTAATTCTTCGCCCGAGATAAATCGTCGCACGTTCGCCTCGATATTAATCGCCAGTAGGGGTACGCCCATTTCTGGCGTGTTGCCAACGTGCGGCGTTATGACCACGCGTGGATGCGACCAGAGTTCGTGCCCGTCCGGAAGCGGCTCAGGGTCGGTGACGTCGAGCGCGGCGCCTCCGATCGACTCATTCTGGAGAGCACCGAGCAGGGCATCATGATCGACGTGACCACCGCGGGCGACATTGACGAGCCAAGCATGCGACTCCATCGCGGTGAAGAGATCGGCATCGGCGACGTGTCGAGTTTCCGGCGTCAAGGCCAATGCAAGCACCACAAGATCGGCGCCCTCGACCGCAACCAGGCGTTGCTCAAGCGAGAGTACGCGGTCAACGCCGCTCATCTGCTCGGTCGAACGCCGAACGACTGTTATCGAACAACCGAATGGCTGAAGTAGTCGGATCAACTCTGTCGTGATGCCACCACCTCCGAAGATACAAACCGTGCCGCCAACCAGGTTCAGGCCAGCTGGGGCAGTCCAGGCGCGCTGTTTCGAATAGGTAACAACCTCACGGAGCCCGGCCAGTCCAAGCGCCAACACGTGCTCCGCGACAGGCGTCGCGTAGACGCCTTTGGCACAGGTCCATCGCATGTCGTTGCGAAGATACGGAACGAAAGGTTCGATTCCGGCGAAGGGAAGGGCAACCCACTCCAACGACTGGGCTCGATCGCGGTAGCCAGGAAACTCGTGCGCAGCCGATGGGTCGCTCCACACGAGACCCTCGGCTACTTCAATCGGGCTGAGAGTCCCACCGCCAGCAACGACGGCCCGTTCAAGTGATTCGTACCGACCTGACTTCGGCTCGACCGCTATCTGGCGGGTCGGCTTCTTTTCCATCTGCTCGACCTCGACTACGCGGTCGCAACGGACGACGAACCGATGGCGGCAACTGGTTCGGCGGCAGCCGCTGATTGACCGAGGTCAACAGCTTCAACAATACGGTGTCGCCCAGAACTGTCTTGCACCATCCAGATCATGCCGTCTCGCCGCTCCGACAAACGTTGCCCAACCATGCGGCCTTGATGATCGACAAGCTGGCGGGGCGGATGGTCAACCGTGATCGCGAGACAGACGGGCTCAGATTGTTCGACGACAGCGACCTTGCGTACGATCGGGCCTCGCCCGATCACCCGAAGACCGCTCCGACGCAACAGCTTGTTGTGTTCGGCAAGCTCGTTAAATAGCGACGTGCCTTCAACGAAAACAGTACTCAGTTCGGCGCGCTCCGGGTCTTGCTGAAACGAGAACTCGTCGCGGAGCAAACCAGACACAGTTCGGCGCCAGGTCAAATCCATTGAGTCGGGTAGCAGCGTCTGGATCGTCTGTGCCGCGGTACGGCGGAGATCGTTTCGCCCAGCCGCCCACACCATGGCTTCACCAAGGAGAACTGGTCGAAGCAGCCAGAGTCCAAGAAGCATCTCGATTGCGAGTCCTGCGGCCAACGAGATTCCGAGTTGGCGTGCAACGGCAAGATCACTAGCTAGAAGGCCGAATCCGCACAGCGCAGTCACCGCGACGCCCAAGAGGGCGGCCTTACCCTCGCCGCGAAGGGCAGCCGTTACGACGGCGCCAGGATCAACGCTCAGCTGATCAGAGGTTCCGAGGTGGCGAACCAGACCAACCTCAAACATGCCGACACCGACGTTGGCAACTAGGACGGCGACCTGGAGTTCGAAAGCAGTTGGTGAGTCAGCAATGACAAAGTAGATACCGACCGTGGCTGCGGTACCGAGCAACCGAAGGGCCAAGCTGGCCAACGCCACCCTGATATCCCTGAGCAAGACCATCACCGCAGCAGCGCCGACAAACGCAAGCAACCCAACGAGAAGCCACGTTTGGCGTAGCGCACCGTCGGTGAGTTCAGCGGCGGCGACTGGCGTTCCGCTTAATACGACCATGTCGGAAAAGCCGTCGATCGATACGAGCATTCGAGCCAC
>JBBKWJ010000228.1:0-4145 GCA_037968895.1 Acidimicrobiales bacterium
CGAATAGTTTTCAAGCTTCTTGCGCTGCTCTTTAGAGAGGCTGTCGAGGCCGTTTTCGGCGACCTGATCGAGAATGTCATCGATCTCGATCTGTTGAAGCTGGTCTTCAATCGGGTTGGAGGTTGGCACCGCTTTGAGCTTGGTCTTCTTTGACTTCTTCTGGCGAGGGTTGGCCTGGCTCCGGTATGGGTCGCCTCCCATGCTTGCCGGGAGCGGGATTTTGGGGATCCACGGAACATCTTCGGCAAGGCCGACGGCTTTGATCTCGAGCAGTGCTGTAACCACAACGACGGCGAGGAAGAGAAGCGCGTACCAGGCTCGGAGGCCAACGAGGTCGAGCACCTGGAGCGCCAGAATCACGACAACAAGCACCCAGCCGGGGATACCGAAGAAGAATTTGACTCCTGGCAGGTATGCGACGAACGCAACGAGTACGCCAAGCTCAAGAATGTCAAGGCCAGAAGCGAAGCCGTCAATGCTGCTGACGAGGTCGGTGATGGTGAGGAAGAGTGAGGGGGCCACCGTCAGTACTGCGAGGAACCACGCGAAACGCACGCGACCGAGCGAGCGTTCGATCTGGCTGGCCAGAAAGTAGAAGATGATTATGGTGAGAAGCGCCCAAATGCCTGGCGTGTTGGGAATTGGCCAGGTGATGAGTCGCCAGATCTCGCCGTTGAGCACCTTGCCTGACTCGAATCGCAGCAGGCGAGCGATGGGGCCACCGTTGCCCTCCGCGGCAAATACGAAGAACGAGAACAACGACAGGCCAGCAACGATGCTTGTCGTATCGACGTCGACTGTGCCGACGCGGAACCACGGATCGTCGCTGTGGCCGTAGCCACTATTGGAGAAGCGGAACATAGATAGCCACGCTAGCGCTGGTGGTCGTCGAGTTGACCGATGCGGGCGTGCCGATTCGCCCCGAGGCACGAGGTTCTTCTACCTTCTGGCTTCATGGACGCGCTGCTTGACTACTCGAACAAGACGGTCGTAGTCACGGGGGCTGCCTCGGGGATGGGTCGGGCGACGGCTCTTGCCCTCGTCAAGCGAGGAGCTATTGTGCTTTGCCTCGACGTCGTGCCGATCGGGATCGGAGGCGTCTCCGAGCTGTTCTGCGACCTCAGTAACGAGGCATCGATCGACCGTGTCGTATCCCAACTACCGATGGCAATCGATGTTCTCATGAACTGTGCCGGGGTGCCGAACGGCGGCCAGTTTGACGGGCCAACAGTGGTAGCGATCAATTTCCTCGGCCTCCGTCATCTCACTGAGAGAATACTTACCCGAATGGCGCCAGGTTCGAGCGTGGTCCACATTGCGTCGACGGCCGGGCGGGCGTGGGAGGAGCGACGAGACGTGCACCAATCGCTAATGGAAGCTGCATCGTTTTCCGAAGGTGCCGCACTGGTTGCGGCGAATCAGGCCCTTGTGGGCGACGGATACGTGTTCTCAAAGGAGGCAGTGCAGTTTTATACGCACTGGCGATCGGTGCAACTCCTCCATCGTGGCATCAGGATGAACAGTGTGTGCCCTGGCATCACCGACACCGGCATCATCGGCGACTTCCGCCGCGGCATGGGCGATGCGGTTATAGATCAGGCCCAGGCCATCGCTGGTCGGATCGCACAGCCAGAAGAGATGGTTCCAGCCATGCTTTTCCTCGGCAGCCAGGCCGCCGCGAGTTACGTCACCGGCATCAATCTCAACGTCGATTCGGGTACCGGGGCGGCTCGCCTGTCTGAACAAACTGACCCAGCGAAGCTCTGGCCTTCCTAGCCCGCCCCAAACCCGCAAAGAAAAGCGGCCGCTTTTCGAGTCGAAAATGGACGCGAAAAGCAGCCGCTTTTGACGTGGCCGCTACGCCGCAGTCGTGCGCGTTGGCTCGGGACCGATGTAGCGCGCGCTCGGTCGGATGATTTTGTTGTTGGCAACCTGTTCAAGGAGGTGGGCGCTCCAGCCAACGAACCGGGCCACAGTGAACGACGGGGTGAAGAGGCTCTGGGGAAGCCCGGCAAGATGCAATACCACTCCGGCGTAGTACTCGACATTGGTGGCGATCGTGGCCTCGGGCTTCCAGCGCCGCAGTTCGGCGAGGATCTCTGCCTCGATCTCGACTGCCCGTTCGACCAATTCGCCGCCCAATTCAAGCGCCAGCTCTCGGAGCAACGTCGAGCGCGGGTCGTCGGTTCGGTAGACGGCGTGTCCAAAGCCCATGATCTTGTCGCCGGATTGGAGTCGCTCGCGGACCCAAGCCGCGGCGTTGGCCGCTGAGCCGATTGAATGGATCATGTCGAGTGCCCGTGCTGGAGCGCCACCGTGAAGCGGGCCAGCAAGAGATCCGGCGCCAGCGAGCAGCGCGCTGACCACGTCGGTTCCCGTGCTCACAACCGCCCGAGTGGCGAACGTCGAGGCGTTGAACCCGTGGTCCATCGTGGAAACGAGATAGGCGCTGACCGCCCGAATCGCCCATTCGCTCCCCAAAGTACCGGTCGACATCCGGATCCAATCTTCGGCGTGTGAGAGGTCTGGGTCAGCTGACAGGGGAGCGGCCCCTCGCTGGAGCGCGGCGTGACCGCCAAGGATCGTCGCTGCCGCTGCGCTCACAGTGATGGACTGAGACCGGATCTCGGCCCGGTTGATATCGAGCGTTGGCTCAGCATCTGGCAACACAAACGGCAGGACTGC
Source organism: Acidimicrobiales bacterium (assembly GCA_037968895.1). Classification (GTDB taxonomy): domain Bacteria; phylum Actinomycetota; class Acidimicrobiia; order Acidimicrobiales; family SZUA-35; genus JBBKWJ01. The sequence goes on from JBBKWJ010000228.1 coordinate 2,686, forward strand.
GCAGAGAGCCTGGTGGGGCGACAGACGACGAGTTGCGAGGAGTTGGATCGTCGCCGCCTCGGGCAGAACCCGTGCGTGGCCGATCCGCGTTGCGAGCGAGCTACGGGCTTCTGCCATGTCACCATCGAGGAGGAGGCCCCAGACTTGTTCGACCGAACATGCCAGGGCCAGAGCCGTGGCGTCGTACTGGCGGTAGTGATAGAAGCCTTCATCGCCGCGCACCGACCCAACGGTGGTCTCGGCGACGGCAACGCCCTTGAGTCCTGCAGGAGCGAGATCCGACTGTTGGTTGCCTGATTCCGGTTGGCGTGGTCGTGTCGTTGGCATGGGTCTATCATCGCCTGAGCAATAAGGTTGATCAATATTGATCAACTCAACATTGATTGGATCAAGATGACCCAACTGACTGCTATCGAGGCCGCAGCACGACTCGGAGTCAAGCGCCAGACGCTCTATGCCTATGTAAGCCGTGGACTGTTACATCGCACGCTCTCACTCGATGGGCGAACGAGTCTGTTCGAGCAGTCCGAGGTCGACTCTCTGCGCCAACGAAACCGGGCGAAGGCAGGCGAAGTTGCAGCGATGATCGTGACATCGATAACCGAGATCACGAATGCAGGGCACGCATATCGGGGGCAGCTTGTGGCCGACTTGGTTGCCGCAGACACGGACTTCGAGGCCGTTGTCGATCTCGTGCTCGGCTCGACCGGTTCATGGGACGTTCACTTCGAGACCATCGCCGCTGCGATTTCCGTGCAAGGCCTTCTGCCAAGCCAGGCCACTCTCCTGAATCGACTCGCGACGGCGGTCACCGTGACATCGAGCAGTGATGCTCTACGCCAAACTCTGACCCCAACGAGAGTCGCCCAGTGCGCCCGCTCGGTGATCAACGCAATGATTCTTAGCCTTCCGGAGCGCTCGCAGGCGGCGTCGCCGGCGCGGCTCGCCGACCATCTGTGGGCCCGCCTGGCTCCCGAGCCTGGCACACCCGAGCAGCGTCGAGCGCTCAACGGAGCCCTTGTACTCCTCGTCGATCACGGTATGGCTGCGTCGACCTTTAGCGCTCGCATCGCAGCGTCAGTACGAAGTGATCCGTACTCGATGGTGCTCGCTGGTCTTGGACCAGTGAGCGGTGTGCATCATGGCGCCGCGAGTTCTCAAGTGCATCGGTTGTTGGCCCGTTCAGCTGACGTCGGCGCCGAGGCCGCGGTCGCCGAGAAGCTCGCCGCGGGCGAACGTATCCCCGGCGTCGGTCATGTCATCTACAGGGGGAGTGATGCGCGCAAGGGGAGCCTTGCCGGGCTAATTCGCGCCGGCTGGTCTGATGATGAGCGCCTCAAGACCGTGACCACGCTCGATCAGATCATTAAGGCCGAACTCGATCTGTCGCTCAACATCGACTTCGCTCTTGGTTCGCTCACCTGGCTATCCGGAATGGAGCCAGATGCCGGCCACCTTTT
>JBBKWJ010000229.1:0-4777 GCA_037968895.1 Acidimicrobiales bacterium
GGTGGCGCTTCGACGAATGTCATGCTTGTCATTCTATCGAACGGGTGTGCTGAATCAACTCGTTTTGGATCTGTTTATAGATGTTTTTATTTTCGATGATTGTCACGAGTCTTGGGGCCGAGCCAGTGGCCAAACCCTGTTCATGACCATCGACACCTTGGAACTAATCCAATTCTCTGAAGGCTAGTTCTCTAAAGGTTTGGCGATCGACGCAATCTCGGCAAGTTCGCTGTTCCACTCCGCTGGTTCTTGGGCCGGGATTAGGACAAACTTCGAGAACCCGACGTCGATGAAACGCTGAATCACGGCGGTCAATTCATCTTTGTTCGGAATGATGTCTGCCGCTTTGGCTCCTGGGTTTCGAGCCTCGATGATCGCTTGATAGGCCTCGGAGATCGGTTCGTTAGTGAGCCGGTACGGGATGAGCGCGCCATAGTGCTCGTCTTCGATTTCTCGGTCGTTTTCCTTCGCGACCTGTTCGATCGTTCGTCGAGCCTCTTCGACCTGTTTCGGAAGGCAGAACGATGGAAGCCAGCCATCACCATGTCGGCCGATTCGACGAAGTTCGAGGGGCGAGATCCCCCCAAGCCAGACCTCAAGTGGCGACTGAAGGGGCTTCGGACGCACAGTGACGTCTTCGATTGTGAAGCGCTTGCCCGTATGGCTCACGTTGTCTTCAGTCCAGAGTCGACGCAGCAACGGCATTGCTTCGTTGAACCAGCCGCCTCGGTCGGTTCGTTCGACGCCAAATGCTTGATGTTCGGCCGCATTGGCGGCGCCGAGTCCGAATGCAGGAAGGACCCGTCCGTTTGAGAGGCGGTCGAGGCTTGCGATCGCCTTGGCCAACACAACCGGGTTCCGGCCGGGAAGCACCAAGACCGACATACCAACCTTGAGTTTGGTCGTGCGGGCTGCGGCGTATGCCATCCCCATCAGCGGGTCAGGACAGTCGCCTGTGATCCGCTCCGAAAGCCACAGGCTGTCAAAGCCATGCTCCTCCAGCCCATCGACCAGAGCCCGGAAGCGGTCTTGGTCGCCACTGTCGCTACGTGTACCTAAGCCATAACCAATGCGAACCTTCACGTTTGCAGCTTGGCATGCGCTGACGAGGCGAGCGAATCTCCGTTAAAAGCAAGCGCTAGCCAACACGCCCTCGTTCTGTTGCTCGACGAATCGGCCACCCCCATCTTCAGCCCAGCTGTCGAGGGCCGAAATGATCTCATCGAGGTCGTCGTCGGAGTCGGCCATGATGTGCACGGCAAAGCACTTCTCGCCTTCGCCAGCGTCCCAGGTGGCATACGAATCGCCGCCCCACCCCTCTGCCGCTCGGACACCGAGCCACTCACGAAGCACCAACTCGCCTAGATCTCCTTCGTCAATGATCTCGCCGGACGGCTCAGGAGCCTCAGTGGGAACGATTGCTTCAAGGTCCTCGAATTTCTCGACGTGGAGCACCTGCTCACTCGAGACCGGCGGGTTCAGGAACAGGGCGTCAACCGCGTCTTCTCCCCCGGCATCAGCAACGGCCTGAACGAACGATTTACCGTCGGTGTATGGCGAGATCTGGATGCTCAGAATCGACACTGGGATCTCAAGATATCGAAGGAGGTCTTCGGGACTTAGCAACGAAAACTCAAGACGAGTCAGCTCAGCTTCGTCGTCGGTTGACAACGAATCCCGCCATGCGCCTTCAACTCGACTCGCATTTCCCTCGACGACAGCGCTGAATCCATAGGACGCGTCGTCAGCCAGATCGTCGACCTCGGCCCGATCTAGATCGAACCACTGATCATCGAATGCGTGAGTCAGCTCGTGCACAATAACAAGCTCGGCATAGAGGTCGAGGTCTGAGCCTTTAATGACGAGCTCTTGCGATTCGGTGTCATAGAACCCAACGACCCCGATCGATATCGACTCTTTGAAAATGTCGGCGAGGTCGGCGTCTTGAGGAATTAGTCCGAGCGCCGCCATCGTGATTCCGTCGGCTGATAGTTCGTCTTCATACTCGTTGAAGTCATCTAAGAGCCGGGATTCGAACTCATCAGCGTCGACCAATTCGACGAGCGGGAAGTTCTTGAAGGCCCGGCCTCTCGCTGTCTCGACGAACTCGGCGGCTTCACACACCTCAGCTGGTGTGCCACTCGGACACACGGCGTGTTCGACAAACTGGTCGTCGGGCGCCGTCGAGTCATCCGTAGTGCTTGGCTCGTCGGTGGTATCTGGCGCATCCGTCGACGCTGTGGCTTCCGCTGTCGTATCGGTCGTCGACTGTGACAGCGTGGTCTCGGTCACCGCCTCGGTCGTGGTGTCGCGGCCCGTCCACCAGAATGCGCCAGCGGCTACGACGGCGGCACCGACGATGGCGGCGGCAGCAATAGCGAAACTCTCTTTTGACTTCGATTCTTTCGGCGCTGTCATCTCACTCTTCTTGGTCGCGTTCGGTCGATGGTAGACGGCGGGGCCGGGAGCGCACCGTCATAGGCCTCTGCGTGTTCTGTAAACGGCCTCCAAACCGACTAGCGTCGTTGGCGATGACTACGGACAGCCTGCAGGAGCTGGGCGAACAGATCCGGCTCCTGGCCCGAGTCCCCAGCCTTCTGGTCGCTTGCGACTACGACGGCACAATCGCCCCCGTCACGTCAGACCCGATGACGGCGTCACCGCGTCGCGACGCCGTCGACGCCATGCGCCGCCTCGCCGAGCTCAGCGACACGCACGTCTCGGTTATCAGCGGCAGAAGCCTCCGTGACCTGGCGACATTGTCCCGCTTACCCCATGAGATCCGCCTCGTTGGCAGTCATGGAAGCGAGTTCGATGTTGGCTTCTCGTCTGACCTTCCGTCCGATCTTGCCACGCTGCGGCAACGGCTCACCGAGGAAGCACGCGAGATTGGCAGCCGTTTCGGAGCGCTGGTCGAGGAGAAGCCAACTGGCGTCACGTTCCACCTTCGCCAGCTTGACGACACGACTCACCAGCTCGCTCGAGAGGCCCTCGTTCGCGGCCCTGCTGGTTGGGACGGGGTCTACACCCGAAACGGGCATCAGATCGTCGAAATGTCAGTGCTTGAGACAAATAAGGGGTGGGCGCTCGATTCAATCCGCGAGCAGGTCGGAGCTTCGGCTGTCATATTCATGGGCGACGACGTCACCGACGAAGACGCGTTCCGAAGCCTGCGCTCGACCGACATCAGCGTCAAAGTAGGCGATGGCACCACTGCCGCTGCATTCCGAGTTCGGGACCCTGGCAACGTGGCCCAGATCTTGGCCCTGCTGGCCGATCTGCGAGGCGAATGGCTGCAAGGAACTGGCCTTGTTCCGCTCACGAGCCACGCCATGCTGTCCGATCAGCGAACCGCCGCCATTGTCTCCCCCACCGCCCGCGTCACCTGGCTGTGCGTTCCCCGAATCGACTCAAGCGCCGTATTCGCTGAGTTGGTTGGAGGGCCAGCGGCAGGCTACTTCTCGGTGGCACCCGCGAGTGGCGAGCCGCCGATCCGACAGCAATACCAGGACGACAGCCTCGTGCTGGAGACCGAGTTTCCCACGATCACTGTCACGGACTACCTCGATGTTTCGGCCGGCCGATCAACGCGCATCGCAGGGCGTACCGACCTCCTGCGTGTCATCGAGGGCAAGGGTGACGTCGCAATCGAGTTCGCCCCGCGTGTCGACTTCGGCCGTGTGACGACTCGTCTCGACATCCGTGACGGTGGGGTCATCGTGCAAGGCACCGCCGATCAACTCGTGCTTCGAGCCCCCGGCGTCAGATGGACAATTACTACAGACGGCCCGCACGAAACGGCAATCGGCCATGCCAGTCTTGATGATCGAGAGGGGGCACCGCTCGTTCTTGAGCTCCGAACGGGGACCGCAACCCTTCGAGATGACGGTGTCGCCGAGCATGAACGGCGAACCCAAACTGCGAGTCACTGGACTGATTGGGCCGCCCAACTCCAGCTACCAACGATCGAATCAGATATCCGCAATCGAGTGGTTCGGAGTGCGCTCGCGTTGAAGGGCCTAGCCCACGGTCCAACTGGTGCCATTGCGGCGTCGGCCACCACAAGCCTGCCCACTCATATTGGCGGTGTCAGAAACTTCGATCAACGCTATTGCTGGCTTCGGACCGCAGCAATGAGTGCCGAGGCGCTGGTTCGGCTTGGGTCGGCTCGGGAAGCACACGACTTCCTTGGCTGGGTTGAACGGGTGCTCGAGACTCGATCAGACCCTGAGCGGCTCGCTCCTCTCTACAACGTCACCGGTCGCCATCTGCCGCCCGAAGCTCAGCTGGGCGGACTCGAGGGCTATGGCGGGTCGAGCCCTATCCGAATCGGCAACGCAGCAGACGGCCAAGTGCAGCTCGACGTGTTTGGCTCAATCATCAGTCTCATAAGCCGGCTTGTCGATGCAGATAATCCACTCGATGACAGGCTCTGGCGGCTGACCGAACAGATGGCACTCGCGGTGTCACGACGTTGGGACGAGCCCGATCACGGCATTTGGGAGCAACGTATTGGCCCTCGCCACAACACGTATTCCAAGATCATGTGCTGGTTCGCACTCGATCGTGCCATCGACATCTCACGAACTCACCGAAGCCACGAGCCGGCAGCATGGGTCAGTCTTCGTGACGACATCGCGGAGCGGGTAGTCACAGGGGCCTGGAACAAGCGGCTAGGGGCCTTCACCGCCACACTCGGCGGAGACGAACTTGATGCCGCGGTCCTCAACATCGGGCTCACTGGCCTTGTCCCGGTCGACGACCCGCGTTTCCTCTC
>JBBKWJ010000230.1:0-2819 GCA_037968895.1 Acidimicrobiales bacterium
GAATACGAAGCCGACATTCTCCTCGTGGCCATCCCATCTGCCGGTTCCCGACTTATCGGTGACCTTTACGACCGTGGTCTCGACGCCGGTGTCGAAGTACGTGTTCTTCCCGCCGTCAGCGACCTCATGGGTCTGCTTGTCGGCGTCGGCGACATTCGTCCGCTAACTGAGCAGGATCTTCTCGGCCGTGATGAGGTCGAGATCGACATTGATCGGGTCGCGGCCTATATCACCGACAAGGTCGTCCTCGTCACTGGCGCCGGCGGCTCAATTGGCTCAGAGCTTTGCCGCCAGCTCCACCGCTTCGCACCAGCCGAACTCATCATGCTCGATCGTGACGAGAACGCACTTCACTCGCTCCAGCTTTCGATGGAAGGCCGTGCCCTTCTTGACTCAGAGAACCTTGTTGTCGCCGACATCCGTGACCGTGACCGCATCGAAGAGATCATGCTCAAGCGTACGCCCGACGTGGTGTTCCACGCGGCGGCACTGAAGCACGTCACCCTGCTCGAGAACAATCCTGATGAAGGCTTTAAGACAAACGCTCTCGGCACCTACAACGTCCTGCGGGCCGCAGCAAAGGCTGGCGTCGGCTCGGTCGTCAACGTCTCGACCGACAAGGCGGCCACGCCGTGCAATGAGCTTGGTTACACCAAACAGCTTGCTGAGCGATTCACCGCCTCCATGGCCGAACAAAACAACGGCTGCAAGTTTGTTTCTGTCAGATTTGGCAACGTGCTTGGCTCACGAGGCTCCGTGCTTCCTACCTTCCGGGCACAGATTGAGGCGGGCGGGCCGTTAACTGTCACCGATCCCGAGGTCACTCGCTATTTCATGACCATTCCTGAGGCCACTCGTTTGGTGATGGAAGCAGGCGCGATCGGCCGCAATGGCGAAATCCTCATCCTCGATATGGGTGAGCCGGTCAAGATCGTCGATCTGGCTAAGCGTCTGATCGCTCATCAACGGCCTGGTACTCGCATTGAGTTCACCGGGCTTCGTCCTGGCGAGAAGATGCACGAGATCCTGCTTGGCGAGAACGAGATCGCAGTCCGGCGTGAACACCCACGGGTGATGCACACTGGCGGCGATCCGCTTCCACAAGATGTCATGGATCGAGTCGAGGCGATGCAGTACTCGATCGGGCTCGAATCAGTGCTCGACATCAGCGCCGAACGGCTCACCGAACGAGCCGACTAGTAGCAGCGTCGAAGCGCCGGCTGCGGCAACAAGATTTACCTTGAACTACATGAGGCCCCGCTTGCTTAGCAAGCGGGGCTTTTACTGTCGCGGCGGCGAAGATAAATCGCAGCGTTTGGCTAGGGCAGAATATTCCGACCAAGCCGCCTAGGCGCTAGTGCCGACGTCGAGTCTGGCCAAGTCGGGGACCTCGGCAGCCTCGGCCTCCTTCACCCATGCTGCAGTGATTCGCGCCGATACTTCTCGGGATACTTCGATGGGCGACACATCCGGGCCGCCTTCCTGTGGGACAAAGTTCGGATCAGGTGTGAACAAAACCGGCCAACTATGACATCGGCTACAGTCGCCAGCGTGTCTTTACTCAACTCTGCCACGATGCAATTGTGTCGTGTTCCTTTTGCTATCCGAGCAATCAACTTAGGACTAACAAAGGTTGCTCGGGTGATCCCTGGTGGTCCCTATAACTGCCCCGTGTGCGGATATTCGGGCCGCTTCTCTGCTGCGGTGTCATCGGCTGGAATCAGAAGGTCGGCGATCTGCCCGTCGTGCGGATCGGCCGAACGACATCGCCTCCAAGCACATGTGCTTGGACTGGTTGCAGAACGATTCGATAAGGGTAGCCCGCCCAGAATTCTGCACATCGCGCCAGAAGCCGGGCTGTCATCGGAGTTGCAGTCGATGGCGGCTGGCGGAGGGAGCTACACCACTGGCGACCTCTCGGGACGCAACGTTGATCTGCGTCTCGATCTCAGGAACATGAGTGAAATATCCGATGCGAGCTTTGATCTGGTTTGGGCGTCACATGTGCTGGAAGAGGTTGACGATGACGAGCAAGCGGTGAAGGAAATAGGGCGAGTTCTTGCCGCATCCGGGATTGCGGTGCTCCCAGTACCAATCGTCGCGGACCAGACGGTGGAGTTTGAAACGCCATCAAAGGCTGCGTACGGTAACCAACGAGCCCCAGGCTTGGACTACTACGAACGCTACTCCGCTGTGTTTCGTTCGGTCTCAGTCATCACTTCAGCCGACGCTCCACCATCGATTCAACCGTGGGTCTTCGAAGACCGAACGATCTTCCCGACCAAAGCGTTACCCGAGCGGCCAGCGCAGGCAGGGGACCGACACATGGACGCCGTGCCGGTTTGTCAGAAGTAGAGGCGTGGTTCTCCAAACCGACGTTGGCGCCCCAAATTGCGAGCGAAGTTCATGAAATGAAGAATTCCAGGTAAACGGTGCCTAGTTGGCTTCGAGTTCGTCCCGGTCGGCGGAGTGTGCCGCGAACTTAGCTTGAGCTCGGTCGCGAAGGTCAATGACGGTGACATCACCGCCCAGTGATGCGGCCGACTTCTGCACGCCATCTGTCTTCTCGCTTCGCAAGACGAGACCAACCGGAATAAGAAGGACGCTTACTACGACCTGCACGGCGGTAGCGATCAGGATCTGTACGTCGAGAAGGAGGCTTTTGGTTTTGATGTAGTGCAGGTCGAGACGTCGATACGCCTCGAAGCTTGCATTTGAGCGGGCCTCAACTTGCCAAAGCCCCGTGATGCCGGGACGACTCTCAAACCGTGCTTGGAGTTCGTCGTCGAATGCTGCAGCTTCCTCGGGTAGGGCTGGTC
>JBBKWJ010000231.1:0-12381 GCA_037968895.1 Acidimicrobiales bacterium
GCGCACACCCTCGCGTACAGGCGGTTGGTCTCGACAAGCTCGGCGGCAACGACCCACTTTGGCCCCTTCTTGTAGAGCGACGAACCCGGAGCAATAACGAAGTTGGCGTTTCGGGCACCTCGATACGACTCGTCTTTGGTTGACTTCAGCCCGATGTTTGACTTGAGGCCGGTCAGGACCGCTCGATGGATCGCGGCCGGGTCAGCGTTGGTTTTGTTTGGTTGCAGACCAAGCTGGCGAGCAACCCGCTTGAGCTGGGAATGCACATCCTGCCACTCTCGTACCCTGAGGTAGTTGAGGTACTCGTTCCGGCACATCTTGCGGAACTGGTTGCCCGACCGGGCCCGACGCTCGTCTTGTAGGTAGTTCCACAGGTTGAGGAAGCCGATGAAGTCAGAGTCAGGGTCTTTGAACCGGGCGTGTGACTCCCTCGCCTGAGCTTCCTTACCGGTTGGGCGTTCACGCGGATCGATAATGCCGAGGCCAGAGGCGATGATGAGCAGTTCCTTAAGACAACCTTGCTCTGCGCCTGCAATTACCATTCTTGCGAGACGGGGATCGAGCGGGAGTCGGGAAAGCTTGCGGCCAATCGGGGTCAGCCACTTCCTTGTGCCGACCTTGTTGGGGTTAAGGGCGTCGAGCTCCTCTAGAAGATTGATGCCGTCGCGAATCTGTCGGTCTTGCGGAGGATCGACAAAGGGGAACGTCTCGATGTCGCCGAAGCCGAGTGCCGCCATCTGCAAGATGACAGAAGAGAGCCCGGTGCGGAGAATCTCGGGCTCAGTGAACTCGTCGCGATTCTCGTAATCTTCTTCGTCGTATAAGCGGATGCAGATTCCGTCGGCCACTCGACCACAGCGCCCAGCCCGCTGATTTGCTGATGCTTGCGACACAGCCTCAATCGGAAGTCGCTGCACCTTGGTGCGGTTTGAGAAACGGCTGATTCGAGCAGTGCCAGGGTCGACGACGTATCTGATTCCGGGAACAGTGAGCGACGTCTCGGCAACGTTCGTGGCGAGGACAATCCGACGACCGGGATGCGATTCGAATACACGATGCTGCTCGGCCGAAGACAGCCGACCATAGAGCGGGAGGACATCGGTGTGGCGAAGCTTCAACGCAGTGAGCGCATCGGCTGCGTCTTTGATCTCTCGTTCACCACTGAAGAAGACGAGCACATCGCCGTCTCCCTCTTGAGCCAGCTCTTGAACCGCGCGGCAGACCCCGTCAACCTGGTTCTCGTCTTCTTCGAGCGGCCGGTACCGGAGCTCGACTGGGAAGGTACGACCGGTGACTTCGACAATTGGAGCGTTGTCGAAGTGATCCGAGAAACGCTCGGTGTCGATGGTGGCAGAGGTGATGATGAGCAGGAGATCAGGACGCTCAGGAAGAAGCTGTTTGAGGTAGCCGAGCAGAAAGTCGATGTTGAGGCTGCGTTCGTGGGCCTCGTCGATGATGATTGTGTCGTACGCCTTCAACTTTGGGTCACGCTGGATCTCGGCGAGCATGATGCCGTCTGTCATCAGTTTGATCTCGGTTGATGCAGACACCTGATCGAGGAACCGCACGGCGTAACCGACTCGGTCGCCAAGTTTGGTGCCCATTTCTTCGGCGATGCGCTCCGCCACGCTGCGAGCTGCGATGCGGCGTGGTTGGGTGTGCCCAATCAGGCCATTCGCACCACGACCGGCCCGAAGGCAGATTTGCGGTAGCTGGGTGCTCTTGCCCGAGCCTGTTTCGCCGGCGACAACGATGACCTGCTCGGAACCTATGAGTTCTGTTAGCCGGTCAACGGCGTCATAGATTGGTAGCTCGAGCGGATTCATGACCTCCCAGGATGCCAGAACCGAGACAGCGAGCGTTGGGCATTGTCCGACTAACATCGCCCAATGCATCCAAGGGAACAGCTGCCAACTCGATCAGACGTCGTTGCAGCCCATGGCCGCATCCAGGGAGCAGTCGAGCACACACCGGCGACGACCTCTCGAACCCTGTCTCAGATCCTTAACGTTGATGTTCGCCTGAAGTTCGAAAACCTCCAGTTCACCGGTTCTTTCAAAGACCGTGGCGCGCTCAATCGGCTCCTCGCTGTCGATCCGAAGGCGTCGTCGGGAGTTATCGCAATGTCGGCCGGGAACCACGCCCAAGGCGTTGCCTATCATGCGGGCAGGCTGGGCCTCGCGGCCACCATCGTGATGCCCGCCGGAACGCCTTTCGTAAAGGTGGCACGGACTCGTGGGCTCGGAGCCGCCGTGGTTATCGCAGGATCATCGGTCGAAGAAGCGGCCGCCCACGCCCGTCTTCTCGCCGCTGAGCAGAATCTCGAGTTCATTCATCCGTACGACGATCCTCTGGTGATCAGTGGGCAGGGCACAGTTGGTCTTGAATTCTTTGAGTCGATGCCCGACCTCGACGTTGTGATCGTGCCAATCGGTGGCGGCGGGCTTGCCGCTGGTGTCGCGCTCGCACTCGTTGGCACTGGGGTCGAGGTGGTTGGTGTGCAAACCAAGCGGTTCCCTGCGATGCAAGCCAAGCTCGCGGGCCGGCCAATACCGGAGCCCGTAGGAACCACAATCGCCGACGGCATCGCGGTGAAGTCACCGGGAATCATCACGTCGGCCATTCTCCAACAGCATGGCATCGACGTGTTGACGGTGACTGATGCTGCGATCGAACAGGCGATTGCGATGCTCCTCGAAATTGAGAAAACGGTGGTGGAAGGGGCTGGGGCCGCTCCGTTGGCTGCGTTGTTTGAGCATGGCGATCGTTTCGCAGGGCGCTCGGTCGGTCTGGTTCTTTCCGGCGGCAACATCGATCCTCGAACGCTGTCTGTCGTCACGTTGCGCGGCCTCGGACGGCAGGATCGGTTGGTGCGACTACGAGTTGAAATGGACGACCGACCAGGCTTGCTCGCCGAGGCGACGGCTGCCATCGCTGATCTTGGAGCGAACGTGGTCGAGATCGAACACGAGCGAATGGGTTCAACCGGAGCTCGAAGCAGCGTTGTTGTGTTCCTACTTGACACGATCGATGCTGCTCACGTCGACCGAGTTGTTGCTGAGCTTGACGCAATCACGAGTAGTGCGACAAGACTGGCGTGGTGAACGCAACCAACTGGCTAGAAGGTCATCGAGTCCTTGACTTCACTCGCTATCTCTCGGGACCCGCCTGCACGCGCCTGTTGGCCGAAATGGGAGCCGAGGTCATCAAGGTCGAGGGCCCGCCTTATGGCGATCCGATGCGAGCGGGTGAACCAAGGGTAAACCGTCGTTCCGGAGCATTCATCCAACAGAATCGGCTGAAGAAGTCGCTGTGCCTCGACATCGGATCCGACGAAGGTCGAGCGGTCATCCTCGAACTGCTCCCGACCATCGACATCGTCGTCGAAAACTTCAGTCCTGGCGTCATGGCCAGACTCGGACTTGGCTACGACGACCTGAAGAAAGTCAACGACAAGATCATCATGGCTTCAGTCTCTGGCTTCGGCCAGGATGGACCGCTGTCGAAATTGCCGAGCTATGACTTCGTGACACAGGCGTATGGCGGGGTTATGCACATGACCGGCGATCCTGACGGTCCGCCGACCTTCGCAGGATTCGGTCTCGCCGATACGAATGCAGGCGTGCACGCGTTTGCCGGACTCGGGTATGCACTGCTAAATCGTGAGAAGACGGGGGAGGGAACTCACCTCGACGTGTCGATGCTCGATGCGGTATTCCACATGCACGAGTACGGGGTGCAAGGACCATCGATCACTAAAGGCGAGTGGCAGCCGATGCGAGCCGGTCGTCACTACCAGCCGCTCTCACCAGGCGGCACATTCAAGGCTCCTGGCGGATGGATCGTGATCTTCTGCGCTCAGGCTCAAGTCGGCAAACTATTTAAGGCAATGGGGCAACCCGAGCTTCTGGAAGACAGTCGCTTCGCTACCAACTCTGGACGGCTTGAACACCGCGATCTGCTCACTTCGATGATTGAAGACTGGTTGGTCACGTTTCCCTCGCTCGCGGCTGCAGTCGAGGTGCTTGAGGCCAATCGCGTACCCGCTGGACCAGTATTGAGCCCAGCCGACGCCATCGAGCACCCGGCCTTCATCGAGCGAGGCACGGTTCGAACCATCGACGACGAGTTTGCCGGTCCACTTGTTGTGCCAGGGTTTCCATTTCGTTACGACGGCGAGCCCATCAACCGCCCCGGCCTCGCCCCGAAGCTGGGCCAGCACAACGCTGAGATTCTGTCGGCGCTCGGCAAGAGCGATGCCGACCAAGCCGCATTAGGCGAGGCTGGCATCACCTTCTCTAAAGACCGTTAGTCGAACATAATGACCGAGCGAGCGTGCTCGCCGGTCTTCATTCGGGTGTAGCCCTCGTTGACTTGATCGAGCGTGATGTGCTCGGCGATGAGTTCGTCAAGCAGAAGTCGTCCCTGCTGGTAGAGGTCGACCAGCTTCGGGAAGTCGGCCGCAATGTTGCCCGATCCCATACGGACGCCTTGTAGGCGTTTGCCCTGCATCGCGAATGGCAGTCCGTGGACCTCGACGTTTTGTCCGACCGGCATGACGCCGATCAGATATGCAGCACCACCGACGGCAATCATGTTGAGCGCCTGTTCAGTAGTTGCCTTTAGACCAATGGCCTCGAAGGCATGATCGACACCCTGGCCGCCAGTGAGTGCCTTGACCGCCTCGATCGGATCGCCATCGGCGGGGTTGACGACATCGGTCGCGCCAAAGCGCATGGCGAGTTCGAGTTTGGCGGGGGAGAGGTCGACAGCGATGATCCGACCAGCACCGGCGAGGGCAGCACCCTGCACAACGTTGAGTCCAATACCGCCACAACCTATGACAACACAGGTTTCACCCGGACGAACTCGGGCTTCGTTGATAGCCGCGCCGACTCCAGTGACCACGCCGCAACCAATAAGCGCGGCTCGATCGAGCGGCATGTCTGGGTCGATGGCAACGACGCCGCTGTTGTGCATTGTCATGTGTTCGGCAAACGCGCCAAGGCCGCTAAACGGCACGAGTGGAGTGCCCTCAAGATCAGTGAGCACTGGGCCCTTGGCCGCTCGTTGGGCGCTGAGGTTGTTTGAGTTGGTGCAGAGGTAGGTCTTACCGTTGACGCATGGATGACAACGACCGCAGTATTGGCTGAGGCAAGCAATCACATGGTCGCCGACGTTGAGGTGCGACACGTTGTCGCCGACGGCCGTGACAACGCCGGCTGCTTCGTGGCCGAGCACGCTCGGCAGCTTGTACGGGATCATCTTCTCCATCACGTGGAGGTCGCTGTGGCAGAGGCCAGAGGCAACGACTTTCATCTGGATCTCGTCAGCCACCGGGGCATCGAGGATGACGTCTTCAATGGTCAGGTCACCGGGTGCGCTCCGAAGAACGGCGGCTTTCATCGTGGTCATGTACTCCCTTTCGCGTTAGAAGCGAACGTAGTCCACGCCCCGCTTCACCACGAAACGTCAGAAATAGTTGGCAGTTCGACTTGCCTAACTAACGTTCGTTAGGTAAGTTCATCCGATGGCCACCGCAGCACTTGACGAAAAGACCAAGACATCGGCTCGAGAACGCATTCTCAGCCACGCCGCTGACCTATTTCTGATCCGGGGATACGCCGAGACATCAGTCCGGGACATTGCCAGGGCGGCCGGTATCCAAGCCGCGTCGCTGTACTACCACTTTGACTCAAAGGACGAGTTGCTCGCAGAGGTGCTCCGCCTCGGGGTTAAGGCTACGTCTGACGGCTTTGATGCTAGCAATGCTGCGTGCGACCGTGAATGCGAGGGCCAAGAGCGCCTGCGTGCGGCCATCCGCAGTCATCTCTCGGCTCTCTTCGAGCACGGCCCGTTCACATCTGCTTCGGTCTCGATTTTCCCGGTGGCCCCTGATGATGTGAAAGACCTGGTCGTGCCTACTCGCGACGAATACGAAGACCGATGGCAACGACTTTTCCAGGATCTGTTGGATCGCAAAGAAATCCGCTCTGGCACCGACATCAGTCTTGCCCGCCTCGTATTACTCGGCGCCCTGAACTCGACTCTCGAGTGGTTTGACGTCACTGGCGAACGATCGGTCAACGATCTCGCTGATTCAATTGCCGACACCTTCTGGCGCGGACTACAACCATGAGCGTGATTCATTCGTCAGTAGACACCGGTTCGGCACTCTGGCAAACAAACGTCGATGCCTACAACGCGCTGACCTCAACCCTCCGTGAACGCATCGACTACGCCATCAGCGGGGGCAAGGGTCGCGACAGATCAGTCGAGCGCCACCTGTCTCGGGGCAAGATCCTCGTACGCGATCGCATCGACCTAGTGATCGACGAAGACACTCCGTTTCTCGAACTCTCGACTCTCGCAGCGTGGGATCAATACGACAATTCTGCACCTGGGGCTGGCATTGTCACAGGCATTGGCGTGGTGCATGGCGTGCCATACATGTTTATTGCCAACGACGCCACCGTAAAGGGCGGCTCGTTGTTGCCTGCGTCGATCAAGAAACACGTGAGGGCGCAAGAGATCGCCGAAGAGAACGAACTCGGCTGCATCTACCTCGTCGACTCCGGTGGCGCCTTCCTTCCTCTTCAGGATGAGATATTCCCCGACAAAGATCATTTCGGCGGCTCGTTCTATCGACAGGCTCGCATGTCGGCCATGGGGCTTCCGCAGCTCTCAGTCGTCCTCGGCGGCTGCACCGCCGGCGGGGCCTATGTGCCTGCACTCTCCGACGAAGTAATCATGGTCGAAGGCATTGGCCGAATCTTCTTGGGTGGTCCACCGATCGTGAAGGCGGCGCTTGGTGAGATCATCGACCAAGACGATCTCGGCGGAGCCTTGCTTCATACCCACGTCTCCGGGGTTTCTGACTACCGCACCCAGACCGAGCACGAGGCGTACGCACTGCTCCGCCAGCTCTGCGCCAACACAAATCAGCGGCGCATCGACGAACGCCAAGACTGGATCGGATGGAACGAGCCAGAAGCGCCGCTGTATCCGGCCGACGACATCTACGGGATTATCAACGCCGATGCCAGACTTCCGTTTGATGGTCGCGAGATCATCGCTCGCATAGTCGACGGCTCAAAGTTCCAGGAGTTCAAGCCCGAGTGGGGAGAGTCGATCATCTGTGGCTTCTCTAATATCTGGGGCCACCAGGTCGGCATCATCGCCAACAACGGCATCATCTTCTCCGAGGCAGCGCTGAAGGCAACCCACTTCATCGAACTGTGTGAGCAGCGCAAGATCCCACTGTTGTTCTTGCAGAACACATCCGGATACATGGTTGGCCGTGACAGCGAGGCCGCTGGAATTGCGAAGCACGGGGCCAAGATGGTCGCCGCCGTCGCCAATGCCAGGGTCCCGAAGTTCACTGTCCTTATTGGCGGTTCATACGGGGCCGGAAACTATGGAATGTGTGGCCGCGGTTTCAACCCTCGCTTCCTATTTTCCTGGCCAAACTCTCGCATCGCCACGATGTCGGCCGACACCGCCCAGACAGTGCTCGTCGACATCAGGCTTGCCGGCCTCAAAGCGGCCAACACATCAGACGAAGAGATCGAGGCCATCAGAGCCGAGGTCAGAGAACAATACGAAACCCAGTCCGACCCCTATTACGCAACTTCGCGTCTCTGGGACGACGGTCTGATCGACCCAATTCACACCCGTGACGCGTTGGGCCTTGCCCTCGCCGTTGCGGCCCGCCAGGACGCACCACAGTCCGGCGGCATCGTGTACCGGATGTAGGAGAGCAGATGCGCATATTGATAGCTAACAGAGGCGAGATCGCCCGGCGCATTATCGCTGGCGCGCATAAGGGCGGTCATTCGACGGTGGCCGTCTACGCCGACCCTGATCGCACGGCACCACATGTAGCTGAGGCCAACGACGCACGACGGATCGGTCCGGCCGAGCTGGCAGCGTCATACCTGAATGTCGACGCGTTGCTCGCCGCGATGGCAGACTCGGGAGCAGACGCAGTTCATCCGGGCTACGGGTTCCTGGCCGAGAACGGAGCATTCGCCCGGGCCGTGATCACGGCAGGTCACACCTGGATCGGCCCACACCCCGAGGCCATGGAACGCATGGGCTCCAAGATCGAGGCCAGACGGATCGCGAGCGCCGCTGGTGTGCCAACGATTCCCGGGTACGACGAGTCTCAGGTTCCCGCCGACCTCGCCGCAGCCGCAGATCGAATTGGCTATCCGGTGCTGGTGAAGGCCTCCGCTGGGGGAGGCGGGCGAGGCATTCGTATCGCCCACCAACCAGACCAGTTTCTGGCCGCGCTCGCAGAAGCCTCGTCTGAGTCAGAGCGGGCATTCGGCGACGGTGCCATGATCGTTGAACGGTTCATCCAACAGCCACGCCATGTTGAAGTGCAGTTGATCGGCGACAAGCACGGCAACGTCATCCACCTCGGCACTCGTGAGTGTTCTTTGCAGCGGCGCTACCAGAAGGTCATCGAAGAGGCGCCAGCCCCCAACCTCCCGCCCCAGACCCTCGCCGCCATGGGCGAGGCGGCTGTCGCCCTTGGCCACAACATGTCTTACGACTCGGCGGGCACAGTCGAGTTCATCGTCGACGACGTCACTGGCGAGTTCTTCTTCTTAGAGATGAACACCCGACTCCAGGTTGAGCACCCAGTGACCGAGCAGGTCACCGGCCTCGACATTGTTGATCTGATGATTCGGTCGGCTGCAGGCGAGCCGCTCGGCTTCGCTCAGGACGACGTCACGATCACCGGCCACGCCTTCGAAGCACGGATCAATGCCGAAGACCCATGGGCCGGCTTCGTACCTCAGACCGGGCGCGTGACCCACCTCGTTGTCCCCGCAGGAGTGCGTTGGGATGCGGCCGTCGTAGCGGGCAGCGAGATCAGCCCTCATTACGACTCGATGATCGCCAAGGTCATTGTCGATGGACCCGATCGCGACACTGCCCGCCTACGTCTGATCGCTGCTCTCGATGCGCTCGTACTCGGCGATGTTCCCCACAATGCTGGCTTCCTACGATGGCTCCTCACACAAGCACCAGTAGTGGCAGGCCGCGTGACAACACGATTCATTGACGAGCTTGACGACATCACGGCGCCTGATGCAAGCCTCGCGGCACTGGCGGGAGCCGACGCGTTTCGAACTGCTGCTGCTGTAGAGCATCGGCGAGGCAGCGTCTGGCAGCAGGTTGGGCCAGTCCGACTGACCACCCACAAGAACACGAAGACAATGCTGCTCGACCGAAACGATGAGCATTTCGAAGTGGAGCCAGCAAGTCGATACACGGGCGCTCCGGTGGCAACGTCGATTGATCTTGCGGGCCGACAAGTCGCCGTCAATCTCGACGGTGAGACCTTCACATTCGTCGTTCCTCGAGTCGAGGAACGGTGGGCGCCCGAAGGAAGCGGCCCTGGCGACAGTGGTGCCGCGATCACCTCACCATTCCCGGCGATTGTTGTTGAAGTACACGCCGTCGCCGGGCAAGCAGTTGCCCAAGGCGACGTTCTTGTCGTGATCGAGGCGATGAAAATGCTGCATTCGCTTGAAGCGAAAGGCGATGCTGTCATCGCAGAAGTCCGGGTCGCCGCGGGCGACCAAGTTGAGTCCAATTCCGTCCTAGTTACCTTTGCCGAGGCACCAGAATGAATCATCGCAATATCTACATGACCGACGAGCTCGAAGCGATCTACGACCAAACAGTCGAGTTCGTGACCAAAGAGGTGCTTCCTCACGGTGAGAAGTGGGAAGACGAGGGCAAGGTGCCTCGCGATGTCCTTCAGAAGATGGGGGCGCTTGGCATGTTCGGCCTTCGTGTTCCCGAACAGTGGGGTGGCCTAGGAATGGGACCTCTGGCTTCAGCCACGTTCTCCGAAGCGCTTGGCGCCTCGACATTCGCTGGTTTCGATGCCACCGTGCTGGTCCACACCGACATGGCAACGCCGCACCTCGTCAATTCTGGCAACGACGAGCAACTTGCTCGGTACATGCCAGGGATCCTGGCTGGCGAGTTCATCGTGTCAATCGGTGTGTCAGAACCTGACGCGGGCTCAGATGTCGCAGGCATCCGGTCGACAGCAGTCAAGGACGGTGATGGCTGGCGAATCAATGGCACAAAGATGTTCATCACCAACGCCGTCTACGGCGACATGACCATCCTTGCCGCCAGGACCGACCCCGAGAACAAATACGGCATTTCCATGTTCCTCGTCGAAAAGGGCACCGAGGGATTCAGCGTGTCCAAGAAGCTCAATAAGCACGGCTGGTTGTGCTCAGACACGGCCGAGCTCGTGCTCGACGATGTCTGGGTTCCAGACGCGCAACTTCTGGGTGAAGAACACCGTGGTTTCTACGCCACGATGCAGAACTTCCAAAACGAGCGAATGGTTCTCGTCGGTATGGGTGTTGGTGCGGCACAACGGGCAATCGATATCACGCTCGAACACACTCAGCAGAGACCAGCCTTCGGGAAGACGCTTTTTGACCTTGGGGCAATTCGTCAGCGCATGGCGATGAACCAGGCGAAAGTGGATGCGGTTCGGGCTGCCATGTATCACGCCGCTTGGATCGGTGAGGAAGGCGGCGACAACGTGAAGGAAATGTCAGGAGTAAAAGCGTTTGGCGCCGAGGTCGTCAACCAGGTGATGTACGACTGCCTTCAGTTCCACGGTGGTATGGGCTACATGCGCGAATCAGCGGTTGAACGTATGACCCGCGATGCACGAATCTTGCCAATCGGTGGCGGCGCAACCGAGGTCATGCTCGAAGAAGTGGCCAAGCGCTCCTACGTCTAGGGTCAACACGATGACAATCACCAAACTGCGCTCGCTGTTGTTCATGCCGGCAGTACGTCCCGAGATGGTGGCAAAGGGGCCACGCTCTGGCGCCGATGGAATGGTCATCGACTGTGAAGACGCCACTCCGGCCAACGCAAAAGCCGAAGGACGGGCGTTGGCGAAGCGTCTCGCAACCGATCTCACTGACGAAGACATTCTGGTGTTCGTCAGGATCAATGCGGTGCCAACAGAGTGGTTTGCCGACGATGTCGCCGAGGGGCTTGCTCCGACCTTGGATGGCGTGGTTCTTCCAATGGTCGAGTCACTCGATCACCTTGACACGATGACTGCCGCCCTCGCGAAAGCTGGCCTCGCGCACCTCGGCGTTGTCGCTGGCATCGAATCAGCACTTGGCGTCGCCGAGTCTCGCGAGTTGCTGGCCCACCCGCTTGTGATCGGCGGCTACTTCGGAGCTGAAGATTTCATCGCCGATATGGGTGGCGTGAGGACCGAAAGCAACGCTGAGGTCGCGTACGCCAGAGGACGAGTCGCCTTGGCCGGTCGCCTCGCAGGCGTGCCGGTACTCGATCAGATCGTGGCCAACTTCAAAGACGACAACCGCATGAACCGCGAGATCGCTGAAGCCCGGGCCATGGGCTATGGCGGCAAGCTCTGTATTCACCCGCAGCAGGTTGCACTCGCAAACGTTGGCTTCATGCCGTCCGCCGCTGAGGTCGAACGAGCAACCAAGCTGCTCGCTGCCTACGACGCGGCTACGGCCAGTGGCGTCGCGGCGATTGCGTTTGAGGGTCAAATGGTTGATGAACCTCTCGCATCTCAGGCCCGCCAGATCATCGCCCGGTCGGCGTAGATGGCACACGTATCCGATACCTCGACAATTGCTGGAGCTCAGCCGTTCGCCGGCCGGACCGCACTCATCACTGGCGCCGCCGGCGATATCGGCTGCGCCACAGCCGTTCGTCTCGCGACAGGTGGGGCTCGCGTCGTATTAGCCGATATCGCTGATGGGCTCGACGCCACCGCCAATCTCTGCGTCGCCGCAAACCCGGCTAGCAACCCGATAGCTACTCGTTTTGACGTGACAGACGAGTCAGAAGCGCAACGAGTATTCGAGGACCTCTCGTCGCAATCGATTGTGTGCGATCTGCTTTTCAACAATGCCGGTTACCAGGGAGATTTCCGCAATATTCTCAATTACGACGTCGCCGACTTTCGACGCGTTCTCGACATCAATGTCACTGGCATGTTCATCGTGCTGCAGTCGTTCGCACGCTCGCTTGTCGCTGCGGGAAAGCCCGGGGCCGTTGTCAACACTGCCTCAATGGCCCATGGCGGAGCACCTAACATGGCCGCCTATAGCGCGTCGAAAGCGGCTGTCATTGCCCTGACGAAGACTGCCGCTAAGGACCTTGCCCACCACACGATCCGAGTGAACTCAATCAGTCCGGCGTTCATCGGACCCGGCCTCATGTGGGACCGACAGGTCGAACGGCAGGCGAGTACTCCGAGCCAATACTTCTCCGACGACCCGGCGGAAGTCGAGGCACAGATGATCTCGTCGGTGCCGCTTCGTCGCTACGGCTCGC
>JBBKWJ010000232.1:0-3444 GCA_037968895.1 Acidimicrobiales bacterium
TCGGTGACCGTCTCCGGGACCTATGAGCCGCAGCTGCTGTCCGCCATTGGCTTTGACACCTTCGAGCACACATCGACGCAAACCGCGTCCCAACAATCGCAATGAAAGCAGGGGAGTAGGCCGTGGTCCTGTTGAAACGACCGATCCGATCAACCGCCAAGCCAGGTCAAAGCACATCGGCGCCGGTTCCTGCGATGCCGGGCGGCGAACAGCGCCAGGTCAAACGGGGACGACTCGCCGCAGGACTTACTGTCGTCGCGTTCTCGGTGTTCATGGGATGGTTGGTGATCAACGCCCGTGGTGACACCATCCAAGTCTGGGTGGCTACTCAAGACATCGCGGCCGGCTCACCCATCACCGACAACATGGTGGTGCCTGAGGACATCCCGGCCAGCGGACAACTCTCGGCTCTCACCATTGACAACGTCCTCGAGGGCAGAACCACCCGGCTCCCCATACCTGCCGGCTCAACGCTGGTCGACTCTCACCTGCTGCGGCCAGGCGACACCTTCGAGACCGCGGATGTGACACTGGTCGGCCTTTCGCTCGGAAACGGCGAGGTGCCAGCCGAAATCGCCCCCGGTGACATCGTGCGGCTCATCCCACTCCTGGAAGCTTCGAACGCCGCTTCGCTCGAATCCAACCTCGACCTGGTCGGTGAGCCCGCCACCAGTCAAGAAGGCTCTGCTTCGACCGGGTCACTGCGGATCGTCGAAGCGACCGTCCGCTCGGTCGGCGGAGCAACCAGCGACGGCTCAGCAACACGAGGAGCACGCATCTTGACTGTCGAGGTCCCGTCTGAGGAAGCTGATCGGGTCGCCCTGCTCGCAGCCCGAGGCCAACTCGTGGTGACAATCATTGGACGGACCTGATGCTGATAGCAGTCATCAACGTCGGCAAGGCACTCGGCTCGACAACTGTTGCAACCGGACTCGCAGCCGGGTTGGCATCTCGACCCGAGACCTCCACAGCAGCTGTCATCGAAGCAGACCCACGCGGGGGAGACCTTTCCCTACTCGCCGGAGTCGACCCAGCGGTTGGGCTACTGAGCTTGGCTGCGACCTCGACAAAGAACGCCGCCAACTGGCAACTACTCGAAGCTCACTCCCACAAAGCAGCCGGCGTGCCGGGCCTTCGCATCATCCCAACATCAATCCACACTGCGAGCCTGGAGAACCAGCTTCAAGCGTTCTGGGTCGACGTTGGACCGACCCTCAAATCACTTGATGAGCCCGTCGTCGTCGACATTGGACGTTACGACGGCGCCGCAGCAGCGATCACACCACTGTGGATAGCCGACATGATCGTCGCGGTATGCAGCGGCGACGCTGCCAGCCTCGCCCGGGCGCAGGCAGAACTCTCAAGCGAAGCGTTCCAGGACCTCAACGTCGTGCCGGTGATCAACGGTTCACCCTGGAGCCTCGACGAGATCGCATCCACGGTGGGGCTCCAAGCCTGGAACGTCTTGGAATGGAACCCCCGAGCCGCCAACGCAATCCGCAGCGGCCACTGGAAACCACTGCGACGTTCATTGCTGTGTCGCCAGCTATCCCAACTCGGCGAACAACTACTGCCACCAACACTCACAATAGGGACCCGAACCCAATGAAAACGACAAACCTCGAAAGTTTGCAACTTACAAACTCTGCAAGAATGGCGGTCCGATAGTGGACGGGCACGGCAGCGACGCTTACAGGTTGTGGACCGAGTACCCGGACGCAACCAACCTGTGGATCAGCCATTGGTCTGGCGCGGTGATTGTTGATGGTGACGGGACACTGGTGTGTTCACCAGTCGTGAACACGAGCGACGATGAACTGCGCGATGCGGTCCGCCGCCTCGGTGGAGCTGCCAGCTCATGAAGCACATCGATGGCGTCGATCCAACAGTGATACGCAAAATGGTCGAGAAACTCGCCGAGGAACGAGTGCGCCTTGGTGAACAGAGTGGCCACACGAGCCTTCGCGCCGAGCAGGTCAGAGCACATGACTATGTCATCGAACTCATCGCTGATTACCAACAAGAACGCTTGGTCGCCAACCTCCCAAAGATCGATAAGGACGCCCAAGCCCAGCTGCACCAGGCAGTGCTCGATACCTCGTTTCACGGAGCGCAACTGTGGCGAATCTGGTGCGACTATCCCGATGCAACCAACCTGTCGGTGTACGGCACCAAAGAAGCCCGCCTCGAACTCGCTGGCGGCGAAGTCATCGCGCTACCACCCATTGTGAACAGCGACCAGGAACTGCGCGACGCGGTACGGGGTCTGCGGGCAATCGCGGGTCGACCAGACGCCCGCTGGGACCCAACCACACCAGAACTCGAACTGATCATGGACGATGACGGCACCCGAGTCACCGCCGTCGACTTCATCTGCCCGCACCCTTTTGTGACGCTACGCCGGCCAACGCTGGCCAACGTGAGCCTCGAGGACCTGGTCGAGAACGGGACGATGTCTGAGGACTGCGCCGAGTTCTTGGCAGCATGTGTTCTATCAGGCCAGCGGATCCTGGTCGCTGGATCAATGAACTCGGGCAAGACCGTGATGCTACGGGCCCTGGCGGCGTCGCTTCGAAGCGACGCCGCCGTGCTGGTGGGGGAGTCACAGCCCGAGCTGCGCATCGACAAGTTCCCTGACACCTACCCCTCGTTCACCGTGCCCCTTGCGGCGCGGCGCCCGAACTCAGAAGGCCGTAACGAAGTGACGGTACGCGACCTGGTTGAGGTCATGCAGCGGATGTCGCCGACTGTGGTCATTGTGGGCGAGTGCAGGGGCCCCGAAGTGACGGCTCTGGCTGCTGCACTTTCGCAGGGATATCAGGTTTTTTCGACCATCCACGCCAACTCAGCAACCAATGCGGTGGCGAACGCGGCCCTGTACTACCAAGAGCAAACCAAGTCAGATCACACCTCATCGATCGCCCGGCTCGCCAACGGAACCGACATCGTCATCTTCATGGATCGGCGTCTCGACAACAAACGTGTAATCGCCGAAGTCGTAGCAGTAGGCGAGATGATCGAAGGAGCAGTCAAAACCGCGCCGCTCTATCTCGACGACGGAACCGACACCACCCGCAGCGCCCACCCTGTGCCAGATGAACTGTTGCGCAAACTCCAACGCGTTGGCTACACCCGGCCCGAACAACCCCGCCTCGTCGGATGAAACGGCCCAGCTGCGTATCCAAAGTGGGGCGACAATTCAGAAAACTTGAGCGCAACTGTTACCGCAGCGACAACCATCTGGCTCTTTCACTACTGAGAAGGCACGACGCAAGAGGGGAGAGGACATGAATAACGACCTGGTCGGAGTACTCCTCGGGCTCACATTCGCCGCCGGCGTACTACTCGTGGCCTCCGCGTTCCTTGCCGGCCCCATAGCCGTCGTCGCCCGACCCAAGGCTTGGGAACCGCCCGCCTTGCCGTTCGAAGCGCTACAGGTCGTCA
>JBBKWJ010000233.1:0-9412 GCA_037968895.1 Acidimicrobiales bacterium
CATCGGTGTAGTTCTATCGGGTATTTCCGGCCATGCTGAGGGCATGTCAACAGAGGTAACCCGTGTGCTCACGGCCTTGCACCCTTCAGTTACGACCGAGGGGCTTTGCGTGTCAGGACTGTTCGAGCCCCAGCCCGAGCACCGGGGAAATCCGGGCTGGCTACACGGGGGATTGGCCGCCACGGTGCTCGACCACGTCTGCGCTCGGGCCGCTTCGGCTGCACTCGGTGGCGACCGGGTTGTCACCGGGAGGCTTGATTTGAGGTACCGGGCCCCAGTGGCCCTCGCTGCTGGCCCGTACCAGGTGAGGGCTGAGGCCCAGCCAGCCAGGGGTCGCGTCGTGAAGGTGAAGGGAGCGATCGTAGGGCCGAACGGTCGCCCGTTGGTAACGGCTAACGCGCTGTTTGTGCGGCTCGAACCAAGTCACGCATAGCGTCGAGGCCGACCGCCCCTGCGGTGAGTAGGTCGACGTGGAATTGCTTCAAGTCGAACCCGTCACGGCCTTCAAACTCGGACCTGAGATCGAGGATCGCCTTCTCGCCAAGTTTGTAGGTGATCGCTTGACCCGGCCATCCGAGGTAGCGGACGATTTCGCTTGTGGCGTCGGCGTTGTCCATGAACGCCACGGTCTCTAGCATCTCAACTGCGGTGTCGAAGTCCCACTCACCGCCAGGGTTGATCGGAGCGTCATCAGGAATTGGCAGCCCGACGTGTGAACCGATGTCGATGACCACTCGGCATGACCGAAACAGCTGCGACGTTACGAGACCAATCTCGTACTCTGGTTTTTCGAGATAGCCGAGCTCGCCCATGAGCCGCTCGGCGTACAGCGCCCAACCTTCGCCCGAACCTGGGTACCACACGTAGAGCTGGTGGAATCGTGAGAGGCGTTCCTTGAGGGTTCGGGCGAACGCGATCTGAAGATGATGGCCAGGGAAGCCCTCGTGGTAAGCGGTGGTGATCTCGACGTAGAGGGGGAACTGGGTACGGCCGTAGATCGGATACCAGACACACCCGGGGCGACTGAAGTCGTCTGATGGCGCGGTGTAGTACTGAGCTGTCGCTCCGCCTTCTGGCGGAGCCTTCACCTCGATCGCTCTAACCTCTTCTGGTACGTCAAAGTGGGTACCGGCCAAGTTGGCGAGAGCGGTCGTCTGTCGCTCCAGCATGAGTGTCAAGAAGTTGTCTACCCCCTGCGCGGCGAGGGCTGGATCGGTCTTGAGGAATTCCATGACCTCTGCGACCGGCTTGCTCGGGTCGATCGTTGCGCAGAGCTCGGTTAATCGTGTTCGCAGAGATGCGATCTCGGACCAGCCCCAGGAATAGGTCTCCCGCAGATCGATCTCAGTTCCGAGATGCTTCCGCGCCGCAGTTGCGTAGCGGGCCTCACCAACGCCGTCTTCTTCGCGTGCCGCAGGAAGTAATGTCGTTTCCATCCAGTCAGTGGCGGTGCCAACGGCGCTACAAGCGTGGCCGATTGCGGCGTCTACTCGGACCCGGAGCGCTTCGTCGGCGAGCGTGAACTCGTTCGCAAGAAGTCGAAATGCCGACTGCGCCCCCTCGGTGACTCTGCCCTGTTCGATGGCCACCGTGACTTGGCGCTTCGCTGGCGGGTATCCGTTCTCAATGCCAACGGTGAGTGATGCCTGATAGCCGTTGATGAAACCATCGATTGTCTCCAAGAGGTTCGCGATGGCGGCCCAATCCTCTGGCGTTTCCCTTTCGAACAGATCGAACGACATAGTCATGCCCTGCCACGGCGAGGCGATGTTGTTGAGATCCCAGGTGTAGTCTTCGGCGTCGACCGTGCGGATCCGGCTTTCAAGCTCGTCGACGAGGATGCGCTTGGCGGTGTCTTCCTCGTGCGAGTTCGTTTCGCAGGCGGTGGCGGCGGTCAGAAGCTCGACGCATTTGGCTCCTGCCGATTTGAAACCAGCAGGAGAGCAGTCTGGCCATACGGACGCCTGTCGCACCAAGCCTTTGGACGCAGCTTCGAACGGGTCAAGCTCGCTCCAGAGCTCAACCGCTTCATCACTAAGGGCGAAGATCTCGTTCACTTGTCTGGCTCCGGGATGCAAAGTAGATGGCAATGGCTGACCCGACGGCGCCGCCTGTACTCGAGAGAACCAGATCGCCAATCGTATCTTCGTAGGTTAGGGAGAGGCCAGCCGTGCCCATTTTCTGGACGAGAAACTCCGCAGCTTCCCACCAGATGATGGCGAGCCCACCGAACCCCCAGCCCAGTGACCATGCGTTGAGTCGGCCAAGTCCTGATCGAAGAAGGGCGAGGGTGACGCCACCCATTAGCAAGACCCAGTTGAGGAAGTGAAGGACGTCATCGGTTCGGTCGAAGGTGTTGTAGAAGTTGAATGCGTTCCCGAGTGTGTCGACGAGAAAAGGAGCGACCACGAGGGCATCGACAAGGTGAGGGTATGGCGCATGTGATCCCCGCAGCTTCCAGACGAGGGGCACAACCGCCAACGGGAGAAGGTAGAACGGCGCTCGAAACGCCATTCCCTTGTCTTTGAATTGGGGCAGATCAGGGAACGCGACGCTGAACGCGATGGCGAGGACGAGTCCCACTCGGACGGTCCACAGGATCTGGCGTTGAGTTTTGTCGCTCATCGCCAGAGGGTATGGCGGGACGCTTGAGCGTCGGTGGATAGGCGAGCCTTCGCACAGCTCCTAGACTCACCGAATGCCTGAGTATCGCTCTCGAACCACCACACACGGCCGCAATATGGCTGGTGCGCGCTCTCTGTGGCGAGCAACCGGCATGACCGACGACGATTTCGACAAGCCAATTATTGCTATCGCCAACTCGTTTACTCAGTTCGTTCCCGGCCACGTGCACCTCAAAGACATGGGCCAGCTCGTTGCTCGCGAAGTTGAAGCTGCTGGCGGCGTGGCGAAAGAATTTAATACGATCGCCGTCGACGACGGCATCGCAATGGGCCACGCGGGCATGCTCTACTCCCTGCCGTCTCGCGACCTGATCGCCGACTCGGTCGAGTACATGGTGCAAGCCCATTGCGCCGATGCCATTGTCTGCATTTCAAACTGCGACAAGATCACGCCTGGGATGTTGATGGCAGCCCTCCGACTGAACATCCCTGCGGTCTTCGTCTCGGGCGGACCGATGGAGGCAGGCAAGACGCGCCTCGCAGGCGCCGAGGTAAAGGTCGACCTCATCACCTCGATGATGGCCGCTGGCGACAAGCGTGTCAGCGACGAGGATGTCGAAAACATCGAGCGTTCGGCCTGCCCCACATGCGGCTCGTGTTCTGGCATGTTCACTGCAAACTCGATGAACTGCCTAACCGAAGCTCTTGGCCTTTCGTTGCCAGGCAATGGTTCGATGCTTGCCACCCACGCCGACCGCGAACAGCTCTTCCTTAGGGCTGGCCGCACCGTCGTCGACATCGCCAAGCGATACTACGAGAAAGACGACGACTCGGTCTTGCCTCGCAACATCGCTTCGGTTGGTGCGTTCGAGAACGCAATGGCTCTCGATATCGCGATGGGCGGTTCGACCAACACCGTCCTCCACATCGTGGCTGCGGCCCAAGAAGCGGGCCACGACTTCAATATGGCAGCTATTGATGAAATCAGTCGTCGGGTGCCAAACATCTGCAAGGTGTCGCCGTCGAGCGAGAAGTACCACATGGAAGATGTGCACCATGCCGGTGGCATCATGGGGATCTTGGGCGAACTCGATCGAGGTGGTTTGATCGACACGTCGATGCCGACCGTGCATTCGGCGACGCTTGCGGCCGCACTCGACGAGTGGGACATTATGCGCGAAACCTGCCCTACCGAAAACAAGACCTTCTTCCGGGCCGGGCCAGCCGGGATTCCAACACAGACAGCGTTCAGCCAGGCAACCCGATGGGACGACCTCGACGACGACCGGGCCGACGGCTGCATCCGTTCGGTTGAGCATGCCTATACCAAAGAGGGTGGTCTCGCGATCCTCTATGGCAACATCGCCGTCGACGGATGTGTCGTCAAGACCGCTGGGGTGGACCCGTCGATCTACAAATTCGCGGGACCGGCCAAGGTATTTGAGAGCCAGGAAGACGCTATGGCCGGCGTGCTCGACGAAGCCAGGGTCGTTGCGGGCGATGTCGTGATTGTTCGCTACGAGGGGCCGAAGGGCGGGCCCGGCATGCAAGAGATGTTGTACCCGACCACCTATATCAAGAGCCGCGGGCTTGGCGCCGAGTGCGCGCTGCTCACTGACGGACGGTTCTCGGGCGGAACCTCGGGCCTCTCGATCGGCCACGCATCGCCAGAAGCAGCTGCGGGTGGAGCGATTGCGTTAATCGAAGACGGCGACATCATCGAGATCGACATTGAGGCGAGGTCGATCAACGTTCGCCTCAGCGGCGCCGAACTGGCCACAAGGCGGGTGGCCGAAGAGTCCAGAGGTTCAGAGGCCTTCACCGCTCACAACCGCGAACGGTACGTGTCGCCCGCACTTCAGGCATACGCCGCTATGACTACTTCGGCCGATCGCGGTGCAGTGCGCGACGTCTCCCAAATCCAGCGATAAGGAACCAATGACCCGTTCAATCGAATCCGTCGCAGTCCTCGGCTGCGGAACAATGGGCGCCGGCATCGCAGCTGCGAGTGCGGCTGCTGGCTGTCGAGTTTTGATGCTCGACCTCACCCGTGAGGCCGCCGAGAAGGGCGCCGAGCTTGTCGCCGAAGAAGACCGCAATCTCGTGACCGTCGGAACCTTCGACGAAGATCTCGACCTCATCGCCGACTACGACTGGGTGTGCGAAGCAATTGTCGAAGACCTGGCCACGAAACAAGAGTTGTTCGCAAAGGTCGAACCAATTCGTCGTGATGGCTCGGTGATTAGCTCGAATACTTCCGGTATCCCGCTGAGCGCAATCAGCGAAGGCGCCTCCGATCGGTTCAAGGCCGACGTTGCCATCACGCACTTCTTCAACCCGGTCAAGGTGATGAAGTTGTTCGAGCTGGTGCCGGGAGAAGAGACAAGCTCCGAGGTCCTCGAAGCCTTCTCGTGCTTCGGCACCGAGAAGCTCAGCAAGGGCGTCGTCAACGCCAAAGACACAGTGAATTTCATCGGCAATCGCATCGGCTGCTTTTTCATGCTTTCCGGCCTTCATCTGGCCAAGCCGTTCTTGTTCAATGGTATGACCCAGGAGTCGATCGACGCAGTGCTTGGCCAGCCGGTCGGCCTGCCGCCAACCGGGCTCTACGGCCTCATCGATCTCATCGGCCTCGACGTCATGGAACTTGTTGGGAAGAACCTTGCGGTCAATCTCCCGGCTGACGACGTAGGCCGGGCCTACACCGAGTTCCCTGAGGTCGAACAGGCGATGCATGGCCGCGGCCAACTCGGCCGGAAGGTTGGCGGCGGCTTCGCCCGCATGACGAAGCTCGACGATGGCACCAAGCTGAAAGAGACGTTCGACCTGCTCGCTCAAGAGTGGCGCGAAGCGAAGCCAGCTGAGGTGTCCGATCTTTCCGGCGACCTCGGCGCCGTGGTCTTCGATGATTCGATCGAGGGCGAACTGGCGTGGCAGGTCTTCGGTGGAACCTTGCGCTACGCCGCCGACTTGATCCCAGAGATTGCCGACGACGTAGTCAACATCGATCGTGCAATCCGCTGGGGATTCAACTGGGCCAAGGGACCGTTTGAGATGCTCGACCATCTCGGTCCGGCCCGCGTCACCGAGCGGATCGAGGCCGAAGGCGGCGAGGTTCCGGCCATGCTCGCCGTGTTGCGCGATGCTGGCGCAGACAGCTTCTATCGCAACGAGGGTGCCGAGTTCCTCGGCCTCGACGGCGCGTACCACCCAACTCCAGCCGAGTAGTTACAGCGATCGGATGGTGGCGGCAGTTTCTACTGCCGCCATCGCCGCGTCTGCTCCCTTGTTTCCTGACTTGCCGCCCGCTCGGTCGAGTGCTTGCTCCATCGTGTCGACGGTGAGAATGCCATTGGCGATAACGACCCCAGTGGCGAGCGCAACTTGATTCAGACCAGCTGCGCTGGTGTTAGCGACGATCTCGAAGTGGTAGGTCTCGCCGCGAATGACGGCGCCAACGACCACGATCGCATCAAATTTGCCTGACTCGGCCAACGCTTTGGCAACCAAGGGGAGCTCAAGTGCACCGGGCACCCAGTGAGTGTCGATGTTGGCGTCGGCAACACCACTTCGCACGAGAGCACGACGGGCGCCGACCTCCAAACGGTCGACGATCAAATCATTAAAGCGGCTGCACAAAATGGCGTAGCGGCCGGTTGCCTCTGTGGTCAGGCTCATGCTGACTCCTTAACTTCGTCTGGAGCTATGTGGCCCATCCGATCCTGCTTGGTCTGGACGTAGCGCTCAGCTTCTGGGTGAATCGGTACATGTAGTGGAACCCGACCGTTGATGGTCAAGCCAAAGCCCTCGAGCCCGCCGTACTTGGCTGGGTTGTTGGTCAGCAGTCGGAGTCCGGTGATGCCGATGTCAGCCAGGATCTGTGCTCCGATGCCGTATTCGCGAGTGTCGATTGCGAGTCCGAGCTCGAGGTTTGCATCGACGGTGTCGAAGCCCTCATCTTGAAGCTCGTACGCTCGCAACTTATGGCTGATGCCGATGCCTCGACCCTCGTGGCCCCGCAGATAGACAACTGCCCCGCAGCCTTCTTCGGCTATTCGCCTCATTGATTCGTGGAGTTGGGGACCGCAGTCGCATTTCACACTTCCGAACACGTCGCCGGTGATGCACTCACTGTGGACCCTGACCAGAGCATCGTCGGACTCAGTGACATCGCCCCTCACAAAGGCCAAGTGAGTCTCGCCATCAAGCAGGCTTTGGAATGAGAAGCATCGGAACTCGCCCCATTCGGTTGGCAGCCGGGCCGCCGCCGTTCTGGTGATCAGCTTTTCGCTTTGACGTCGATAGCGGATCAGATCAGCGATGGAGATGAGCAGTAGGCCGTGCTCGTCAGCGAAACGACGGAGTTCTTCACCACTGGCCATGGTGCCGTCGTCTTGCGCTATCTCGCAGAGCACCCCGGCAGGCGAGCGGCCTGCCAGTTGGGCAAGGTCGACAGCGGCTTCGGTGTGGCCAGCTCGCTTCAATACGCCACCTTGCCTAGCCCGGAGCGGAAAGATGTGACCTGGCCGAGCAAAGGCGTCAGCGCCAGCCTCAGGATTACCGAGAGCCTGGAGCGTTGCGGCCCGGTCGGCAGCCGAGATGCCGGTCGTGGTTCCGAAACGAAGGTCGACTGACTGGGTGAAGGCAGTGCCCTGAGCCTCGTCGTTGCTTGCGGCTGGAACCATTTGCGGCAACCTCAGCTCGTCGCAGCGCTCACCGGTTAGGCCAACACAGATGACGCCGGAGGTGTGTCGAACAAAGAAGGCAATTGTTTCGGGCGTTGCCGCGTCGGCGGCCATGATCAGGTCACCTTCGTTTTCACGGTCTTCGTCATCGGCAACAACGACGATTTCACCGCGACCGATAGCCGCAATCGCGTCCTCAATAGGGTCGAACGTGATTGTCATGATTGAATTCCTTCGCTGTTCTGGCTGGAAAGTTGGTTAAGGGTTGGTGCTAGGAGGCGCTCGACGTACTTAGCAATTACGTCGACCTCGATATTGACGAGGTCGCCTGGTTGGCGAACGCCGAGGGTTGTCACGTCAGCGGTGTGGGGGATGACGGCGACTGTGAACTCGTCACCCACCGGATCAACAACGGTCAGGCTGACGCCATCAACTGTGATTGAGCCCTTCTGAACGATGTGCTTGGACAACTCGGTCGGCACTCGGACCCGCAGATTTGGTGCCGCCTGCAGTATCTCGCCGACCCCGTCGACATGGCCTTGGACCAAGTGGCCACCCAGGCGATCGGCCGCCCGAACCGCTCGTTCAAGGTTGACTTGGCCGCCGTTGATCGATTGAGACAGGCTGGTTCGCTTAACCGTCTCAGGCGACACGTCGGCGTCCCACGAAGTATCAGTGAACTCAATAACGGTGAGACAACACCCGTTGACCGCTATCGACTCGCCAAGCGTTATGCCATCGAGGATCGACGTGGCGCTTATCCGAAGTCGACTGGCACTGAGCCATTTGATTTCGCCGATCTCCTCGACAATTCCTGTAAACATCAGGCTTCCTTCTGTTCGGGTATCAGGTCGATGCGGACATCAGAGCCAACGATCGTGCTGGCGATGATTCGGCCGCGCCACAGGTCTGACATGGTTGGTGCTGTTGCACCTGCGAGGAGTGGCCTCGCACCGTTTCCGCCAAAGAAGGCTGGTGCGAGATACAGCACGTAACGATCGATGAGGTTTAGGTCGTGAAATGATCGGAGGACTGACGATCCGCCTTCGACCATGAGTTGCAACACGCCGAGATTGCCGAGGTGATCGAGTAATGGCTCGAGCTCATCGACCCATTCAAGGCAAGGGTGAACCGCGGCACCTGCGGGTGGTCGGCCGAGGACAATGCGCATCGGATCGGGCCCGACAACGTGCCGCACCGTGAGCGCCGGATCGTCGGTTCGAACGGTGTTGGCGCCAACGAGTATGGCATCGCTCTCGGCTCGTAGTCGATGAACGTCTTGTCGCGCTGCTTCACCGGTGATCCATTGCGACGTTCCGTCTGGCGCCGCAGTTCCCCCGTCGAGCGTTGCTGCCATCTTGGCCACCACATAAGGGCGGCCGGTTCGCCGGTGATGAAGGTACGGCGTGAGCTGAGCTGCGACGTCGGCGTCACAGAGCCCAACTTCTACGTCGATGCCAGCAGCCCGTAGAGCGGCGATGCCTGCCCCAGCAACCAACGAGTCAGGGTCAGTAAGAGCTACGACAACCCGGCGCAGGCCGGCCGCGATAATCGTGTCAGTGCACGGCGGTGTTCGACCATGGTGAGCGCATGGTTCAAGGGTCACGACCAACGTGCCGCGTCTGGCCGTCTCGCCCGCCGTTGCCAACGCCACAACTTCGGCGTGGTGGCCGCCCGGCGGCTGAGTTGCCCCCACTGCGACCAGTTGGCCGCCAGTACTGAGAACCGCGGCCCCGACCCATGGATTAGGCGAGCACGACGAGCGAACTGTTGCCGCCTCGATGATGGCGCGCCTCATGGCCTGAATCTCGGCTGTTTGTCGCTTGCTTGGTCGATTGGTCATTGCTGGTTACTCCGTTCTGGAGCACGGCAACGCCAACAAATTCGACCCGCTCGGATGAGCGCGTCGAACGTCGAGACGTAACCCTGCTCCCATCCGGACTTTCACCGTCGGCCTCAGAATTTCACTGAGTCAGCCAAGGTTCCACCGAAGACTTCGATGAAACAGAGGCTCGCGGGCTATAACCGCCGGTAAGGAATTGCACCTTCCCCGCAGGGGGGAAATGAAATTGTCTTCCCTGGCATAGTACGCAGACGAGAACA
>JBBKWJ010000234.1:0-6819 GCA_037968895.1 Acidimicrobiales bacterium
GTCACCGACCGCGACGGCGGGCCAGCTTGAGAGCGGCGCGACGTCGGCGGCGTCAGTTTTCGGTCCCCGGATCAGCCTGGTTCGCGGTGAGTAGGCTCGAAGAACGGCATGGTCCCCGCTTCGTCGCTGCCATCGACAGTAGTAAGAGCCAGTCCCAAGCCGCTCTTGAACAGGCCATGGGAATCGGTGGCATGGGGCTGGTTTTCAACTAGCCATCGCGCAGCTTCCTGGGCGAGGAGGTGGCCATGTCGCTCCCATCGCTTGTCGCCCGTCAAGCGGGACGCAGATCGTAGAGAATAGACATGGCCAGCCGCGCCACAGCACAGGGTCACTGAGTTGGTCCCGCGCTCGACGAGGTCGAAGACTGCACGCAATCCCATCTGCAGATAGGAGTCGTCGTCGAGCATTCGTGCCGCGGTCAGATACACGAGCCCGATTCCCGCGGATCCATTGCACCAACTTGTATCGGATTCGCCTGAGCGGGAGGGGTTGAGGACGCGTTCCCACGTCGTTGCTCGCCCGTTTCGGGTTCCGAGGCCGGACAGCGCATCGAGACCAAGGTAAACCTCATCGGGAATGTCACCGCCGATAGCCTCGGTCCACACCAAGCACGCCTGAATCAACCCAGCCCCCCCATGGGCAACACCAACGGAGGTCCCCGCCCGCTGATTGTTTGCGTCCTCGATCCAATCCCCTAGGTTCGCGAGCGTGCCGGCGAGCAGCGTGTCGCCGGCAACGCGAACGTCATCGCTGGTTTGAGCGCCGTCCTGGGCCAGGTGCGCACATCCCAAGAGCTCGCCTGCCGATCCAAGGAAGATGTCGGTGTGGGTCGGGCTTCGGCTCACGAGTCGGGAGAAGGCCGCTGTCGCAAGAGCCTCTGACTGCTTGTCTTGCATCGCTCGCGCGATTAGCACTTGTATCAGTCGGACCCCGCTCATGCTGTGAAAGAGAGACGACTCGCCGATTCGTTCCCGCGCCAGGGTGTCGTCGATCGAGAAGAAGGCCCGGTCAGGGTTCTCGATGCCGGTTTGCACCGCCTGCTCTACCCAGGACTTCGACCAATTCATGATTTCGTGCGATTCTTCGATGGTCCCTAAGCGGTACAAGAAGTATGCGGCACCGGCGGCGCCCCATGCGATAGATGATGGGCACGGGTCGTGGCCGCGAGTACCGAAAGCGCGCCCGTCAGGGTCAAGCTCGGTCAGGTAGGCGTCAACCAGTGTGGGTCGTGGGTGTCTGGGCTTCATGTCTCCGGCAGAATCTGTCCTGCGTCGATCGGATCGACTGGGGACGATTCAGACTCTATGATGAATTTCCCACAGGCCTTGGGGAGAAAATGTCCGAAGATGCGAAGATGATTTCTGCGAAGCAGGCGGTGCAGGACGTTCTCGCTGCTCGCTGTCGGACCGAGCCAGGTTTCTTCGAGACCTTGATGCTGGATCCGAATGGAGTGATCAAGCCGCTCATCGGGGAAGTCCTCGGTGACGACGGTGAGTTGGACCTGGGCGATATCTCATGCTCGGTTGCGGTGGAGACCGAGCAGAACCTCCACTTTGTTGTGACCGTCACCGGTGAAGATCCCGGCGAGTCCGAGGTGGACGGTTTCGCGTACCGGCGAAACACCGGTCTCGCATCGCGGCTCCTCACCAGTCGTGTGAGTCCTAGCCTTACGCTGGCGCTCCCTCGGTTTGATGGATCGCAGTTTGGCCAGGACTGCGGAGCTACCTGCGCGCTTACCTGTACCAATACCTCCGGATGAACGGAATTGGATTCTGAGATCGCATTCGCGACCGCGCTTCGGCCGTTCGCCGAGGGTGCATGGTCTCGATTGGGGCTCGAGGTAACAGAGGTGCTCGCCCCATCAGCGGGCGAAGACATACGTCGGCACCTCCTCGAACGATTGAGTGGCTTCGCGGGGCGGGCGATGCTGCAGCACTACGAGCAAACCTCCGGTGGTCAGGCGGCGGCGCAGGGAGGCACCAGCCGCTACGTCGGGTACGTAGAGCGGTGCAGAGACGATCGCTGCGGTTCGCTCTTTCAGGCCTATCCGGTCCTTGAGCGCCTGGTACGCCGCGGGTGCGCCGATTGGGTCGAGAACACATCCCGGATGGTCGAGAGATTCACCATCGACCGGACACAGTTGGGCGATCTTGGGTGGAGTGGGGAACGAATCGAGAATGTCTCTGGTCGCCTCGGCGATCCGCACAACGGAGGACAGGCGGTCTGTGCGCTCAGTGGCGAAGGCGCCAGCGTGGTGTACAAGCCGCGGAGCCTGCGATCTGACGTCCTCTTCACCGAAGTGCTTGCCGGGTGCGAGGCCCTCGGGCTACCGCTTAATCTCGTGCACCCGCGGGTGATCGACTCCGATGGCTATGGGTGGGTCGAGTTTCTCGCAGCGAGCGCGCCCTCGGGCCATGAAGCCGCTGAGCGCCACGAC
This sequence comes from Acidimicrobiales bacterium, assembly GCA_037968895.1. GTDB lineage: Bacteria > Actinomycetota > Acidimicrobiia > Acidimicrobiales > SZUA-35 > JBBKWJ01. The sequence goes on from JBBKWJ010000234.1 coordinate 2,438, forward strand.
CTCCGCTGCGGGATGTTGGTGTGCCTCGCTCGGGTCTTGGGTATCACCGACCTGCACCTCGAGAACGTGCTTGCAGTCGGTGAATACCCGGCGCTTATCGACCTCGAATGCTTAGCCCATCCCCGCAAGTGGGTGACCGACGAAGCCCGCGACGGCGCATGGCTCGCTGAGTCGGTGCTGGGGACCCGGCTGCTTCCGATTATTGACTCCAGGGAGCAGCCTGTTGCCATCGACATCGCCGGCCTGACTGCCAATGGGGGCCAGACCACGGGCAAGTGGCGGAGGCGATGGACAGGTCTGGGAACCGACGCCATCGCTCTGGCCCCAGCGCTGACCCATTCGCAGGCGCGAGTCCGACTCGACGGTGGGCGCCGTCGGCGCCCATTGGTCGGTGCGCTCATGACAGGCCACGATGCGATGTATCAGGTACTTCGAGAACTGGATCTTGACCAGATCGAAGTGGATGGGTGCAAATCGCGTGTGATCGTTCGCCACACTGCCCGCTATCAGGAGATTCTGTGGACCGCAACAAGCGCGGAGTGTCTCCGGTCGGAGCAAGCCGTCGACGCAGCTCTGGCCACATTGCTGGAAACATCGGCCGATAGCGGTGACTCAGGTGACCTCGACTGGCTTCCTGAGAACGTACGCAGTCGGATCGTTCGGGCCGAATCCCGGTCCCTGCGCAGGATGGACATCCCCTTGTTCCGCGCTGGTCTCCAGGGACGAGACCTCGACCTCGGCAACGGTGTGGCCGCGACGGACGTCTTCGCCGCCTCACCGTGGAGCGAGGTCCGCGAACGCATTCTCGCTCTCGACGAAGTTGACCAGCGGCTTCAGAGCGATCTCATTTCCATCGCAATCGAGGGCAGCGCGCCACGAAAGGAACGAGAGGTCGCCCCTCCATTTGTGTCGTCGCCGCTGGGCGCGATGCAAACCGGCGTGGATTTGGCGGACCGCATCCTCAACCATGCGATCGACCGCGGCGACGGCTCGCTTGGCTGGCTCGACGCGGTCTCGGGCGAGGACCACCAAGCCAAGATCGATGGCGAATATCGACGACTTGTCGTCCCCGCCGTTCACGCTCGCGGCCTCTACCGCGGTTCGGCAGGCATAGCGATTCTCCTCGCCGCAGCAGCGTCGATTACCCAATCTTCCGACCTTGCACAGGCGTCGCGACGCTCTCTCGGAGACCCGCCCGAGTCCGAAGGTGAGTCGAGCACTCTCGATCGAATCGACCTTGCGTCGGGCCTGACCGGAAGAGCGTACGCCGCGGTCGTAGTGGCAGACCTCCTTGATGAGCCCGCTCCGAGCGCCAATGCGTGGACATCAAGTCTGGAGTTCGACAATGCGATGATCGCTCCCGGCGAATCTCTCGGCCTCCTCACCGGGTGGTCAGGCGTGCTCCTCGGCACGATCGCTGTCGCGGAACGTACACCCGCTGCTGACCGGACCAAGGCCGTGAGGCACCTTGCGACGGCGATCGCGACAGAAGTCATCCGCCGTGATCGAGCTGGCGAGGTTCCCTTTCATCGCCGTGTCGGAGTTGCCTACGGAGCGACGGGCATCGCCTACGCAATTGCCCGCGCCGCGTCGTTTTGCTCTGACCCCAACCTCGACCTGGCGGCCGCGGCGATCGTCGAGGAGGAGAATCTCCGCATCGAGAGAAGGGGCGGTATCCCAGCTCGCTTGGTTGGAAGAACCAGAAGGCCCGACGTCGGCTGGTGCTGGGGCACAAGCGGATTCGCCATCACCAGATTCGCTCTCGCCGGCCATATTGATCCTGCAATCGCTATGACCCACGTTGATCGGGCACTCGAGCTCACCGCAGCGGCGACCCACGATCAGAGCGGGCTGTGTTGCGGCACGCCTGGCATCATCGAAGCACTCGCCTGTCGACCTCACGTCTTCTCCGACCTGATCGAGTCCCGGGTAGATCGTCTCTGCGCCGAGGCTCTCGACCAGACGACGGTATTCGAACCAGGGCTCTCCTACCAGAGCCCTTCGCTCTTTCGCGGCATCGCGGGCGTCAGCTATACCGCCCTGCGACGCGTCGAACCTTCGCTCCCCAACGTTTTGCTGCTCGAATAACCTCAGAGAGACAAGCGATTCATAGTTGCGATTCGGGCAGGGCCGCAGTTCTTGGCGAATTATCGATAGTCCCGATCGCGTCGATGGTGCGACCTTGGCCCCGAAACGAGTTGTTGATCTCATCGGCCAGCTCTTGAAACTGAGCTTGTCTTCGCTTGTCGAAGGGAGTTGCACCGGCATAACCACAGTGTCGCCAGGGCGTCGGGGGGAGCATGTTGATGGAAGGCGAGTTCGGGCTGGCGGGATCGCGTTGGCGCAGCAAGTCTCGTGGTCGCAGCGTTGTAGCGACTCACTCCCCCGAGGAGGAGCCCGCTCTCTTGGGTGCTGCCGCTTTCAGCGGCCTAACCATCGCTGGCCGAGCTCGAGAAGACAACGGGAACCCGCACCAGGTCCCGGTCCAGGCTGGCGTGGCCGAAGTTGTTGCGGGTGAAGTACACGTAGGCCTCGTCGTCGGTGGTCTCGAAGCTCAGTGAGGGGCTGTCGGGATCGATGAGCGATGGGTATAGGTGAGACAGATCGCTACCAGGATTGTCCACGGTCCAAGGAAGTTCTACCTCGAGGAGGAGCTCGCGCCGGCTCCAGTGGACCAGGTCGTCGGAGAATGAGTAGTAGAAGCCCCACACCTCGCGTCCGTTGAGATGATCGGCGCTGATCCCTAGCAGCACGTAGAGCCCCAGTCCTGGGTGATACACGACACTGTCGTTGAGAGACGCGCCGATGGCGTTTAATGCCAGAGCGGGGCACTCGTGGGCATCTTGGTCGTCAACCGGTGCGCGGTAGGGATCGATGAATCGACCGGCGAAGTCGGTGCCGTCCCAGAATCGCCATGCCCCGGGGTCGGCGAGGTCATCGCTGCGCATGAGGCATACCCACTGCTGGTCGGTCCGGGCGTCGGCAACATTCATGAACACATAGAACAAGCCGTCGGGACCGGTAATGATGTTGCTCGGCGCGCGGAAGCCTGTCGGGCCGGCCCCAGCTTCGTACGGGAACGGGAAGCGAGCTACCAGGTGACCCGGTGGCGCGAGCGAGTCCACGAAGGTCGCACCCCCGTCGGTTGACACGGCCGCGGTCACCGAGTTGTCCCAGCAGTCGAAGTATTCGCCGGACGGACACTGGCCCGGATGACGGTGGCCCTGGTACTCGTTGTGGACGAGTGCGTATACGGTCTGCCCGTCGGTCGTGTACACCGAGGCGATCCACTCAGCGTCGCTGTACGCGGCCGGGTCCGGATCGAAGTCCGACGAAAGTGCCGGAGCGCCACATTCGTAGACAACCGAATCCAGATCGGGCCCAACCATCCAACGACTCTCCGTGTGACTCACCAGCAGATGGACGACGCCGTCGACGTCACGAAAAGCACGAGCGGCCAAGTCGGGAATCTCCTCCGGCTCGCATGCGTCGGTGCTGTGGTCGAACACCACCTCGAGCGCCCCCGCCACCTCAAGCACCGGCAGCCCTGTCGGCCCCGGCGTTGGCATCGGGGTCGGCTCCGAGGTCGGCTCTGGCAGCAAGGTCGGCTCGGGCAGCGGCGCTGGAGTGCCAGCGACAACGGGTGTCTGCGTTGAGTTGGTCGCGCCGGTACTCGACGAGGAGCCGCACGCGCTCAACAACAGCCCGGCAGCAACCGTTGCTGCGAACGTGACCCGAACCACATTGCGCCACATATCGTTTGCCCTCCAATCGGGTACCCCTACCCGGCCCTCACCGATCGATGAGCCATGATCGCGCGTCGCGGTCGTGTCTCCAAACCCCTCCACGGCTGTTGGCCGTCACGGTCCTATGCCATTGAGGCTTCTCTTAGCCGTGCCAATAATGAAAGGCGAAACTGTCTGACCATGACCTGGGACGGTGATGTGGCTGGCGCCCCGACCGACTTCGTCATCAACCTCGACACGTCGTTGGACCCCAACGTGCCGGGCCGTACTTTGTTGGCCGGAAACACCGATCCCTCCCATGCCCGCGAACTACACCGTGGCTGTCGAGGGGACAAATACGATCGTCTTCACAGCCGACGGTGGTACGCACGAACACTCGGCCCCGTCGGCAGCCCTGCAGGCCGATTTCAGGCATGAGCCGCTCGACGGTGCAGCGGGCGACTCTGATGCCGGCCTTGTTCAGCTGGTCCCAGATCTTGTCCGCGCCATACACCGACAGGTTCTGTTCCCACACCCGCAAAATCTGCGGCTTGAGCTCGGCGTCACGAATCGACCGCTGCGACGGCGGCCGCGCTTTGGCCGCGTAGTAGGTGGATGGGGCGACGCCAAGAGTCTTGGCGATCGGCTCGATACCCC
>JBBKWJ010000235.1:0-6753 GCA_037968895.1 Acidimicrobiales bacterium
AGGCGCAAATTCGATGATCGACGCGACATCATTGGCCTCTCGGGCGTGGTGGACCAACCGGGGCGGGTCACCGGATCCATCAAGCTCATCCAGAACCATTTGGTTGAGTCGACGACGATCAGCAGCGTTCAACACCGACTCGATCGACCGGCGGCTCAGCTCGTGGTGAAACGACACCGTGTCATCCCCGAGCCGGAGAAGACCCTGACGAACACACTCGGTCATCTCCTCGTTGGTCGGCTCAACAATGTTCTCGACGAAGGACCGTTTCGACTCCCCTGGGATCACCGACACCAGATGGAGAAGCCGCCGCGCCCCAGACGACAGTTTTCCTGCCCTGGCAAGCACAGAGTCCTGAACCGACGACGGCACCCCCTCAACACCCGACGCGGCCACTTCGGTCACGAAAAGCGGGTTGCCATCGGTCAAAGAAAAAACCTGGTCGGAATCAAGGTTGGTGTTCTCGACCATCGATTCGACCGCCTCCGCAGAAAGACGACCAAGATGTACCCGCACCAAATCTTGCGGTGCCAGACCACCTATCACCTGTCGCAACGGATGGTCATGGTCGACCTCACCGTCTCGATACGTGAGCAGAAGCAGCCCCTTGCTTCCGGAAATTCGTCGACCCAAATATTTGACAACGTCGAAGGTGGCCTCACCTGCCCATTGCATGTCCTCAACCACCAGAATCGCCGCACCGCGGCTAGGAGACAAAAGGTCGAGAAGCGCCGCCATCACGGCTCGACGGTCATCCTTCTCCAAAGCCTCACCAAGCGAAGGGGCCTCGGCGGCGACATCCCAGAAAGGACCCAACGGCTGGAGGGTCAGTAGGTCGTCGCAGGAGCCAAAATAAACGCGTGCCTCATCGGCGTGGGTCTCGAGGAACTCCCGAACCAACGAACTCTTCCCGATACCGGCCTCGCCACGAATCAGGACAACCTTGCCCCCCGACGAACCGGCAACAGCCAGCAGATCAGCCATCAACCCAAGCTGCTCTTCTCTCTCCAGAAGCACCAGTTGAGTCCTTTCCACGAGGCTGAACTGGAGCCTAGTCGAGGAAGCCATCACGTGACCGAGCCGTGGTGTCCGGAAGTCTGGGAAAGGAACCGTCGCGAGCATCACACCAGTAACTGGTACCGCTCGGGTGCGGAGTCACCTCGGTCCCTCTTGCCCAACCCGAGTCGTCGCCACCAATGACGGTGACTGGACATAGGGGTTGGCGGGCGAATACTCAAGCCCGGCAGCGTTGGTCTCCGGAGCCGCCCAGTTCGCTACCGGTGCCAACTCTCGCACCTGGATAGCTGGAATGGCCGTCGCCGGTTCAGAACTGGTGCCGACGGTCATGACAATCGCCGCCATGCCAACCACGATGGCCAGTGCCGCTCCCAGGACGATCCGACGGGTCTGTGTTTTGGTGGCTGGGAACGAACCGACCTGGATGCCTGTTCTGGCTTCTCTCTCAAGATGGGTAGTCATTGACTTCCTCCTTCAGTGCCGCCGGCGGATTCCGGTTCAAGGCACGTCTCGAACTTATGGAGAAAACTCGCCAGCGTCATCGGTGGTCGCTACCCATAAGACGCGTCGGACTACCTAAAAAAGAGTCAGCCGAAAGTAGACCGGGTCCGGTTCAACCACGTCAATGCCCGGACCAGCAGTATCAAGAAATCAACCCGCCATCGCGAATACCTGAGACTCCATGCCTGAGGGTGCCGGAAACGGCACTGTTGCATCGAGCGAGAACGGGACACGCCGCAGCCGACCGGCTGCGGCGCTAGACCTCAGATGAGATCGACGAGTTCGTCGAAAGCCCGGGCGATTCTGCGATGTTGATGAGGCGCATCGGTTCCGAGTTCGTAGTGGCATCGCCTTAGATTCTGAATGAACGCGTGGCCCTGAATCACGACTGACGCGGTGCGGTCAGTCTTGAGTCCTCGCATTGGTCTCAACCGCGATTTCAAGCGCCCGTGGTCGCACTCGACACGATTGTTGGCGTATTGCTCGGTGTTGTGGAACGCTCTGGGAATCTGCTCCTCGATCACCGTTTCCAGTGCCTGGGCTAGATCGGTCACGACTTCGATGGGTTGGTCGTTAGCAAGTAACGCGGTCTTGAAGAACCTCCGGGCTGCTGGGATGTTGCGGCGTTTGGATACGAACACGTCGATGACTTGGCCGTGCTGATCGACTGCCCGGTAGACGTATCGCCAGGTGCCTGCGACCTTGACGTATGTTTCGTCAACGAACCATCGGTTGTCGACGCTATGTCGGCAGGGTCGTGCGGCGTCAATGAGCAGGGGAGGAAGAGCTGGACCCAGCGGTAGATCGTGACGTGATCAACTTCAATTCGCTGTTCTGCTAGTAGCTCTTCGACGTCGCGGTAGGAGATTCCGTACCGGAGATTCCACCGAACAGCGAGCATGATGACCGCTGGCGGGAACCGGTAGCCAGCGAACGCAGAATGGTCACTGGAAGGCATGTGATTCGGTCGGATTGGCATGGTTCTACTGTTGCTGGGGAAGGTCGTGTTCCCTCAATGCAACAATGCCTGACACGTTCAGCCGACGTGTCGTTGGCTGGTCCATCGATCACCGCCAAGACACTGCGTTGGTTACCAACGCGCTCGGTATGGCGATCAGCAACCGACAACCCAAGGCGGGCTCTGGGCTGGCGATCCATTCCGACCACGGCACCCAATTCACGACATGGGCGTTCACCCAGCGGGCGTGCCAGTCCGGCCTGCTTCCGTCGCTGGGAAGCGTTGGGATTGCTTCGACAACGCTGTCATCGAGTCGTTCTGGGGACGCATGCAGACCGAACTGCTGAACCGAAAACGATGGAACACCCGGGTCGAGCTAGCCTCAGCAATGTTCGAATACGTCGAGGTGTTCCACAACCGGCGACGACGTCACAGCTCAATCGGGATGCGCACGCCAATCGAGTATGAGAACATGCATCACGCCAAGACAGCCTGACTGAATCCAAAACCTAGGCCCCACCAAACCCGGGGCGCATCAGTTTGTTCTCTGAGAGAGTGGAGCACGTAGGCACGAATATGAGCCGGGGCCGTTACCCGGCAGAGATGAAAGACCGCGCTGTGCGCATGGTCGCCGACTGGGAACGAACGCACCCAGCACAAGGCCAGAACTAGGAGAACGCGATGACTGAGACGACAGGGCCTTCAATTCCAGATAGCGGCGAGACGTTCAGCGATGAAGAGTTCGCCACCGCGACCGGTCGGGTAAGGGCGGCCCGGGCGGAGGCTTTGAAGGATCCCGAGTTTGCCAGCATGGTCGAGTCGAAGATGGCGTCGCTCGGGTAGAGGGTCGGAACACTGGCGGTGCTGCGAAAGGCTCGTGGTCTTGCGCAAGTGCAACTGACTGAGGAACTCCAGAATCGAGTTCCGTGAACCTGGTCAACCCCACACTAAGGGCCGAGTAGTGCAGCTGGGACTACGGCCACGCCGTCCTGTCGTCGGTAGGCCTGGGTGCCTGTTGTGACTATGACCTTATCGATGAGGCCGTCGCCGAGTTGTTCTTCGAGCCAGTGGAGGTGTCGGACGTCTTTGGTATCGACTGTTTGGGAAAGCTTGACTTCGATGGCGATTGCTCGTTGGTCTCGGCGTTGCACGATGAAGTCGACTTCGCGTTCGCCGCCGCGTGTACGAAGATGTCCCACTGTTGCTTCAGATTCCTGGGCGTAAACGCGCAAGTTGAGAGCGATCAGCGATTCGAAGAGTGCTCCGAGGAGAGGGCCGTCGCGTGGGAATGTGACAGAGGCGCTAGCGCCTTCGAGTAGCGCCTCGGCATCAACGCCGAGCAGAGCGGCGGCGAGGGCTGGGTCGGCGAGATTGTGCTTCGGGCCTTGGGTGAGTTTCCGAAGTTGGTTTCGTGTCGGGATCCATGCGGGGACGGGATCGAGGATCCAGAGCCGTTCGAGGGTGTCGATGTATGGGGTGGTGGCGCTCCGGCTTGGTTTGTCGCCGTGTCCGCTGGTGGCTGCGTCGCGGATCGATTCGTAGGACGCCGTGGAGCTAGTCGCCGCGGCATATGCTCTCATCCAGCGAAGGAGAGCGGCTGGGTTCCGGATGTTGGTGCCAGCTTCGGGGAAGTCGCGGTCTGCGATGCGCCGGACGTAGCCGTTGAGGGCGTTTCTTTGGGAGCGTCCGGAGGCATGTTGAATCCCTGGGTAGCCGCCGTTCACGATCTCGTTGGTGTAGTCGGTTAACGTCGCAGTTGTGTGGCCTTCGATCTGTGCCAACGTCCCTTGTAGAAGCGCGTTGAGGCTTACCGTTGGAGACTGAAACTTGGGGCTACGCCATCTTTCTGCAAGAGCGAGAGGTCTCATCCTGATGCTCGCGATTCGGCCAGCGCCGGAGTGTGTTGAGGGGTTCGCGGGGTTTACGGAGCCAGTGAGGATGAACTGGCCGGGTGTGCTATCAGCGTCGACGGCGCGGCGGACTTGGTCCCACGATGATGGCATGCGTTGCCATTCGTCAATCAGCCGAGGCGGCGCTGAATTGGTGATGCGTTGCGGCTCGGCTGCAATGATGCTGGCGATCTCTGGATCGTCGAGATTGAATCGGCTTGCGGCTCGCTGAGCGGCGGTCGACGTTTTTCCTACACCTTTGGCCCCATCGATGCTGAGGGCCGCCAGCCCGCTGAGCAGTTCATCAAGCTCGGCGTCTACGATTCGTGTTTGATAGATGGCCATCGTGCAGGGTACCAAATGTAGGCCTCTTATAATACAAAATGTCTAGCTATTAGGATGCAAGTTGTCTGGAACCCTTGAGGGCGTGGAGCGGTTAGGACGGCGGGTCATAGGAGGATTTCGAGTGTGGAGCGAATTGTGGGCTTGGCGGCAGGGAAGTGTTTGCACATTTCGAGGAGTTCGCTCGGGTTGTTGCCGGGCTGCTCGATCATCGTTTCTAGCGCCTGAGCCAGATCGGTCACAACTTCGTCCGGTTCCCCGTGCGCGGTCAAAGCACCGGTGAAGAATCTGCGAGCTGCATCGATGTCGCGCTTGCGCGAGACGCAGATGTCGATGACGGCTCAGCCTGACAGCCTCGCTGACCTAAGACCCGAACCGTCGATGCAACAGTGCCAGGTGGATGACGCAATCACTGAGGCGTTGCGCAACGAAACTCGGCTGCCGACCCCCAAGCTCGAAGCTCTCCACGAATTCCCCCTGCGCGTCATTCGCGATCGCGGTTTCGTGGACGAGTCCGACACGCAAGCCTTCCTGGACGCTGGGTTCACCCAGGCCAACATCCTGGAAGTCATTCTTGGCGCCGCACAGAAACTGATGTCCAACTACACCAACCACTTCGCCCAGACGCCCATCGATCCCGTGTTCGATAAGTTCGCTTGGGAGAAAGCCGCCGCGGCCGCCAACTGATCTTCGCTGCCTCGCCCTGATCCGTTCGTGCCTCTATGACCGTAGAACCGCGCTGTTCGCAACCAGGACGGTGATCAGGTGTTGACAGCCGTGGCTCGCTGTGCGGCACTTCGTCGGAGCTGATCAGCGACGTCGGGGAATTCGTTGAGCAGCGTGCCGAATTCCTGAACCGACATGACGCTGATCCACAGGTCGGTGTCGGCGACGACAGTGGCGGTTCGCAGGTCGCTGCCGACCCCTGCCGCTTGCAATAGTGCCATCTCACCGAAATGATCGCCGGCCCGCAGCGTTGCGACCACCTCGCCATCAACGGTGACCGTCGCCGAGCCGTCGAGGAGAACACCGAACTCCTTTCCGTGTCGGCCTTCGGAGGTCAGCTCGCGTCCAGCGGGCACTTGGATAGAGGTTGCGATCGAATCCAGGCGAGCCAGCTCCTGCTTGCTGGACAACCGAAACACCTTGGCGGTCGAGATGCTGTGACTGGTCGAACCATTCGCAGTCTCGTTGGCCACGGGAGACGAGGTCTGAACGACCAGCACATCGCAACCGGCATGGCGCAGCACACCGTTTGCCACAGCACCCAGGACCCGTTTGACGCCCTGCACCCTTCGATTGCCGACCACGATCAGCGAGGCGCCGACCTTCTCTGCTTCGGCGCAGATTGCTTCGACCGGATCCTTGGAGCCGATCGAGCTGGTGGCGTCGGGCATCCCGATGTCGTGCTTGATTCGCTGCAGAAGTTGTTTGCTGTCTTGCGTCCAGTCGTCGAAAAATGAATCGCCGCCGTGCTTGATCGTTGTCGAGTGGCCGGGCTTGACGGCCATCACGAGGTGGAGTGGTTGGCCGAGCGATGCGGCGATTTTTGCTGCCCGCTTTGCTGCGGCCAATGCGGTTTCGCTGCTATCGACTCCGACTACGACTGCACTCATGATGATCCCCTTGTGTGGTGTGGCCAACGGATCCCTTTTCCGAAGGCTCTTCACCACCATGACGGTTCGGCAACGAGTCGTCCGTAACGCCCATCACATTCGTGAGAATCTCTCGGAGATCCTTCCGCGCCATGACGGCATCTTCGTGTGACGGCGAAATCGGCGAGTAGTACGGTCCGGATGAGGAGAGACTGCCGAAGACGCTCATCGTGAAGGCTGGCGGCGTCACGTTACTCGTTGATGAGTCCGTCGCAGGCGGCCGATCTCACGACCTGAAGGTCGTGCTGGTTCACGGGTGGCGGTGCCTTGGTACCCAGCTTTTGGATACTGCGTAGCGGTCAGCGGCTTCGGACTGGGTGAGTCCTTCGATCTCGACGGACAATATGATCGCTCGGGCCTTGGACATTGTCCACGATGACCGGTCGAGGGT
>JBBKWJ010000236.1:0-5728 GCA_037968895.1 Acidimicrobiales bacterium
GCCGCCGACGTCGGTTTCGGCAGCGGCCATGACCGACGCTGCCTGCTCGACCACCGCATCAGCAGGCGTGAACAGTTTGATTGCCGTCGCCTCTGGTTCGATGCTGCATCCGTCAGCGGCGCAATAGTTGAAGGCATCAGCTCGAAGCGGCTGTTCGGTGCCGTAAAAGAATGAGTCGCCGAGCATCTCGACGCGGTGGATCAATCCGTCGGCGCTCTCGACCACCCGTTGCACGAGCCCGGTGCCGTCGATGCCGAGATCGATCAGACCCCGATCGCACGCTTCAGCGAGATCTTCGGGGGTGTCGTGTCGTACGATGCCGCTGCCGGATCCGCCAACGTTGGGCTTGGTCAGCACCGGAAAGCCCAGTGCTTGAGCAGCGCTAGACGCCTGTTCGGCCGAGAAGATCGCGATGCTGGCAGGCGTGTCGAGACCGAGCTGGCCGAAGACAGCAGCTTGGGCGGTCTTGGACCCACCAATGCGGTGGCTTCGTGAGCCGTTGATGAGGCGCTGGCCGCAGAGCTCGAGCGACAGCAGCAGATGGCTTGTCGCGGCGACAACACTTGCCGGCCGGTCACCTGACGGCATTGCGTTGACTCGGTTGACCCACAGATCGAAGCCGGTGCCAATTGGCAAGTTGAGAATGAACTCACCAACGTCGATCGGCGTGATGTCGAAGTTACGTTCGCGAGCGCGCTCGATCAATTCGTTCGACCAGGTCGGGTGTTCGTACAGCAGCGCGATCCGCATCAAATTGCACCAGAACGAACGTGTACCAGCGGGTTCACCCTTGTTCTTTGTGGCTCAGCCAGTGGAGCGGAGCTTGGGATCGAGTGCGTCGCGCAAACCATCGCCGATGAATGTCACACACATGACGGTCAAGGAGATGAGCGCACCGGGCCAAATGACTCGAGCCGGCTGCGACGTGATGACGTCTTTGGCTTCGAGCAGCAGCCGACCCCACGTCGGAAAGTCTGCGGGGAAACCAAGCCCAAGGAACGACAGCGCTGACTCGGTGATGATGGCCGTCGCTACCCCCAACGAGGCAGCAACAGTCACTGGTGAGAGCACGTTTGGCAGGATGTGGCGCAGGATGATCTTGCCTCCGCCGGTGCCGATGCTCTTGGCAGCAAGTACGAACTCTTGCTCTTTGAGTGCCAGGACATCGCCCCGAACAATGCGGGCTGTTTGCATCCAGTTGGTAACGCCGATGATGAAGACGACGAGTATGAAGATTCCGAAGTTCTGTCCGAACCTGGAGGTCATTGGCTCACGGAACAAGATCAAGATCACGAGCAGCAACGGCAGCTGCGGCAGCGAAAGAAACAGATCGGTTATCCGCATGAGCAGGCCATCGAGGCGGCGGAAGTAACCGGCAAAAACCCCCACCGCGGTGCCGACGACGATCTGGAACAACATGGCGGCCATGCCGACAGCGATCGAGATTCGGCCGCCGACGAGTACCCGGGCCAATACGTCGCGGCCGTTTCCGTCGGTTCCGAATGGATGTCGCCATGATGGCGACAGCAGCCGGTTGGGTACGTCGTTTGCCCACGCGTCATAGGGATAGAGGAACGGGCCGACGAACACGGCCAGGGTGATGAAGATCAGGATGATAAGTCCAAATACAGCACCGCGGTGTCGCCGGAATTGACGCCAGACGTCGGAACGCAGCGAACGAAACTCGGGGAGTTCTTCGTTCTCTACTAATTGATCGCTGATGGGTTCACTCATAACGAATCCTCGGATCGAGCCATGCGTAGACGACGTCGGCAACCAGGTTGAACATGACGGTCAGGAACGCAATGAAGAAGGTGATTGTCTGCACCATGGGCAAGTCGTCGGTGAGCGAGTCGAGCAGTAGTCGGCCGATTCCGTTGATGCGAAAAACTGACTCGGTCAATATTGCGCCGCCGACGATTCCGGGCAGTGAGAGAGCCAAGAGCGTGACTACAGGAATCATGCTGTTGCGCATTACGTGCACAGTCACCACGGTCGTTTCGGAAAGGCCCTTTGATCGTGCGGTTCGCACGTACTCTTGGTTCAGGTTGTCGAGCGCTGATGCCCGGGTGAACCGAGAGACCTGGCTGGCGTTGAACAGCGTCAAGATCGATACCGGCATCGCCAACTGTTTTATCTGGAACCAGATGCTGGACCAGCTCGTGAACTGGGTGTCATGCGTGGTGTCGTACAGCGATGGCAACCATTTCAGCTTGACGCTGAAGACGACGATCAGCAGCAGACCGCTGAAGTAGACCGGCAGAGCGAAGCCAATCATCGAAATGAAGGTGCCCACATTGTCGAAGATCGAGTATTGCTTGTACGCCGAGATGATGCCGACAGGAATGGCAATCAGCGTGCCGAACAGCAGACCCAGTCCGGCGACCCAAACTGTCTGGGGTAGTCGCTGGTAGATGGTGTCGAGCGCAGGCGACTTGGATGACCACGAGATGATTCGAGCACGATTTTCGCAGTCACCGAAGCAGGTGTTCGTCAGCGATTCGAAGAGGTGGATTGGCTCGTTGATGAACATCAACTGGCACCATTTGAGCCACTGGATGATCCAATGTCGATCGAGGCCGAGCGAGGACTTGATCGCCTCGCGAACCTCGGGCTTGATGGTCAGCGGCAGTTGCGACGTGGGGTCACCTGGCGCGAGGTGCAGGATCAGGAAAATGATCAGGCTGATGAACAACAAGGTCGGAATTGCGACCAGGGTCCTTCGTATTACAAATCGCAGCATTCGTGCGTAACCCCTCCCCGAGTTTGTAACACCTTACAAAAAACAACGAGGGCGTGTACGAACCGGTGGTCCGTACACGCCCTCGTCTCACTGCGTTAACAAATTGCTAGCAATTATTCGGAACGGGTCCATTCTTCGATGTTCCAGTATTCGCTGCCCCAACCATTGAGTGGTCCGGTGTTCTGCATCTTGTTGGAGAACGCCGAGACGCTGCCTCGGAGGATCAGTGGAATGATCGAGCCCCCCTGGGTAACGATGTCGTTGAGCTGGATGATCTGCTCGTTACGAGCTGGATCATCAAGTGAAGTCTGCTCGAATTCGAGGAACAGCGCGTCGAACTCGTCGTTGGCCAGGCGGCTGATGTTGCCGGGACCGAACGCATTGTCGGGCGTTGGAATCTCGCTCGTACGGAAGTTACCCATGTAGTTCTGGGCGTCAGGACCTGCTGATGGTCCGTTGGTGAACATTTCGATGTCCCATGGGAAACGCCAGATCGACTGCTCGCCGGTGCTTTCACCGAAGAACAGGCTTGCGTCAACATTTTCCATGTTGGCAATCACGCCGATTTCTTCCCAGTTGTCCTTGATGAGGTCCTGGTTTGACTGACGAACTGCGTTGGTTGACGTTGCGTAACTGAACTCGAGCGGGGTGCCGTCGGGTAGTTCGCGGACGCCATCATTGTCGGTGTCGAGGTAGCCAAGTCCATCGAGGATGGCGTTCGCTCCGTCGATGTCTTGTGTCAGGCACTCGTCGTTGTTTGTTGAGGTGCCGGCGCCTACGTTCCACATGTTGCAGGTCGGGATGCCGGTTGGGCCGTAACCAACAGTGACGAGGTCGTCACGATTGATTGCGATCGAGAGAGCACGAGCAAACTCAGAGTTGTTGAAGAAGAACGGGTTCGGGTTCGTGCCATCTGCGTAGTTCGACGCAAGATCGCCATCGGCCCGGTTGTTGGTCTGGTTCAGGTTGATGTGCTCGACGTTCGTGGCGAACGCAACAACAACTGTGCCGAGCCCAGCGTCTTCCATTGGGCCGAGAATTTCAGGGGCAACCTGAAGGTTCCACGCATAGTCAGCTTCGCCGATTTCGAGGACCGAACGAGCAGATGCTTCAGCATCGCCGCCGCCCTTGATGATGACGTTCTCGAAGAATGGCTGGCCAATGGCGTTGCCACGGAAGAGTGGGTTGAAGGTGTAGCTCACGGTGTCTTCTGGTCGAAGCTCGACAACCATGTACGGGCCGGTACCGATAGGACCGAAGTTCTCGTCAGAGCAGCTCGTCGAGGCAGCGCCAACGCATTCAGCGAACTGGGCCCGTTGAATGATTGGGTTGGCGTAACCAACGAACGGCACGAATGGGAATGGCTGTGGTGAATCGAAGGTGACCGTGACCGTCAGGTCGTCGTCGGCGACGACGTTGGTGACCGTGCTGAACGAATCGGTTGAACAACCGGTTGTTGTGTCGGCACAGTATTCCCAGGTGAAGACTGCATCGTCGGCGGTGAACGGGGTGCCGTCAGACCACATGATGCCTTCCTTGAGCTTCCACGTGATCTGAGTTTGATCGTCAGAGAGCCCGCCGTTAGCTGCGGTGGGGATTTCGGCTGCAAGTGTCGCGACCAGTTCGCCATCTGGATTGAAGCGAGCAAATGGCTCGATCACGATGCTGCCGGCGAGCAGGTCCTTGGTGCCACCCGAGAGAAGCGCGTTAGCTGTTGATGGGGCTTGCCATTGCAGCAAGGTCAAGTCGCCACCGGTACCGGCTGCTGAGGCCGCCGGAGCGTCGTCTGCAGGTTCAGCGTCGTCTGCAGGTTCTGCGTCGTCTGCAGGTTCTGCGTCGTCGGCGGGTTCTGCGTCGTCTGCGGGTTCTGCGTCGTCTGCAGCGTCGTCGCTGGAATCGACTGCGGTCGTATCGCCGTCAGATGCGGTGTCGTCGGTGCTGTCGCTGTCGCTACCACCGCAGGCCGCGGCAAACAGAGCGATAACGGCAAGCAGCGCGAGCAGTTTCAATCGTTTCATAGGTATTTCCTCCTCCAAGGTGCTGGTATCCACCAGCGTGTCGGACAGCGTAGACGCGAAACACAGTCAGTGCGCCTCACTGCTGGTTTGGCCCGAAGCAAAGCGTTCGCGTTGGTGCGCGGACAACCAGTCTTGGTCGAGCGTGTCGGCGATGCTCAGCGTTCGGCCGATGGGACCGAATGCAGCGCTATTCAGCGAAGTGACACGCGACCCAATGGTCGTCGTCGAGCTCTCGCCATTCAGGAATCTCAGACGAGCATCGCTGCTCGGCGATTGGGCATCGGGTGCTGAAAACGCAACCGGGTGGAGGATTCGATGGACTTGGAAGGTCGCCCTGGAGGATGGTGCGTTCGCGGATGTCTTCGGCCCGAGGATCGGGCACGGGCACGGCGGACAGGAGCGCCCGGGTGTAGGGATGTTTGGGGTCGTCGTAAACGCGTCCGACGTCGGTGAGTTCGACAATGTGGCCGAGATACATCACGGCAACCCGATCGGCGATGTGGCGGACCATCGACAGATCGTGGGAGATGAACAGATAGGTGAGCCCCAACGACTCTTGCAGATCTTCGAGCAGGTTGACGACCTGAGCCTGGATCGAGACGTCGAGCGCCGCAATCGGCTCATCGCACACGATGAAATCTGGGTTGAGTGCAATGGCTCGGGCGATGCCGATGCGCTGGCGCTGGCCACCCGAAAACTCGTGGGGGTAGCGGTTGGCGTGTGACGGGTCGAGCCCAACAATGGTCAGCAGTTCGTCGATTCGAGTGCGGCGCTCGACCGAACCCATCTTGGTGTGTTCTCGTAGCGGTTCGCCGATGATCGATGCCACCGTCATGCGCGGATTGAGACAGGCATGCGGGTCTTGGAAGATCATTTGCGCCCGGGGCCGGACCTTGCGCATTTCTGCCGGTTTCAGCTTCGTCAGGTCTTGGCCTTCGAAGATGACTTCGCCTTCGGTCGCCTTGTC
>JBBKWJ010000237.1:0-28155 GCA_037968895.1 Acidimicrobiales bacterium
ATGAAGATTGGGCTCTCGCGGTCGAAGAAAACAGCCGGCGGGCGACACCCGTTGCTCCGTCAGTGTTGCAGTTGCGACGTACCCATGCGCAACGGCGGGCTGACGCGTTGGTGTCGCTCGTGATTGACGGTTCCTCAACTCCTGCTGACGCGCAACGACCCGAACCACTGGTGCTTCTCGGCGTCGACGAAGACACCATCAGCGACGTGGTCGAAGACGTGATTGGCGATCTTGAAGACGTTGGGCCCGACAAGGCTGTCGGCCCTCTCGTCGATCTGAGCCCGCTTGATCGGGTCTTCGATCCGAAGCGTCGCTGCGAAACCGGCCGGGGTACTGCGATTCCGCCTCGTGTGATGCTCACGCATTTCTTGACTGACCGGATCCGAAGGATCGTGTTCGACAACAACGGTGTGATGATCAACGCTGGTCGGGCGACAAGGTTGTTTACCCCGACCCAGCGAGACTTGTTGAAGTTCCGTGACAAGTCATGCCGGTTCCCTGGCTGCACAATCGCAGCTCACCGATGCGAAGCAGATCATCTCCAGGCGTTTAATGATGATGGACACACTGTTTTGGTGAATGGGCACATGTTGTGTCGTCATCATCACAGGTTAAAAACGAGGGGCCGGTTCTTTGTAACTCGAAACAAAGATGGAACCGTGAGTTTCTACACGCCGTTGGGTGTTCTCCTCACCTGAAACGCGGTTGATATTCACGAACAACGGTTGGATCGGCCGCTTGACGGCCGCTTCACCGCGCCCTGTGTTCTCTGTTAGCGGCCGGTGTGGAACTACCCGCTAGCTAGATGCTTGGCTAGACCGCTGCGGTCGATGCCGTCATCGCATGGCGTACCAGTGCGATCAGCGTGTCGCGCACAGCTGAGCGGCTTCTGGCATCAGTCACGACAACAGGAATGTTCGCAGGAATGTCGAGCGCCTCGCGCACGTCGTCTGGATGGTGCCGTAGCACGCCTTCGAACGCATTGATGGCGACAACAAACGGAACGCCTGTCTTTTCCATGTAGTCGACGGCGGGGAAACAGTCTTCAAGACGACCGGTGTCAACGAGGACTACGGCACCGATTGCACCGCGGATCAGTTCGTTCCACATGAAGTGGAAACGATCTTGTCCTGGAGTGCCGAAGAGGTACAACACGAGGTCTTCGCCGATTCCAACGCGGCCAAAGTCCATGGCGACGGTGGTCGACTTCTTTGAAGTCGCTGCGCCGACGTTGTCGACCCCTTCGCTGACTCTAGTCATCGAGGCTTCGGTTGTCAGTGGCTCGATGTCGGAGATGGTGCCGACGAAGGTGGTCTTGCCGACGGCGAAACCTCCCGCTACGACGATCTTTACTGGGATTGGATTGGCGTTCATAGTTCCCTACAGCGTCTGGAGGCCGTCAAGGACGCGCTCAAGCAATCGAAGGTCTGGACGTTGGGTCGTTGGCTGCGTCATCTGACCAGTACTCACAAAGCCCTGCGTGACGAGGTCGCCAACAAGAATCTTCGCTACCTGCAGGTGGATGCCGACGTGGGCTGCGATCTCTGCGACCGACAGCGGCCGAGCACAGAGATGCACGATCTTGAGGCTTTCGTTTCTCAGCCGATCGCCGGCCTGTTGGCCAGCGGTCGTGGCCCGAATCTGTGCCTCGATCGGCAGGTCTATCGCTGCCTTGGTCCGGCCCCGAGTGACCAAATATGGTCGCACCCGAAGCTCGGCTGTTGTGTCTGAGTCGATCATCGAGGTAGCACCGCCTGCAGCTCAGCCCGAAGCTCCGGAGTGAGCACGGTGCCGGTCTTTTCGACCAGGACCGCCATTTCGTAGGCAACGAGACCAACGTCGCAACTGGCGTCAGCGACAACCGCGAGAAGCGATCCGTCTGAGATTCCGGTAACGAAAAGGAATGCTCGTTCCATTTCAACAATGATCTGGTTGACTGCTCCACCGCCGAAGCGGCCGGCAGCGCCGTATGAAAGGCCGATGAGGCCAGACGACACTGCGGAGAAACGATCAATAGAATCTCGATCGAGTCCGGATGAAGCGGCCAGTGGTAGACCATCCGACGAGACAACGACTGATTCAGAAACACCAGGAATCCGGTCAACGAAGTTGTTCACGAGCCAATTAATGTTGCTTGCTTGTGTGCTCATGACCGTCATGCTTGGCCTCCGTTGTTCTCGGGGTTCGTGGGTTGGGAAAGATCGGCGGTGGCCGGCTGTTCGCCTGCGATGTCGCTGAGTGGACGCCCCTTGAGACCCTCGCGGTAGCGAGCGAGCATCGCTCGAATTTCTTCAGGACTGCGTTCGCTCGGCGTTGCCGGGCGGCCCTCGTCGACAGGGGCTTGCGAACGGGTGCGATCTCGCTTGACGAGCCCAGTTGCGGTATGGCCCGAAGGAGTTGGAGCGAGCAACGAGTCCATCCCGGCGTCGAATGCATCACCGTCGGGAACGGCCTCGCTGAGCTTGGCCGGGTAGTCAGTCGGAGCTACCTCGTGGGCGACAGGCTGCTCGCTGGGAAGGTGGTGATTCGCGTCACGGAACATCGAGAGTGGATCTTCGACCGGTCCGCTATCAGCAGCCAGCATCTGCGGTTGCGCAGTTTCTGGCTCGGCGGCGACCGGTGCTGGAACCTCGACTGGTGTGTGTGGAGCCTCTGGTGGCAACGTAGCCACGGGTTCAGCCATTGCCGGTGCTTCTGGCAGCGGTTGTGAGGCACTCGCATCGGCGAAGTGGCTTGCGCCTAGCAGTACGGTAGCGGTGGTACCTCCGCCTGGCGTCGGAGTCAGGACGACTGAGGCGCCAAGACGTCTTGCGAGGTGGCCGACCACGATGAAGCCGAGCGATCGGCTCATGCCAAGCCCAAGTTCCGGTGGAAGAGCAAGAGTCGTGTTTGCGTCGGTGAGCTGGTCTGGGGACAGACCGATACCGCGGTCAATCACGGCCACGATGTAGCTACCGTCAGATTGTGAGGAGCCTCGCACTTCAACAGGGCGGTCAGGCGGCGAGAACTGGGTTGCGTTCTCCATAAGTTCAGAAAGAAGGTGGGCCAAGTCAAGAGCAGTACTCGATGCGATCTCGGCCGTTTCGACATCAGTCAGATTGACGTGCTGGTAGTTCTCGATTTCGCTCATCGCAACACGAATCGAGTCTGCTACTTGCACAGGACGGCCTCGGCGGCGTGTCGACTCGGATCCGGCGAGCACGAGAAGGCTTTCGGCGTTGCGGCGCATCCGGGTGGCAAGGTGATCGAGTCCGAAGAGCTCTTCCAGGCGTTCTGGATCCTCCTCGTCGTGCTCAAGGCGGTCGATGAGCTCAAGTTGACGGTCCAGAAGGCTCTGATTGCGGCGAGCGAGGTTGATCACGAGGTCGCTGACACCTGCATGCACGACGCTCTGCTGAGCCGTCGCGATCTCAACCACCCGATCCTGAATCGCGTTGAGCGCATCTACGAGCTCGCCGAGTTCGTCGTGCTGATCGCTGACCAGCGGTTCGAAGCTCGGGACAAGTGCTCCTGGCGTGCGCAGTGCGTCGACGAGAAGCGGCAAACGTTCGTTTGCGACCTCAAGTGCCGATCGTCTGAGCTCGTCAACAGGGTCAATGATGCTGCGACCGATGATGACCATCGTAAGCGTACTCAGAAGCATGGTCGCCAAACAGACGATGCCAAGGGTGCGGATATCACCAGACATTTCGTCGATTGTCGATCCGTCCCTCGAGCCGAGCAGAACGGCGTAAGCCGAAATGAGCGCAAGCACGATGAGTGGAGGCAATGCGATGGCCAGCAATTTGGTTCGGAGCTTCAGTTTTCTAAACATCACTGTTGCTATCGGTCAAACCGCTTCGGTCTTGAGTCATCAGAAACGATTGCTGTCAGGTCGCCCCACAGGGTCCCAGGATCCGATAGCGTCTGATCCGTGAATACGTCTGCACCAATAGAGATTCCGCTTTCGGGAAACTTGGATGACACCCCGCTCAAACAGATCCTCGATGTCTTCGACTCCACCGGAGCAACCGGTGTCGTGAGGCTCGGCGACGAGGGCGCAGTGTGGTGCAGCAACGGACGATTAATACTTGCCACGTCTGCTGCCAGTCCTGAACTCGCCGATGTGCTCTTTAGCGCCGACGTCGGATCGCTGTCTGAGCTACACACCGCGCTGCAATCGTCGTCAGACGTCGGTCGGCAGTTGAAGGAGTCTCACCCAGACTCGTCGCCCACGGTCTCTCGCTTGCTCCACGAGCACAACCTGAATGCTCTGTTTGAGCTCCTGGTTCCTTCGTCGGACACATACGAAGTTGAGGTCGGTGGCGAGCACCCACTCGGCGCCGCCTTTGCCGAGAAGCTGAGCGAAGTGGTGGCGCAAGCTGAGCAACGGCTCACTATTTGGCGCCAGATCGCGGCCCGTATCCCATCGACGGCCGTGATTTTCACGCTCGCTGCTGAACTACCGGAAGACCAGACTGAACGAATTGTGACCGCAGACGAGTGGCGCTATCTTTCTCGCCTCGACGGCACCCGATCAGTCTCTGATCTGATCACCGAAACAGGCGAAAGCGCATTTCGAGTCTGCTCCGGCCTCTACCGACTGCTGCTCGAGGGCATCATCGTCGACTAGGAGACCTTGCGTTTCTGTTCTAGCTAGGCGTTGCAGTGTCGCTGGCGCGGTGTGTGCTGCTCGATCTGAGCTTGCACCGCGGCCAAGTGGATGGCTGACATCGACTGTCGCCACATTCTGGCGATGAGGCTTGTGGTGTCGGAATAGCTAAGCCGGAGGTATCGCATCGTCAGAAACGCGAGGTTCTCGTCAGTGAGATCAACCAGACTGGCGAAGAGCTCAATTTCTTGGGATCGAATAAACACTGGTGCTGATTCTGGCAACGAACGCATTGAACGGAGGGCCGCTCCGATGGAGCGTAAAAGTTGTTCGTTCGTGTCAGTGAGTGGGTCGAAATTGATGCGATACCACCCAAGCCACAAGGCCCCGTCTTCGGCGTTGAAGCGACCAGGAACGCGGGCAACGAATTCGCGATGCCCGAGACGGTCTGGTTCAACGTCGTAGATGCGTGCGAGTGCAGCCGATATTTCCTCTGATGGAGTCCTGATCCCGCACTCGTAGTGTGAGAGTTCCGTTTCGCTCAGGCCGACTGCTGAAGCCGCAGCCGGAACACTAAAGCCAACACGAACTCGCGCCTTCTCAAGCGCCTCGCCGAGAGGGACTCGAACTGGAGTTGTGGTTTCAGGTTCTTCGGTCGCCATCGGCCTACCCTTTCTGGGTACTACAGAAGTTGAACTTAACATCGACCAGAAACTTCGCGAACCTGAGCGCGATGGTGCAAAGTAGTGAGAAACTTCTGCTGGCGTCCCAAAGCGCTTCGCTACTGCATCGGCCGATCAGTCGGACGAACCGGCGAAGGAAGCAGGGTTTCGCCCATCAGTTTTTTGTCAACGGCAGCGGCGACTGAGCGACCTTCGGCAATTGCCCACACAATAAGACTCTGTCCCCGACCCATGTCGCCGCAGCTGAATACTCCGTCGACATTCGTCTCCCAGTTTTGATCGCGTGCGATGTTTGAACGGGCATCGAGTTCGAGGCCAAATTCGTCGATCAGCGACCCAGGCTCTGGTCCAAGGAAACCCATTGCGAGGAAGACGAAGTCAACGTCGAGTCTGAACTCGCTGCCTGCGACAGGCTGAAAGGTAGGTCGACCGTCGACAATGACGGACTCAACTTCATTCGCGACCAGGCCGGTAAGGACTCCGTCTGTGCCGATGAACTCGGTGGTGTTGACAGAGTAGACGCGGTCGCCGCCCTCTTCGTGGGCGGATGTGACCTTGTAGACCATCGGGAAGGTAGGCCACGGTGTGCTCGTCGGCCGCTCTTCTGGCGGCCGAGGCATGATCTCGAACTGGTGGATCGATGCTGCGCCTTGACGATGTGCTGTCCCGAGGCAATCGGCCCCGGTGTCGCCGCCGCCAATAATGACAACCCGCTTTCCCGCAACGTTGATTGGTGACTCATCGATGTCGCCAGCCTGCACCGAGTTCGCGTATGGCAGGTATTCCATCGCTTGATAGACACCAGTGTTTTCCCGCCCAGGAATGGGTAGATCTCGTGCCAGCGTGGCCCCGCCCGCAAGTACAACGGCATCGAAGTCGTCACGGACATCGGCAACCGAGATTGACCGGTCGTCGTCGATTGGCCCGCCGACCCACGCGTTGCAGCGGAACTCTGTGCCCTCAAGCCGCATCTGCTCAAGGCGGCGATCGAGGATCGCCTTTTCCATCTTGAACTCGGGAATGCCGTATCGCATCAAACCGCCGGCCCTATCAGCCCGCTCAAAGACGGTCACAGAATGGCCAGCCCGCGTGAGCTGCTGGGCGGCGGCGAGGCCACCGGGGCCGGAACCGACGACGGCGATGCGCTTTCCCGTGAGCTTGGTGGAAAGGATTGGGCGAACCCAGCCCATCTCAAAGGCGTGTTCGATGATGGTGAGTTCGATCTGCTTAATCGTGATCGGGTCGGTGTTGATGGCCGCGACGCACGCCCCCTCGCAGGGGGCTGGACAGAGCCGGCCGGTGAACTCAGGAAAGTTGTTGGTTGCGTGAAGGCGTTCAATCGCCTCTTCCCAACGGTCTCGGTAGACGAGGTCGTTCCAGTCGGGAATGATGTTGCCAAGCGGACAGCCGCTGGTGCAGAAGGGAATTCCGCAATCCATGCACCGCGACGCCTGCACCTGCAGTGCATCGACGGGGAACGGCTCGTATACCTCCCGCCAATCACGGAGACGGACAGGCACGGGGCGCCGGGTTGGCAGCTCCCGGTCGAACTTCAGGAATCCTCTTGGATCACCCATTGGTGGCCTCCATTACAGCTTTGATTGGATCGGTGCCTTCGGCCAGCGCTCGAGCTCGCGCAATCAGCACTCGCTTGTATTCCCTCGGCATCACTTTCACGAACTTTGCCACCGACAAGTGCCAACTCTCGAGCATGCGTTCGGCAAGCACCGAACCCGTCTCGACAAAATGACTGCGGACCATGGCCTGGAGCGCCTCTTCGTCGTCGTCATCGAGCGGCTCGAGATCGACCATCTCAAGATTTACCCGGCTGTGGAAATCGTCATCGGCATCGAACACGTACGCAATGCCGCCTGACATTCCAGCTCCGAAGTTGCGTCCTGTTGACCCGAGGATCGCAACAAGACCCCCGGTCATATATTCGCAACCGTGGTCGCCGATACCTTCGACAACTGCCGTTGCTCCTGAATTGCGGACACAGAACCGCTCGCCAACCCGGCCTCGCAGGAACGCTTCGCCTGACGTCGCCCCGTAGAGCAGTACGTTGCCGGCGATGATGTTCTCTTCGGCCGCAAACGGAGCTTTCGGGGACGGGAACACGGCGATTCGGCCGCCAGAGAGCCCCTTGCCGACGTAGTCGTTCGCATCGCCTTCAAGGCGAAGAGTGATGCCCTTTGGCAGGAACGCCCCGAAGGAGTTGCCCGCCTGACCGGTGAAGTCGACCTGCATCGTGTTGTCTGGCATGCCATCGTTGCCGTATCGCTTTGTGAGCTCATGGCCAAGCATTGTGCCAACGGTTCGGTTCTGGTTGCCGATGCTCCGATTGATTCGCAATGGCGTGCCGGTCTCTAACGAGTCGGCAAAGGCGGTAATCAGTTCTTTGTCGAGCGCCTTGACTAGCCCATGGTGCTGCGGCTTGGTGTTGTAGCGGGCCGCACCCTCTGGAAGCTTCGGAAGATGAAGAATCGGTCGCAGATCGAGTCCAGCGGCCTTCCAGTGAGAGACTGCGCTCGAGACGTCGAGACTCTCGACCTGGCCAACCGCTTCTTGAAGGGTGGCGAAACCAAGCTCGGCCAATAGTTCTCGTACTTCTTCGGCAATGAACTCAAAGAATGTCTCGACAAACTCGGGCTTGCCATTGAAACGTTCGCGCAGCTCTGGGTTTTGGGTCGCAATACCAACCGGACACGTGTCGAGATGGCAGACGCGCATCATGATGCACCCAGAGACGACCAGCGGTGCAGTTGCAAACCCAAACTCTTCGCCGCCGAGCAGGGCAGCAATGACAACATCGCGACCAGTCTTGATCTGACCATCGACCTGCACGACGATACGGTCACGCAGGTTGTTCATGAGGAGCGTCTGTTGGGTCTCGGCCAGGCCGAGTTCCCATGGGCCGCCTGCATGCTTTAGCGAGGTGAGCGGGGACGCACCGGTTCCGCCATCGTGCCCAGAGATCAAGACGACGTCCGACTTGGCCTTTGACACTCCAGCAGCAACGGTGCCGACGCCAACCTCTGATACGAGCTTGACATGGATCCGAGCCTCAGGGTTTGCGTTCTTGAGGTCGTGAATGAGCTGGGCGAGGTCTTCGATGGAGTAGATGTCGTGATGGGGCGGCGGAGAAATAAGGCCGACACCCGGGGTGGAGTGCCTTGTCTTGGCGATCCAAGGATAGACCTTCTTGCCAGGTAGCTGGCCGCCTTCACCCGGCTTGGCGCCTTGCGCCATCTTGATCTGAATGTCGTCGGCGTTGGTCAGGTAGTTCGATGTGACGCCAAACCGGCCCGATGCCACCTGCTTGATCGAGGATCGTTTGGTGTCGCCGTTTGGCATGATCTCGTAGCGCTCGAGATCTTCGCCTCCCTCACCAGTGTTTGACTTGCCACCGAGCCGATTCATGGCGATCGCGAGTGTCTCGTGCGCCTCGGCCGAGATCGAGCCGTAGCTCATGGCTCCGGTTGCGAACCGCTTGACGATTTCGCTGATTGGTTCGACCTGCTCGATTGGGATTGGCGGGCGTTGAGGTGCGAACTTGAAGAGTCCACGCAATGTTGCGAGCTGTTCTGACTGCTCGTCGACAAGGCTCGTGTACTGCTTGAAGATGTCGTAGCGCTTTGTCCGTGTTGAGTGTTGAAGTCGGTAGACGGTGTCTGGATTGAAGAGGTGGTACTCACCTTCGCGACGCCACTGGTATTCGCCCCCGAGTTCGAGTTCGCGGTGCGAAAGCGATGTTGGGCGATCGGGGAACGCTCGACGGTGACGTTCAGCGATCTCTTCCGCAATTTCGTCGAGCCCGATACCGCCGAGCTTCGAGGTGATATTCGGGAAAAACTCGGCAACGAGTTCGTCTGACAAGCCAATTGCTTCAAAAATCTGGGCGCCGGTGTATGAGGCGATGGTCGATATGCCCATCTTTGACATCACTTTGATGACGCCTTTGGTGGCGGCTCTGAGGAAGTTCTTCTCGGCGATTGCGGGGTCGGCACTGGATTTGTCCCAGGCAATACGGTCGAGGATCGCCTCGAAAGCCAACGAAGGGCAGACCGCACCGGCGCCAAACCCGATGAGCAGGGCAAAGTGGTGTACTTCACGAGCGTCGGCGGCCTCGATTACGAGGCCCGCTTTGGTCCGTGTCTTCTCATTGACCATGTGTTGATGCACGGCTGCGGTGAGCAAGAGGGACGGCACAGGAGCAAGGTCGGCAGTGGCGCCACGGTTGCTCAAGACGATGACTGATGCTCCGCCCGCTATGGCCTCGCTCGCCTGGTGTTGGACTTCGTCGAGCACTCGGCGAAGTCCAGCGCCGCCTTCGGCGACTGGGTAGAGGGCATGGATAACTGCGCTCTTCAGGTTGGGATGGTCGCCTTCATCATTGGCATGAATGATGTCGGTCAATTCAGATCTGGTTAGAACGGGGTACGGCAAGCGCAGCTGGCGGCACGACTCTGCGCTAGGACTCAACAGATTGGACTCTGGCCCAATTGTCGCCTCGTATGACGTGACGAGCTCTTCTCGGATCGAGTCGAGAGGTGGGTTGGTGACTTGGGCGAAGAGTTGGGAGAAATAGTCAAAGAGCATCCGCGGTCGCGACGACAAGACTGCGAGCGGTGTGTCGGTTCCCATCGAGCCGATTGCTTCGGTGCCGCTGAGCACCATTGGTTCAACGAGCCACTCAAATTCTTCTTCGGTGTAGCCGTTTGCGACCAGCAAAGGGACGACGTCGTCGTGGACCGGTGGCGCCACATGGCGGGATCGCAGGTCGGCAAGCTCGACAACATTCTCAAGCCACTCGCCGTATGGATGCGCCTCGGCGAGATCCATCTTGATCTCGTGGTCGCTGATAATGCGACCTTGTGATGTGTCGACCAGGAACATCTTTCCCGGCTCGAGGCGACCCTTCTGGATGACGGTTGACGGGTCGACGTCGAGCACGCCAACTTCGGAGCCAAGCGCAACGATGTCGTCGTCAGTTACCCAGAACCGGCCAGGGCGCAGGCCGTTTCGGTCGAGAAGTGCACCGATGACGGTGCCATCGGTGAACGTGACCGACGCAGGCCCGTCCCACGGCTCCATCAGCGCAGCGTGGAATCGGTAGAAGTCTCGGATCTTCGGATCTAGGTTTGGATTCTTCTCCCATGCCTCGGGGATCATCATGAGAGCTGCCCGTGGAAGCGAATAGCCGCCGAGGTGAAGCAGCTCGAGCGCCTCATCGAGGCTGGTGGTATCTGAGCCGAGCGGGTCGCAGATTGGGAAAAGCTTGTTGATGCGGTCGCCCCAGTGGTCGGCGGCCAGCATCGCTTCGCGTGCTTTCATCCAGTTGCGATTGCCTTTGACGGTGTTGATTTCGCCGTTGTGCGCAATGAAACGATATGGATGGGCTCTCGCCCAGTCGGGAAACGTGTTGGTCGAGAAGCGGCTGTGCACGATTGCGAGCGCACTCTCGACACGCGTGTCGGAGAGATCAGGGAAAAACGTGATTAGCTGATCGGTCGTCAACATGCCTTTGTAGACAACGGTCCGACACGACAAGCTCGGGAAATAGATCGCAGTGTCGAGTTGGTCGAAGAGTTCTTCGTTTAGGGCGTTCTCGACCCGTTTGCGGACAACGTAGAGTTCGCGGTCAAGATCGATCCCGCTAAGACCCTTGGACGAGGTGATGAATGGTTGCCAGAACGAGGGCATCGACTCGAGCGCCTGGTTGCCGAGCGGGCCCGGTTCGAACGGAACCTCACGCCAGCCGTGCTGCACGAGTCCCTCTTCAGCGACGATTGCGTCGATGCGGTCTCGCACCATGGTCGCGAGCGCCCGATCGGCGGGGAGGAATGCGATACCGGTTCCGTATGTCCCTGACTCGCCGAGCCCTGGCATGACTTCACGGTAGAAACCGTGCGGGATCTGCATCAGGATTCCGGCGCCGTCGCCGCTGTTGACCTCTGCGTTGGTGGCGCCACGATGCTCAAGACTGGTGAGCGCGGAAAGCGACCGGCGGACTATCTCGTGGGACGCGTCGCCGTGGAGGTGCGCCAAAAACGAGACACCGCACGCATCGTGTTCGAAGCGTGGATCGTAGAGCCCCTCGGGGGCGCGTACCGTACGCATGAGATCTCCTGGTCAGGATGGTGGTGGGTGGCAAGGCGGGGACGACGTTGGCCCGGCCGGGAGAGTTCGCAATGGTAGCGCTGACTTGCACCCCGATGCTATTTCTTTATCGCTCGCAACGATGGAACACGAATCGTCAAACAGTTTGCCAGATCGGTCAATCCCCCGTCCGATCAGCAAGTCGACTAGATTCCACTGGATGACTTCTGATTCCTCGCCTGCTGCCACACACGACTTTGTTGCAGATCTCCTCCGCGATATTGAGGCGAGCCCTACCCCGTATCACGCGGCGACGACTGCCGCCGCACTGTTGGCGGCAGCCGGTTTCAACAAGCACGACAGGAAAAGCCGCTTCCCCACCGCCGCCGGCGGCTACTACATCCTGGACGGTGGCCTAATGACCGCCTGGGTGCAGCCCGAACGGTCAGAATTCTCAAGTCACGATGGATTCTGTGTCGTTGGTGCTCACACCGACTCGCCGAATCTCCGAGTCAAGGCCAATCCTGACTATGAGTCAGTTGGCTGGGCTCAGCTCGCCGTTTCGGTCTATGGCGGCGCCCTGACGAATAGTTGGCTTGACCGTGATCTCGGTCTCGCCGGCCGAGTGGCCATTGATGGTGAGCAAGAGACCGAGATGCTTCTGTTTCGAGATGACACGCCTCTCTTACGTGTTCCCCAACTCGCAATCCACCTCGACCGCGAAATTCGCGAGACGGGGCTTCTCCTGAACCCCCAAGAGCACCTCGACCCCCTCTGGTCCACTGGCAAGGAGTCGTTTGTCGAGTATCTGGCTGAGCAGTGCGGGGTAACCCCTGATCGCATCCTTTCGTGGGACGTCATGGCGCACGACACCCTCGCCCCAGCCCTCGTCGGTCGCCACGGTGATCTCATTGCGTCGGCTCGAATCGACAATCTCTTCTCGAGCTTCTGCGGCGTCTATGCATTGCTCGACGCAGCGAAGGGAACTGACCGGCTACGCCGCATTCCCGTATTGGTCTTGTATGACCACGAAGAGGTTGGCTCACGCTCGGCGACTGGTGCCGACGGCGCCTCGCTTTCAAACACCCTCGAACGGCTTTCGCTCGCATTGGGATTCGACAGGGCCGGACACCTCGAGGGTCTCGCCAACAGCTTTGTTGTGTCAGCCGACGGTGCCCACGCAACTCATCCCAACTACCCAGACAAGCATGAGCCCAGGCACTTCATCGAGGTGAACAAGGGCATCGTCATCAAGCAGAACCCAAACCAGCGATACGCCACAGACGCACAAAGCGATGCCTGGCTTCGCTCAATCTGCGCCGAAAACGACGTACCGGTGCAGACCTATATTCACCGCAACGATCTGCCATGCGGGTCAACCATTGGGCCGATATCTGCGGCACGGCTAGGGATCCCGACGGTCGACTGTGGCGCCGCACAACTGGCAATGCACAGCATTCGCGAGATGGCGGGCGCGAAAGACGTTGGGTTCTTGACGACCGCTCTGCGTGGCGCGTACTTCTCCTAGCACACTCTTTGGTGGTGTTTCCGTCACGCATTGTTGAAGTAGGTACCTAGACCTACTAGCCTCCGACGGTCGCCAACCACCGATAGAGGAGATTTTCGCGTGGATCTGATTCCGTATCTGGCCTTAGGGTCAGCACTCTTAGCACTGCTGTTAGCAGGCTACTTCTTCCAAGATGTGAAGAAGGCAAGCCCTGGTAACGAGCGCATGGTCTTCCTCATGACTGAGATCCAGAAGGGCGCCCGCGCCTTTCTGAAGCAGGAATACACCTGGGTATCCGGGTTCGTCGTTGTGATGATGATCCTCCTCGGCATTGTCCTCGAGCCATGGGCCTCTGTCAGCTACCTCCTCGGAGCCGTGCTTTCTGGCGGCGCCGGCTACATCGGCATGACCGTTGCGACTATGGCAAACGCTCGCACCACAGAAGCAGCGAAGGAAGGGCCGGCCAAGGCGCTGCCCATCGCCTTCCGCGGCGGCGCAGTGATGGGCTTCACCGTCGCCGGCTTCGCCCTCGGCGGCCTGATGCTCGTCTACATCTTCTTCGTACAGGTCCTTGAACTGAAGGACGCGTTTGAAGTTGTCACGGCCTACGGCCTCGGTGGCTCAACAATCGCCCTCTTCTCTCGTGTTGGTGGCGGCATCTTCACAAAGGCGGCCGACGTCGGCGCCGACCTCGTCGGCAAGGTTGAAGCTGGAATCCCAGAAGACGACCCTCGCAACCCGGCCACGATCGCCGACAACGTCGGTGACAATGTCGGCGACGTCGCCGGAATGGGCGCCGACCTATTCGAGAGCTACGTCGGCTCGATCGTCGCCCCGATCTCGCTGGTTGCATTCTCAGCCAGCCTTGTTCCTGGCGAAATCCAAGACAACTTCCTGCGCCTGCTGCTGTTCCCAATGGCCATTGCCTTTGTTGGCATGATCGGTTCAATCATTGGTTCGTTCTTGGTCAAGGGCGGTGGCTCAACCGACTCAAAGGCGCTGAGTCGTGCGCTTCACATGGGCACCAACGTCGCCATGGCGTTCACGATCGTCGCAACGGTCGGCATCTCATACTGGCTGTTCAGTGGGGATGACTTCGACAAGCCGTACGGCCTAGGTATCTCCGTCATCGGCGGCCTGATTGCAGGTTGGGCACTCGGCAAGACAGCCGAGTACTACACATCTGACCACTACTCCCCCGTAAAGAAGATCGCCGAGCAGACCGAGACCGGTCCAGCAACCACGATCCTCAAGGGCATCTCGGCCGGCATGATTTCGGTTGGCGCTTCCGTTGCCATCTTGGTCATTGGCGTCGCAGTTGCATACTGGGGCGGCGAGCAGACACTCACTGGTGAGATCGGCGGCATCTACGGAATTGCTGTCGCAGCCATCGGCATGCTGGCCACAACCGGCGTCGTCGTCTCTGTCGACGCGTACGGCCCAATTGCCGACAACGCGGGCGGCATTGCCGAGATGGCAGAGCTTGATCCGTCTGTCCGTGAAGTTACTGACGCACTCGACTCTCTCGGAAACACAACGGCCGCAGTCGCCAAGGGCTTCGCCGTTGGTTCCGCTGCGCTCACGGCGCTCGCATTGTTCAAGAGCTTCGAGTTCGCCATTATTAAGGCGAACGGCACAGTGAGCCTTGACGTCGGACGAGTCGATGTGTTCATCGGCCTGATGATCGGCGCCATGCTGCCGTTCCTCTTCGCCGCTCTTACGATCGACGCCGTCGGGCGTGCCGCTCACGAGATGATCGAAGAAGTCCGTCGCCAGTTCCGTGAGATCCCTGGACTCCGCGAAGGCCTGCCTGGCGTCATTCCTGACTCCGCCCGCTGCGTCGCAATTTCGACTCAGGCATCGCTCAAAGAAATGATCCTTCCTGGCTCTCTCGCCGTTGTCGTTCCGCTTGCCGTTGGTTTCGTCGACGTCGACACGCTCGGTGGTCTTCTGGCTGGTTCACTGGCTACCGGATTCGCTCTCGCCATCTTCATGGCGAACGCCGGTGGCGCATGGGACAACGCCAAGAAGTACATCGAAGCAGGAGCCCATGGCGGCAAGGGTTCCGACGCTCACAAGGCTGCGGTTGTCGGTGACACCGTTGGTGACCCGTTCAAGGACACCTCAGGCCCTGCGATGAACATCCTCTTGAAGGTCATGACGATCGTTTCCCTCGTCTTCGCAAGCGCTTTCGTATAGACCGAGAAAGGAAGCCCCGGGTGCTGATGCGTTCGATGGTGATTTTCCTCTGTTGCGGGCTTACCGCCTGCGGCGGATCACTATCAGACGCGTTAGGGCCCGGGGCTTCTGCGTTCTCAGATGATCCTGCGTCTTCGGTCGCACCCGATGAGACTGCCCCCGCCGCCCCAACCACCGTCGATCACGAAGGCAGCGAAGAAACAACTCCTCCAACGTCACAGCCAACGTCAGAGCCAATTGATCTGGCCGGCTGGAACGCCCCGTGGCCAGCGTCGTGGGGCGACGAGTCTCCGTTCTTCGGCGGCTGGTTGCGATTCACCGGGGACGGCTCGCGAGCATTCGCAAACAACGTGACGGCTGAAGTGTTCGCCGTTGATCTTCGCACCGACGAAGAGATGCTCGCAATGATGGAACAGGTTCTGGTTGCAATTGCAGCTGACGTCGTCGTAACTGAGCGGCTGCAAAATCCTCACCCAAATGGTTTCGTAGAGCTCACTTTGAGATACGAATACCCGGTCGGAGGCGAAACAGTAAAAGGGGCACGAAGTCTTTTTCGAGGTACAACGTCATCGCTCCTTGTGACTTTGACTGCATCGAGCGCGACGTTCGGTGAGGAAACCGCAAACCTCCGAACTGCACTCGACTCCCTCACTCCCGGTTAATAGTCGCCTGTTATTTAGTAATAGGGTCGTCTTATGCAATCGTGGCTCTTCAAGTCGGAACCGAACGCGTACTCAATCGACGATCTGTCCCGTGACGGCACCGAGCCGTGGGACGGCATTAGGAACTATCAAGTTCGCAACATGATGCGTGATGACATGGCAGTCGGCGACCGCATCTTGTTTTATCACTCGAACGCGAAGCCACCGGCTGTCGTCGGTGTGGCCGAGATCGCAAGCGAGGCGTATCCCGATCCGACGGCATTCGATGAAGACAGTAAGTACTTCGACCCCAAATCGAACCCGGACGAACCAAGGTGGCTTCTCGTCGACGTTCGCTACGTCTCGCACCTCGACCGTGCAATTCCGATCGCTGAGATGAAGGACGATCCAGAACTCGATGGCATGGCGGCGCTAGCCAAGGGCTCGCGTTTGTCGATCGTGCCTGTCGACGATGAGCACTTCGACCACATCGTCCGTCTGGCCACGGCTCGGTAAACAACTTTCCGAGTGCCAATCCAGTGGCCATTGCGAGTGCCCTTAGGTATGTCTCGCCAAACCCTGCGAGAATGACGACCATGCCCGTGCAAACTCTTACCCAAACCGACGCCTTCGTTGTTCGTGATCTCGAAGGTGTGCCGGCCGCTGGACTGGCCCGATCGGCCAGAAAGATCCTCACCAGTTCGGCGAGCGACATGGCCAGAAGTGCCTCGTATACGTTCGGGCTGTACGGCATTCAACGGAGCGGCGCATCAGCGGGGCTCAACTACGAAGGCGACGACCTCGAAGCTGAGCTTCGCAAGTTCGCGGAAGAGCTTGCCCCGCTTCAAGAATCAGGCGATCTTTCGCTCTACGCCGCCAAGGGAATCCGCGGCGATCTGATCGGGGAACTCGCCGGGTATCGACACAGCGATTTCAGTCGCTATTCATGCGTTACCGCAGTTGCGGCGGCGGCGTGGCTGTTCGATGGCAAGCTTGCGGGCAAGCGAATAGCGATCGAGGGCGATCCACCTGAGCTGCTTTCGGAGTTGCTTACCGAGGCTCAGGCCGAAATCGTCGATGTCCCTGGCGTTGACAAGAAGCCGTGGATGGTCTGGGGCGCCGACGTCGATCTACTTCTCGCCGGATCAAAAGTCGGTGCACTCACCCATCAGGGCGCAGAATTCGTCAAGGCACCGAACGTTGTCTGCTGGGGCCCAACTGCGGTCACCACGAAAGCCTTTGCGATTCTTGATCGTCGTGGAGTTCGCATAGTGCCAGGTTTCCTCGCAGGCGCGGGCGGGCTGCTGCTTGGTGATGTGCACAAGGACTCGATGGCTGACCGCGTCAATGTGGCGCTCGAAGACTCCGCCGCTGAGGACGAGAGCCTCTTCATCGGGGCCTGCAAGGTGGCCGAGAAGTTCCTCGCCTCCTGGAACGACACCAAGCTGTTCGGCCGTCCGCTGGCGTAAGCGAGTGAGAATGTAGCTTTACCGCCGTGCACCGGTGACAAGGGCAACGCTGACGGCGTCAGCTGGTCGGCGCCGATCAGCCAGCCAACCAGCCACTGATGCAGCACCGGTTTCGTCTGGCGCTGGCGTTACCTGGGTCGCCAAAGCAGCTGCGGCCGCGACGAACCCGTCTTCTTCCACCAGGATTGGGTAGCCGCCAGACATGATCTGATGAACGGCAACCGTTTTCCAGTCGTAGGTGACGTCGTCGAGGATGCCGTGAGCGACACTCGACGGGGCCTCGGGCCATGGCGTCATTGCCGACTCGTGCTCGTCGACGAGGGCAGCTGCTGCCGCTCGTGTCATTGGCCCCTTCACGAGATGCGAGATCTTGTTCCACGCTGCGACATAAGGGTGGGCGGCACGCGCCTGCACTGGGTGAAGCTTCGGAAGCGGGTAGCCGCTGCGAGCAAGGCCGTCCATGGTGGCGGTTGCGAGCGCTCCCCCACCGATCTGGATGTAGAGATCGGTTGCCGCGATGTGAGCCGCAGTCAGCTGGGCTCCGAGTTCGAGACCGAGCGTGCGGCACCCGTCGATAGATTCTGGGGCGAGAGTGCCCTGCACGGTGAATGGGCTGGCGCCTGCAGTGATGGCCGCCTGCAGCTTCGACATGCACGGATCGCCCGCTTCGCCACTCTCACGTTCGCACACCTCAACGATTGCATTGAGATGTTCAAGTCGTTCAAGAACGGCAGGGTTGGCGTCTGTTGGCACAAACACCCGCAATGGTCGGTTGGCCGAACGTGCGACTACGGCGGCGCCAAGGGCTGCGTTTCCGCACGAGGCGATCGCGAGCTCGGGCGCAGCATGGTTCGGATTGACCCGCTCACTCACGAGCAGATTGATGAGCATTCCGAAAAGGTGTCGTGCCTTGTGGGACCCGCCAACAGCACCGGTCTCAATCTTGACCGCCAACGTGCGACCGTCAATGGTGACCTGGTCGAGCGGAGTCTGCACGAACGAAACTCCATCGACCTCAGCGATCGCGGCATTTGCCTCATCGACGAGCCGTACGTATTCCGCGTCACTTACGCCGAGTTCGATCGCACGTTGATAGGTGTCAAGATGTTGGCGGTACTCGACGAAGGGGTTCAAGCGAGCCCTGTCCGTTCGTTGAAGTCGAGGATGAGTTCGTCCCAAGCGGCTACTGCTGGCACCAGGCCGTCCCACCACGACTGTGATCGTCGAGCTTCGAAGGTGTCGATGTCGATGCCGAGTTGCTCAACCCAGGTGAAATAGCCGAGGTTGAAGATTCGATCGCGGCCGCGTTGGTCGAGCTCGACGAGGGTGTGCACGGTCGGATCTTCTAGGTGCCTGGCGACGACGACGGCCGCGTCAGCCTCGGTGAACGTACCGCCGAAGTCCCGATCGATGATTGGTTGGCGACCGCTGTTGTACATCGCGGATCCGTCGGTGGCGACGGTGATCACCATGTCGTTTTCGTCAAGGTTGTGGCGTTTGGCGTAGGCGATGGCCGAGAGCATGTTGCAGAACGACGAGTAGCCGAAGTGTTGCATTGAGTCGAGAATTTCCTCGTCGAGTCCGAACTCTTTCGCGAGGTGCGTCCGACCGACGTCGGTCTGGAACAGCACGTCGAGTTGGTCGGTCGCTGAGTCGCTGATGGCGGTGATGGCATCAGTGTTTTGCACGTTGTGGATGAGCGGAATGTGCTTGTCGCCGATTCCCTGGATGTTGTGCTCGCCGAAACCGTTCTCAAGCATTGTCGGACACTCAAGGGCCTCAGCCGCCACGATCTGCGAGCCATACAGCTCCTTGAGGTGGTCGCCGGCGCCGATCGTGCCCGCCGATCCGGTTGCCGCCACGAAGGCCGCGAGGCGAGTGGTGCCATCGCTGTTGAGGTGTTTGTAGACGGTGTCGAGCGCGTCGCCAGTTACTTCGCGATGGCCGAGGTAGTTCGCAAACTCGGAGAACTGATTGATGATGACGTTTTCTGGGTCGAGCGCAAGTTGCGCGCACGCTTCGTAAATCTCGCGGACGTTGCTTTCTGTTCCTGGTGTGCGAATGATGTCGTGCTCAGGATCGAGGCACCACTCGTTGAGCCAGTCGAAGCGCTCCTGGCTCATCCCTGCAGGCAGCACGGCGACGCCGCGGCAGCCCATGATGCGGCTGATGGCAACGCCGCCTCTGGCGTAGTTGCCGGTGGAAGGCCAGATGGCGCGATGCGCCGTTGGGTCAAAGCGGCCAGTCACCAGGCGTGGGACGAGGCAGGTGTAGGCGGCGAGCACCTTGTGGGCGGTGATCATCGGGAAACGATCGCCGAACGCAAGCACGATCCGGGCCTTGACGCCGGTGAGCGAGCTAGGAAGCTCGATGTGCTCGGGAACGTCAGTGATCTCGTTGCCGTCGATCTGGTTGTACCAGTGAACTCGATAGAGATTGTCAGCCTCTGGCTTGCTTCGATCGGTTGCGGCCGCTCGGGCCTTCACCTCTTCCGGAGCTGACTTTGGGTTCTTGAGTTCGGCGAACGTCGGTAGCCGGATGCCGTTTTCTCGGAACCGGTCGACGGCACGATCTCGGCTTGCTTGATCGAGGACCTTAGTTGCGAGTCCAACGTCAGCGGCTTTTGGGCTAGGTGTGTTCGGCACGGTGCAGACCTCCAGAGCCGGAAGGATATACGCGATCTGGCAACGATTGACAAATCGTTGAATGCCGTCACTCGTCTCTGGCCGAACGACGGAGTAGCACAATCTGGGGGCGAACATGCGCTAGGTTGCTGGTCAACTTTGGGCGATGCGGGAGCACGACAATGGTCAAGTACGACAAAGCAACAGTCGATCGGGGTCGCCAGTACGTCGACGACCGCCGGGGCCAGCGTTCTGCGAGAGGCGGCGGCACAGGAATGGGCGGCGGCGGTGGCCTCCCGATGGGAAAGGTCGGTGGCCTTGGCGGCATCATCGTTCTCCTCATCACTATGTTTCTCGGTGGCGGCTCTCTGATGAGCGGTGGCAGCGCAACCTCGCTCGACGCCGGTCAAGGCTCACTCGAGTCGGGCAGCGCTGCACCAATCAATCCTGCCGATGACCCAGAAGCCAAGACGGTTGCATTCATGTCGGCCCTGATGGCAGACACCCAAGAGACCTGGGATGGCCTGTTTGCCGACGCAGGGCGTCAGTATCAAGCCACGAGCATGGTGATCTTCAGCGGGTCGGTTAACACGGGTTGTGGCAACGCGACGTCCGCTGTCGGTCCGTTCTATTGCCCCGCTCCTGGCGACAACAAGGTCTACATCGATCTTTCGTTCTACAACGAGCTGTCCCAACGCTTTGGAGCACCCGGCGACTTCGCTCAGGCCTACGTCATTGCCCACGAGGTTGGGCATCACATCCAGTCAATCTCCGGGATCAGCGACAGCGTCCGTCAAGCTCAGTCACAAGATCCCCAGAACAAGAACTACTACTCCGTCCGCCAAGAGCTCCAGGCCGACTGTTTCGCCGGCGTCTGGGCCCATTCGGCCAATAATCGCCGCAATCCTGATGGGAGCCGGATC
The DNA here is from genome assembly GCA_037968895.1 of Acidimicrobiales bacterium. Lineage (GTDB taxonomy): Bacteria > Actinomycetota > Acidimicrobiia > Acidimicrobiales > SZUA-35 > JBBKWJ01. Next base: position 20,737 of record JBBKWJ010000237.1, read on the forward strand.
ATTCAGATCGGCGACCTCGAAGAAGGACTCGCTGCAGCTGCTGCGGTTGGCGACGATCGGATTCAGGAACAAGCGGGCGTGACGGTCGATCCGCATCAGTGGACCCATGGTTCTGCAGAGCAGCGCCAGCAGTGGTTCACGATCGGCTTCGATAGCGGCGACCCCGAGAAGTGCGACACCTTTGGCAACACGACCCCCTAACCCAAAAGTACACGTACCTGGTACGTGTACTTATGGGACGCTGTGATCGAGCGACAACCATCGCCGTTCGACAGGTCTGGCTTCGCGAACTGGCTTCAGAACTCGATGTTTCGCACCAGTCCGCATCGTCGACAGTCGCGCCCCAGGTTGCGAGCCCTCGTTGGCATGCTCGTTGGGATTGGTCTGCTCGCCCTTGCTGGACAGGCGCTTCAGAATGGTCGGGTTGGTGCAACGACAGCGAGCGTGGCCATCACCGAAGAGGGGCGTGCGGTCACTGACGACCCCTCGTATGTACCGGCGATCGACTCGTCGCGCATCGAGGCGACGCTACAGACCGGCGAGGCTGAGATTGTGAGCTGCGAGATCGACGACGACAATCAGCTATCGATAGCGGTGTCGGTGACACGCACAGACGAGCAGGCATATGACTACACCGAGGTCTTGATCACATACGAGACGGCTGAACGAGAGGGCAAGCACCTACTCGTGGTTGGTGCAACTGATGGGACTGAGTCCAGAATATTCAGCGGCACCGTGCCCGGCGAGGCGACGACCTTGGTCGGTGCCTGCAAGGTTGTCTCCGTCGTCGGCTACGTGCCCATCCCGTAAGGGTCAGCTCGGGGTGAGGTCTTTGACCACACGAGCGGGGCTACCGACGGCGACACAGTTGTCTGGAATATCGGTAGTCACCACTGACCCAGCGCCAATAGCAACATGTTTGCCAATCGTCACGCCTGGAAGAACCACAACGTTGGTTGCCAACCATGATCCGGCCCCGATCACGACCGGTTGTTCTGGCATGCTTTGGCGCCCAATCGGCATCGAGAGGTCGTCGAACGCATGGTTCTGGTCGGTCACATACACGTTTGGCGCGAAGAACACGTCGTCGCCGATCTCGATGCTGAGATGCGCAACGATGCTTGATCCGCGTCCAATCAAACACCGATCACCGATGACGAGAATCTCGTCTGACAGCAGGTCTTGGTCTGGTCCCATTCCGGCCGAAAGTGAGACGTTTGGGCCAATGAGCGTGTTACGCCCAATCTGGATGCCACCCTCGCCGAAGAGGGCAGCCGGGGGAAAGCAGATCAGGCTCCCGTCACCAAACGCCGCAAACTCTTTCCCGCGTTTCGAGTCGTTCATGATGGTGGCCCGGCGCATGTACCAGTCGTAGCCACGTTGGAAGAGATCGGCCCTGGCCGCGCCGAATCTCACTTGGCGAGCGCCACGGCAATCTCGGACCCGACCCGAGCGTTGTTTTCGGCGAGCGCAAGGTTGGTTGGAATGCTTCGCCCATCCGTCGCCTCGGCCAGTTCGCCTAGAACAACAGGCGTGATGCCGTTTCCTGTCACTCCCGATCGCTTCGCCTCGGCAAGCGCCTTGTCGACCGCAACCTCAAGCTCATCGAGCGGTAAGGCATCGGCTTCAGGAACTGGTGCGACAACGAGAATTCCGCCCCGGCCAAACGCCCAATGCGCTCGTGCTATAGCCGCGACTTCCTCGGCCGAGTCAACACGATGGGTCACTGGAAGTCCGCTCGATCGGGCATGGAAGGCAGGGAACTCATCGCACTTCCACCCCAGCACGGGGACGCTGTCTGACTCGAGTCGCTCCAGAGTTGCCGGTAGGTCAAGGAACACCTTCGCTCCGGCCGAAACCGTAATGACCTGGTGACGGGCTAGGGCTTCGAGGTCGGCACTGACGTCGCCTGTCTCGGCCCAGCCCCGATGCACGCCGCCGATCCCCCCGGTTGCAAACACTGGCAGACCGGCAGCGGCACAGATTTCTAACGAGGCCGACACGGTCGTTGCGCCATAGTGCCATTTCTGACCAATGGCTGCGGAAAGGTCGCGGGCCGCTGCCTTTTTGGTCGGACCACAGATAATCGCAGCATCTTCACGTTCAACGCCAGCAACCGCAACGCCGTTGAGTACTGCGGTGAGCGCCGGTGTGACCCCATATGCGTCAGCTGCGTCGAAACAGCGGTCGAGCGCTTCGAGGTTGTGCGGCACGGGCAAGCCGAGTTCTGAAAATATGGTCGACTCGAAGGCAAGAATCGGACGTCCTTCGGCCTTCGCAGCGGCGACGGCGGAGCTCAGGGTGACCAGTGCTTTATTCATTTCCACAGCATATGGCAACACGAACTAGGGTCAGTGACGTGCCTGGACTAAACGACTCGCCTTCTGCTCCCCCGTCAGCCGATCCGATCGTGTTCGCCTCGGCCAAAGAGCAGCTAGACGCGCTGTCTTCGAAATCAATATCGGCAGTAGAACTCCTCGATGCCCAACTCGCGCAGGTTGCCAGGCTCAACGACCAGTTCAATCTCGTCGTCACATTCGATGAGGACCGTGCAAGAGCCGTCGCAAAAGCGACTGACGAAGCGAGGGCCTCGGGCGCAACACTCGGCCCTCTCGCCGGGCTTTCTCTTACCGTTAAAGATTCCTTGATGACCGCAGGCTGTCGAACCACGAGCGGCGCGCCCGAACTCGCTGACTTTGTCCCAGATATGGATGCGGTACCAGTGGCCAAGCTCAGAGTGGCGGGCGCCGGCATCTACGGCAAAACTAATCTGCCGCTCTATGCCAACGACGTGCAGAGCTACAACGACCTTTTCGGCACCTCAAACAATCCTTGGGACACGACCAAAACTGTTGGCGGCAGTTCCGGCGGGTCTGCCGGGGCCGTCGCCGCCGGATTCACCCCGCTTGAGGTGGGTAGCGACATCGCCGGGTCGATCCGAAATCCAGCAGGCATGTGTGGCGTTGTCGGGCACAAGTCCTCGTACGGCATCGTGTCGGCCAAGGGCCAGATTCCGGGACCGCCGGGAACCCTCACCCAAGCAGATCTCGCCGTCATCGGGCCGATGGCTCGCACCGTCGGTGACTGTGCACTCGCCCTCGACCTTCTGGCTGGTCCAGACGATTGGCACGATGCAGCCTGGTCGCTCTCGCTGCCAGCTCCTCGAACAACCGACCCAAAGCAACTCCGAGTGGCAGTGATGGCAACCGACCCCGCGTGTCCGGTGGACCCCGAGATCCAAGCCGCAATCGAAGCGATTGGGCTAGAGCTCGAAAAGGCCGGTGCGATCGTTTCATTCGCCGCTCAACCTGAACGGTTCGACTTCGCCAAGACCGAGCGGACGTTCTGGAACCTATTGGGAGGCGCGCTCGCCGGAAGCTGGTCGATTCCTGAGATCGAAGAAATGGCCGGACGCCTGAAATCAGGCGAAGCCCTCGGCGGTGACCTGGGCGTGTACGGCTCGACCCAACGCCACCGAGAATGGTTGACAAACAACGAGCGCCGCCTGCAGATACGGCTTCGGTGGAAGCAGTTCTTCGACGATTGGGATGTCGTTCTGGCACCAATTGCGCCAACGGTCGCCTACCCCCATGATCAGACGAGCCCTCAGAACGCTCGGACGATCCTCGTCGCGGGTCAAGAGCGCAACTACATGGACATCATGAGCTGGATGGGCGTATTCGGCATGGCCTATCTCCCCGCCACAGCGCTCCCTATCGCGATGCATTCAAGCGGACTTCCAATCGGGATGCAGGTCGTCGGACCGTTCCTCCACGATCACACGGCGCTCGCAGCGGCCGCCATCATTGAGGACATAGTGAATACCGACTTCCGCTCTCCCCTGGTGGGCTAGCATCGCCCGCATGCTCAACCCAGACCACGTCCGTCTTGTGGCCACAGATCTAGACGGCACACTTCTCCGAGAAGACACCTGGGTCAGCCCTCGCAACGCCGCCGCTCTCGAACGGCTGGTGGCCGCCGGCGTCGAATGCGTTGCGGCAACCGGACGCAGTCACCCGAGTGCGATTCCCCGGCTCGCCCCACTTGGGACGATCACTTGGTTGATTGCCTCAAACGGTGCCACGTTGTACAACCTCAAGACAGACGAAGTAGTCGAGCGCCGAATGATCGATGCGGCTGTCGTGCCAGACATCGTTAACGCAATCACCGACGAGCTCGGCGAGGCTGGGTTTTCATGGGAAAACGAGCATGGTCTCGAGTGGGATGATCACTACATCGAGTTGAGAAAGTCCATGGGAATTCCTAAATCGATCGATGTAGATTTGCCGACCGCCGTCTTCTCACCCGGTTTGCAGGATCTCGCCAAAATCATGGTCGTGAACCGCGATACCCAAGGCCGCGAACTCGCCGATCGAATTCGCCCGCTGATCGGACCCGAGTTCAACGTCGCGAGTTCCGGAGCGCTCTTTATGGAGATTACGGCCGCCAGCGCAAACAAGGCATACATGCTCCGTGACCTGTGCGACCGACTCGATGTCGAGCGGGCGCAGACCGTCGCCTTCGGAGATCAAGACAACGATTCCAAGATGTTGGCGTGGGTCGCCCACGGTTTCGCTATGGAAAACGGCGACCCCATCGTGAGAGCTACCGTCGGACAGACTGCTCCGCATCACGAACTCGACGGGGTTGCTCAGGTTATTGAGCGCTACTGGCCCGCCCAGGACAACGCCTAGCGCCTACTGAACGAGACTGCTACCGCACGAGAACAGCGGTGAGGCGATCGACCAGTTCTTTCGCTCCACCGGCCAGGTCGCCGCGGTGGATTGTGTAGCCTCCGACGACATCGCCCCCGAGTTTGGTGGCCGCTTTATCGAGTAGTTCGAGCGTCTTACCGGCCTTTACAGCGAAAGTGCAGTAGACGACAACCTTTTTGCCCGCGAGGCTTGGCATCTTAGCGATGCGACCGGCACGCCCCGGACGTTGACCAAAATAGAAGAGACCGTCGACCCACGAGCCAACAATGACGACGTCGGCCTCGCTGAGCGCTTGCATGTTGATCTCGGTGATTGGACTCACGTCGGTCGGGATTCCGGCTTGTTCCAGCTCACGGGCGATGTGTGTGGCCGCCGTGCGCGTGTTGCCAGTAAGACTCTCAAAGATGACGATGGCCTTCATGGCAGACGAGCTTAGCGCGGACGAAGGCCTGCAAGCTCGACCTCGACAAGGTGTCGTGGCACCGGGTGTGACTCGGGGAATCGATCAAGTGCAGCGAGCAGGCGGCTCGGGCCGTTGGCCTCGCCGGCGGTGTCGATCAGCAACTCGGAGGCAACGTCAGCCGGTGCCGATCCGACGATTCGACGGAGCAGTTCAAACTCTTCGTCGTCTGGCATTGGGCCAGTAACTCGCGCCGCAAGGATCTTGGCTGTCTGGTCGGACGGGCATTGAGGCGTCGCCAGTGCTGCGGCGAGAGGCCACCACGACAATTCGGAGCGAAGACATGCCTCGCCAGCTTCTACGACGTCGCTTGCCGCTCTTGGTCCGAGAACTCGGATGAAACCATCGTTCACTGTTGGGCCGCTAAGAAGATCGCGACTCCACTTGGGAATCTCCGACGGCACATCTGAACCTGCCTGAACAGCCGAAACTAATGCGGGCCAGCACACAGTGGTCGCGAGCGATCGCAGTGGAAAGCCCTCGCCTGGGTTTTGCCAGCCATGCTTTCCAGCCAGCTCAGCCAAGACGATTCTGACGGCCTTAGCCCAGCGATCGGAATGATGACCGTCTAGCTCGGCCCGAGTTCGGATGCTTTCGACCCATTCGCCGGGACTACGGGACACATCGGCAATCCGGCCCTGCGCTTTGCCATTCGCCATCATTACAGGCAGGCCGAGGTGAGCACGCGCCGGTGTGAGTCCAACAGCGGCAACGATCGAGTTATTCGAGAAGAACATGGACCAAACGGCAAGGTCTTCGGGGCGCCGGCCGACGCCGCGCCACAACCCTTCTGCGATTTGCTCCACTTGTCCTCCAATCGAACTCCAATCATCTCAGGCCACAGCCGAGATGGCGACGGCAAAGTCGCCTAACCGGTGCCCAGAAGAACTACGGCTGCCACCCGCACTTTGTCGTATGTATCCGATACGTACGACAATTGTCGGTCGCCTAAAGGTGCGGTCGTTGCTCTCCGATTGAACTGAGCATGAGTACCTCGCAGTCGACCTCTGGCGTTCCAGGCGGTTTCGCCCGCAAGAAGGCTCGCGGGTTGGACACCACCTTCATCGCCGCCAATCGACGGATGCTGCTGCGGATGGCGGCGCTCCTTTTGCTCGCCGGTACTGCGATCTGGAGCATCTTTTTCTTGGTTGGCATGCCGGGAGGATCGTTGGCGATGGGAGCGTTCATCGGGTCGTTCGGAGTGGCGGCGTTCTATGAAATCAGGGTCTGGTCAGGAAGCGCACCCATCCATCGCGGTGCCGCGGCAGAGATGCTTGTGGCCGAGACCCTGAGCGATTCGGTGCCCCGCGGATGGCAGGTGCGCTCCGCAGTCTCGTTCGCTGAGGGCGACATCGACCATGTGATCATCGGCGACACGATGGTTGTGATGGTCGAGACTAAATCGACGGTGACATCGTGGAATTTGACCAGTAGTGGGGTGCTGTTGAACGGCAGTGACCCAACCATTGGAGCGCGGTGGTCGTTGCGCCGGATTCGCCAATTGATTGCCGGCGGCGCGAGTAGCGGGATAGATGGGGCTGCGTGGCTTATCGTTCAAAGTCCGGGACATCCTGAGCGGGATAGCCAACTTCCGGCTGTCCGTTCCGGCGTAACAGTGGCGAGAATGTGGCAACTTGACGCACTGGCGGCCACGCTTCCTGCGGTCGTCGACCTTGACCGGGCCGCTGCGAACGTGGCGAGTGTCGACAAGTTCATCGATGACAGACGACCACGTTGATCCTTAAGCCGGTCTTGATCGTCGGCCGGCCCTACCCGCGCTGCCACCCGCACATCATGGTGCGGGTGCTCTGAAGGGCTATTAGGAAGGTACTTGCCTCTACCCGGTCAGGGAAGGCTGGTGGAGAAAGCGCCGGTTTGTTGATCCCGGCTCAACACGATTTGGCCGAGGTGCAGCATCGTGTGATGTCTTCGGCACACAAGCCCAAGATTCGCTTCGGTAGTTTCGCCGCCATTCGATCTCTCCACGAGATGGTGCACATCGCACCACTGGTGTGATCGATCGCATCCATCGACCACGCAACCTCGGTCACGGATCTGAATTGCTCGGCGTAACGCCGGTGGTATCAGTGGCGTCGCCCGGTTGTAGGAGAGCACCACATCCGGTCCATCAAAGATGATGCGCCGGAACGAAGAATCGCACACCAGCATCTCGATCACAGCTGGCGGCAAATTACCTGAGCGGTGCAACTCGCTTCTGAGCTCTTCGAGAGACCATTGTTTGCC
>JBBKWJ010000238.1:0-5057 GCA_037968895.1 Acidimicrobiales bacterium
GGGCCATGGTACCCGTTTCGCGAAGGTACTTTGGGGCGAGCTCCTTGCCGCAGAATTTGGGCCGCGGCACAAAACCTCTCAGCAGGACTGAGGGAGCGGCGCCTCCGTTGCCGGCTCAACGACAGTCGACTCAGTCGAATCAGGGGTGACCGGTGGCGGCTCGGTAGTAACAGTGTCTGAAGGAACTGCACCGAGCGAGATCACAACCGTCCGGCCGGCCACACTGCCCGAATAGACGAGCGCGATGTCATCCTCAGTGACCCCATCCGAAACAAGCGAGGCTTTAACCAATTCGGCAGCCTGTTGTCCGTCATCTCCAAAGGCCACACGAACGCCCTCGACGGGGTTCCCCGAACGCACCGCTCCGATCAGAAACCCGTCAGTGGCCAACGCATCGGCCATGCTATTGGCGAGTTCCTGACGGCTTGGGTCGAATCGCATCTCGACAAACACGGTGGTTGGACTAAAAGGAGATACACCCCGGAGCAACTCGAGCATTGGCTCCGCTTCATCGTCAAGCCCGAGCAGCACGCTCTTGCGTTCGATCATCTCGAACTCGGTCGGGTATGAGTAGGTCACCAACTCGTTTGCGTCGAACGAGCGGAGACTCGTCGCCAAGTCGATGAGGAGTTGGCCTGTGAGTCGATCGTCGATGGTCACGGCGTCAAGAGTCTCGTCGACAACGTCTTTCATTTTGAACGGGTTTCGAGCGCCCTGAGCGATCGCCTCGCCCACAAAACGCTGGAGAAAGTCTTGTTGGCGTTCGATTCTCGTGATGTCGCCAAGCCCAACGTCAACCCAGTTCCCCTCAGCGTCTCTGACTTGGTAGTAGCGGGACCTGACGTATGCGAGGGCCTGCTCGGGCTCCAAGTAGTGGCAGCCTTCGGTCAGAACTTCAAATCCTGTATGACTGACGTTGAAACGAGAGTCCCAGTCTCTCGCGGGCTCGGGAAAGTAGACATTAACGCCGCCAACTACGCTCACCAGGTCTTGGAACCCGGCAAAGTCGATATTGATGTAGTAGTCAATCTCGACGTCCATGTTCTCTTTGATGGTGTCGATAAGGACGCCGTCGCCACCGAACGCGTAGGCCGAATTGATTCGGTCAACTCGGCCTGTCCCTGATATCGGGACCCAGAGGTCACGAGGGATTGAGAAGAGCGTGACGCTTTGGTTTGGCTCATCGACGTGGGCGATGATGATGACGTCGCTCTGCCGTTCGCCCTGACGGCCGACTTGGATCGGGTCGTCTGGATCGAGTCCAGCCGAGCTATCTGACCCGACGAGTAAGAAGTTGAGAACTCGGTCGCCCGCTTCACCCTGATCCTCGATCGGCCGTAGGGAGCCGGGCAACGCCACTCGGGCTAGCTCTTCGGTTCGAGCTTGCGCCCCCTGCAAAGCCCACGCCGCGCTGAGTGCGGTCGCGATCATCACACAGTTAAACAAGAGGAAGAAACGCTGTCCCCATGTCCGGCGGAGCTTCACAGTGTTCTCGCCGATCACGCTGCGCTTTCCTTTTGTTTTGCGCTTCCCAATCACGCGGCGCTCCCGTCAACCGGTCGGAGCCGGTCTGGTTGTATCGCAAGCACAGTGCCACTTGTGATGGAGATCTTTGCGAGTGGCGTTGTCAGCGAATTGCTCACGCCGCGAGGCGATGAAGCCGCGAGCGTCTCGTTCTCTAACCCAAAGGCCAGTCCCGACGTGGTGACCCCGGTGGCGTCGCTCCCGATCGGCAACAACGAGACGATCTCGCCAATACGCCCCGAGATCGTGCGAGTGTCGTGCACAACCGAGACCTTGGCGTCTCCGACGTAGGCGTCAACCTCAACCGACCGAAGGCGTATCGAACCGAGTAGGAGCAAATTGGCCAAATAGTGATCGACCCGGCCACCGTCAAGACCAATGACGACAAGCAAGTCGGGCATGTACGTGATTGCCTTTGTAAGCGCTAGCTCGAGATCGGTCTCGTCTTTATCGATCGAGTGCCGCTCGACGAGGGCACCAGAACGCTCGGCCGTTGCGAGTCCAGTGGCGGAAACAGAGTCGAAGTCACCGACTGCCACATCGACCGAATAGCCAAGCGCGAGTGCGTTATCGACACCCGAATCGGCACAGACGACTAGGTCTGGGTTCGGGATGATTGATGCGATAAGTGGGGGCGGCAACGAGCCGCCAGCTACGACGAGGAGAGTTCGAGGCACAACAGGAGCCAAGCTACCAGAATGAAGTAGCCTCGCTCGCATGCTGACGCGCAAGATCTACAACGATGAGCACGACCTCTTCCGCCAGGCCTTTCGGACATTCGTCGAGAAGGAAATCTCACCCTATGTTGAGGAATGGGAAGTCGCTGGCCTCGTCGATACCGCGATGTTCAAGAAGGCTGGCGCGGCAGGATTCCTCGGCATGGAAGTCCCAGAGTCATTCGGTGGCGGTGGCGTTGACGATTTCCGCTTCAACATAATTATCAACGAGGAGATCCAGCGCGCATCGGCTGCCGGGTCTGGCATGTGCATCACGCTGCATAACGACGTCTGCATGCCCTACTTCACCGACGCGACCAACGACGAGCAGAAGGCTCGATGGCTTCCCGGCGTTGTCTCCGGCGAGTACATGACCGCAATCGCGATGACTGAACCAGGAACGGGATCTGACCTCGCTGGGGTCCGGACGACGGCGATCCGCGACGGCGACACCTACATCGTTAATGGCACTAAAACCTTCATCACAAACGGCATCAATTCGTCGCTCATTGTCGTCGCGGTAAAAACCAACCCTAATCAAGCGCATCGGGGTATGTCGCTGCTCGTCGTTGAGGACGGCATGGAAGGTTTCAGCCGGGGGCGCAATCTCGAAAAGATCGGACTCCATGCGCAGGACACGGCAGAACTGGTCTTCGAAGACGTCCGTGTCCCTGCCTCCAACCTTCTCGGTGAGGAAGGCACGGGCTTCTTCCAGCTCGTGGCGAACCTGCCACGAGAGCGGCTATCGCTCGCAGCGACTGCAGTCGCACACGCCCAACGCTCGTTCGAGATGACGGTCGAGTACTGCAAGGATCGTCATGCCTTCGGCCAGCCGATCGGCTCCTTCCAAAACTCGAAGTTCGTCCTCGCCGAGATGAAAACTGATCTCGACATTGGCCAAGTCTTCATCGACCGGCAGACCGAGGCATACATCGATGGCGAACTCAGCGCTGACGATGCAGCCGAGGCAAAGCTGTGGTGCACGGAGCTTCAGAATCGTGTTGCCGATCAGTGCCTCCAACTCCATGGCGGCTACGGCTACATGGAGGAGTACCCCATCGCCCGAGCATGGCGCGACGCCAGGGTCCAGAAAATCTATGGCGGGACCAATGAGATCATGAAAGAGATCATCGGCCGCTCGCTCGGCTTCTAGGCGCACGCGACATGGGTTCCGCATTCTCTATCATCCTCGGCCTGCTCTTTGTGGCGAGTGGCATCGGCATTGGCTACATCAGCTACCAGACGGCTCGCGGCGCAATCGGTAGAAACCGGAGCCGTGGCATACGAATTGCTTCGACGATGGCATCAGACGAGGGTTGGGCTGCCGGACACCGAGCCGCATTGGTTCCGTCGCTTCTCGCTGCCGGCCAAATGGTTCTGTGCGGCATCCTGCTTCTTTTCACGTCGGGCGACGACACCACCAAACTCATCATCCTTGCGTCGAGCGCTCTCCTGGTCGTTGGTATCGCCGTCGCTACGCTGCTCGCTAACCAAGCCGCTCGTGAGGCCAACGACCTCGCCAGTCCGCAGGCCAATGGCGAGCACAATGACGAGCACAATGACGCGAGCGACGGGACGCTCCCCTAATCTCGGCGCATGAGCAGAACAGATCGTGTACTCATGGGCCCCGGCCCCTGCAACCCATACCCCGAAGTAATCGAGGCAATGACGCGACCAATGCTGGGTCACCTCGATCCCGAATTCATCGCCCTTCTCGATGAGACGAACGATCGGCTTCGGCAGGTTTGGCAGACCAGCAATGCCCTTACATTCCCTCTCTCTGCCCCGGGCTCAGCGGGAATGGAAGCGTCGGTCGTCAACTTCATCGAGCCAGGCGACGTGATGGTGATCGGCGTTAACGGCGTATTCGGCGGCCGCATGTGCGACGTCGCCGAGAGGGCTGGCGCCGCGGTGGTTCGAGTTGATGTGCCCTGGGGACAACCGGTTACTGCCGACCAGCTTCTCAGCGCGCATCCGAATCCAAAGGTCATTGGGGTCGTTCACGCCGAGACATCAACTGGCGTGCGAAGCGATCTGGCTGAGCTCTGCGCTGGCAAAGGAGACGCTCTTGTACTGGCCGACTGCGTCACATCACTCGGCGGTATTCCAGTCGGGATAGACGAGGCTGGTGTCGATATCGCGTACTCCGGCACCCAGAAGTGCCTCGGTGTTCCGCCCGGCCTCTCCCCCATGACCGTGAACAACCGCGCTCTCGAACGCATCGTGGCCAAGCCTCAGTCGTGGTTCCTCGATCTCAATATGATCGCGAAATACGTGACAGGCAGCGGCGCACGGGCGTACCACCACACTGCGCCGATCTCTATGATCTACGGCCTCTGGGCCGGCCTCGGCGCGGTCCTCGACGAAGGGCTTGAAAATGCGTGGGCTCGCCACGCCGAAGTCGGGGAGGCGCTACAGCAGGGTCTCGTCGCCCGCGGCTTCGAACTGTTCGCGGCGGAGGGACATCGCCTTCCTGAACTCACCACCGTCGTCGTGCCATCCGACCGTCTACCCAAAGGGATGACCGAGGGCGATGTCCGCAGCGCGCTACTCAATCGCTATGGCATCGAGGTTGGTGGCGGGCTCGGAGAATTCGCGGGCAAGATTTGGCGAGTTGGGGCCATGGGCCACACCGCGCGCCATCGCAATGTGACGCTTCTACTCGGAGCCCTCGACGAGATCTTCGCTGGCTGATCCAGGCGCACTTGCCGCGAAGGCGGCCTCAAGCCGAGCGAGTCTTGCCTCAAGCTGGTTCACCCGTTCGGTGAGACCAGAAGACGATGGCGAGCTTCGACGCGGCGCCTCTTCAACTGTGGT
>JBBKWJ010000239.1:0-2821 GCA_037968895.1 Acidimicrobiales bacterium
CCGTGGCGCTTTCGGCGTGCTCAGGACTCGGTTCGATCGGGAGCTCGGAGGCTGCGACTCAAGCGTCGAACGTCGCCGAAACCGGCGAGGAGATCGTGGAAAATGGTTTGGTCCCCACTGCCACAACCGTATTTGTCGGGGAACCGGCTACGACTGCGCTTACCGCCGGCGACACCGCCGACCTCGAACAAGCAATTCGCTCGTCCGCCGATGTGAACGGCCCCTATGCGTATGTGTCGATGGAACCGCTCTGCAGCGACTGCCCACCTGATGACATCGTGCAGCTCTACCTCGTGCCCTCAGCCGACGATCCCGAAACGCGTCAGCCCGAACGGGCATGGGCTGACGGCGAAGAGATTGGCTTTGAAGGAGCGGCGTGGGCGATCGACCCTGTGAGCGTGCCTCAGTTGCTGATCGAGGCGATTGGCAGTGGCAGCGACGTCGGTTGGACAATCCACCCCGGAACCTTCCTTGTCGACTCGTGGACCATTGATGGAGTCGGTGCTCGCTACTTCTGCTATCAGGTGGACACAGCCTCGCTCGACCTCCGAGACCGAGACTGTTACGGCGGCATGCTCGGCCGCGGATAGTTCCGGTGTCTTACCGTTTTGGCCTATCCGACTAAAACGAGCAGCGACTTGGCCGATAGGTCTTGGTGCTACGGCCAACTATACGAACTGCTCCTTCACCGATCGCTCCCCGCTACCGTCGATCAGGGCTACGCATGAGCTGTGTCGAGTGTGAAGTTGCCTGGACGGGATCGGCCGATTCTTCATGTTGGGTGTGTGAAGGACCAGGCGAGGCGGGGCCGCCACCATCGGTGTATCCGGATCTCGAGTAGCAACCGGCTAGCGACTCGCCCACGGAGCTGGCTCGCGATTGCGGAAGGCGGCGATGCCCGCCTTTGCTTCATCCCTGGTGAACAACGCAGCAGACTGGACCTCGGTCCACTTGAAGGCTTCGCCTGTTGACATGGCTGGAACCTCTTGAATCACACGTTTGGCGAATGCCAACGCGCTCGGACCGCCGAGGATCAACTGATCGATGAAACCCTCCACCACCGAGTCGAGGTCTGCTGCGGGCACCGATCTGTTGATGAGGCCAACTTCAGCCGCTCGAGCAGGCGGAATCCGCTCGCCGGTCAAGAAGAGTTCGGTGGCGTCGGCTCTGTTCATCTTGGGCAGGCAGACGACAGAGATGATTGCGGGTGCCACGCCGAGCCTCACCTCTGTGAAACCGATCTTGGCGTCATCTCGCATCACCGAAATGTCGCAGACGGCGGCGAGGCCGACCCCGCCGCCCGTCGCGTGGCCGTTAATTTTGCCAATGACCGGTTTTGGCCCATTCTGAATTGTCTGGAACACCTCGACGAAGGAGCGGGTTCGGCCGCTCGCTTTCGCTCCCGGTGCCGCAGACTTTAGATCGGCCCCCGCACAGAACGTGTTGCCAGTGTTCGTCAGCACGATGACCCTCACTGCATCGTCGGTCATCGCCTCGTCGAGACGGTCGGCGAGTTCGGTGATTAGCTCAGGCGACAACGAGTTCTTTTGCTCGGGTGAGTCGAGCGAGATAGTCGCCACCGCACGATCGACGATGTAGCCAAGGGCAGAGTTTGGTGACTCGTTGGGGTCTGACATCTTTCCATCCTTTACGATCGATGCCTATGCCGTCGATTTTCACACGAATTATTCAAGGCGAGATCCCCGGTCGGATCCTCTGGTCAGACGAGATCTGTATCGCCATGCTCGACATCCGCCCCCTGCACGAGGGTCATGTGATTGTGATTCCGCGTGTCGAGGTCGATCAGTGGACTGACCTCGACAGCGCGACCGCCGAGCATCTGATGCGCGTCGCACACGTGGTCGGGCAAGCGCAAAAGAAAGCCATCACGTGCGTCAGAGTCGGGCTCATGATTGCTGGCTTTGAGGTGCCGCACACTCACGTGCATGTGGTTCCGCTCGACTCGATGCACGACCTCAACTTTGCCAACGCCGACCCAAGTGTGAGAGCCGACGTGCTCGATCAAGTGGCCGAGCGCCTTCGTGGCTCGCTACGAGATCTTGGCCACAGCGACCGGGTCGACGCCGGTCAATCCTCTCACTAACGCGCCGCTCCGTGACGCTCAGCCCAGTAACGACATTGTTACGGTGTTACGGAGGTACCTGACCCCAGTGTTACGTCGCGAGTCGATTCATGTGTATCTTCAGGTCATGATTCTCTCCGAAGAAGAAGTGCGCGTGCTTGGTTGCCTCGTGGAGAAGTCGTTCACGACACCAGATCAGTATCCGATCACGACGAATGCGCTTACCACCGCATGTAACCAGAAGAGCAGCCGGTCGCCTGTCGTTGATTTCACGACTCGTCAGGTGTCTGACACGATGCTGTTACTTCGTCAGCAGAAACTAGCTCGCACGCTGACCGGCAGCGGCCGGACCGAGAAGCACAAGCATGTCGTTGATGAAGAGTGGTCGTTATCCGACCACCAGCTTGCGTTGGTCGCAGTATTGGCGCTCCGTGGACCCCAAACGGCGGCTGAGTTGAAAACCCGGACCGACCGCTACGTCGGCTTCGAATCGGTCGAGCATGTTGAACGGGTACTCGCGTCGCTCACTCAAACCCCCGAGCCTTTCGTCGCCTCGATCGGTCGAGCAGTTGGCCAGATGTACGAACGCTGGAGCCATTTGTTGCTTGGCCAGCCAGTGACCACAGTTGAAGAGGCGCCGCGTCGAAGCTCGCCATCGTCTTCTGGTCTCACCGAACGGGTGAACCAGCTTGAGGCAAGACTCGCTCGGCTTGAGGCCGCCTTCGCGGCAAGTGCGCC
>JBBKWJ010000240.1:0-6096 GCA_037968895.1 Acidimicrobiales bacterium
GCCAGTCGAGGTGACTCGCAGGAAAGTGCCACAGAAAACAGACCGCCGATGGCTCTCTTCCCCGTTGCTGGGGGATGTGAGCACAGGTAAGGGTGAAACGGTGCGGTAAGAGCGCACCAGCATTCCGGGTGACCGGAGTGGCTAGGTAAACCCCACTGGGAGCAAGGTCAAAAGCGAGGTAGTGGCGGCCCGCCCGCAGCGCAAGCTGCGCCTCCAGGTAGATCGCTCAGATGGATGGTCACACAGGGGGCTTCGGCCCCTGGACAGAACCCCGCCTATAGGCCGACTAACCGTCACACCACCCTTCGGGGTGGTGTTTTTCGTTGCAATGTCAACGATTTCTCTTTGTTTTCGGTTGCAGCCGTTTGTCGCGATTTGCACCCGTTTTCATCCCTCTTGTTGGATCCTTGTTGGATTGGTGTTGGATCGGTAAGGTCGAGGCATGGGAACCGTGCGACCAAACCGTGCCCGCCAGGACGGTCAGAAGGCCGGCTGGCGCGCCATGTGGCGAGACGGCGAAGGCAAGCAACGCTCGAAGAGTTTCCCTCTCAAGAGCGACGCCCAGAAGCACCTCTCCACCGTCAAGGCTGATTTGCTGCGCGGCACATACATCGATCCCCGTGCCGGCCAGATCACGTTGGGCGAATACGCCGAGCAGTGGATGTCCCAGCAGGAGTGGCGACCGTCGACCCGCACGCTCGCCGACTCCCATATGCGGAACCACATCGGACCTCGTCTCGGCTCGCGACCGATCGCTGCAATCACTCGCACCGAGATCCAGGGCTTTGTGAAGTCGCTCAGCCGAGAACCGAATGCGCTGAGTCCGACGACGGTCGAAGGCGTCTATCGCCGACTCGTCTCGATGCTCGAAGCCGCGGTGCATGACCGGCGCATCACTCACTCCCCCGCCATCAGGATCAAGCTGCCCAAGGTCGCCAGGTCAGCAACCGACAACATCGTCGTGCTCGATCTCGACGACGTCCACCGCATCGCCGACGCAGCACCGCCATGGATGACCGCGTTCACCTGGACCATCGCCACCGCCGGACTACGGCCCGGCGAAGCCGCCGGACTCACGCTTGAGCGAGTCGACTTCATGCGACGAGAAATCCACGTCGACCGCCAACTCACCACCATCGTCCGCGACGCCGCCGACACCCCCGAAGGCGAAACCCGAACCACTGCCGTCCTCGCACCGCCCAAGACCGAAGCAAGCGTGCGCACCGTCCCAGTCGGAGATTCACTCATCGCCGAACTCAACCGCCACCTGGCCGAGCACCCTCCGGTAGAGATAGAACCCGGCGCCACCCTCCTGTTCTCGAACCGCGACCGCCAACCGCTGCGCCGGAACACCCTCGGCGACAGCTGGGATCGCATCCGCACCAAGCTCGATCTACCTCCAGCCGCCCGCGGCTGGCACTCGCTGCGTCACACCTACGCCAGCTGGCTCATCGAAGCCGGCCTCTCCGTCGTCACCGTCCAAGCCCGACTCGGCCACGCCTCCGCCACCGAAACTCTCGAGGTTTACTCACACCTCTGGCCCAGCTCCGACGACGACACCCGCGCCGCCATCGAGGGTCGACTGTCCCAAACACGCCCGGCTAGCAATGTGTGGTCGGCCGGGCTCCCTTCCCTGTAGGCACCTCTGATCGGCGGGACGCCGCAATCCGGGACTCAATGCCAATGCCCATAAGCAAGCCTGTTCGCCTGCTGTCAAGTCGGTGTGTAGATAAAACCCTCATGAGCCGGCCATCGGCGCCCGCTTTGGGCACTTTGCTCGTTCGATCAGTCGATCCCGTCGGACCTGCTAATTGCCATAGATGCGCTGTAGGCGCTCATGCGCCTCAGGATCCTGCGCAATGCGCAACACTTGGAGTTCTCGCTCGATATTTAGCTTCCGTAATTCAACTTCATCTCCTGCGCTAGAGGGCATCTTCTGCCGGATTAGTTGTGCGACGACAGCGGTGAGGGGCTCCCCGAGCGCCCGCCTGAAGTTGAAGCCAAATGCCTGAAGGATCGTGACGAATTCAACCGAGAGAAGAGGTGCGACCTTGTCGATCACCTCGTCCATATTGTCTGGATCGGGGCTCAATCCGGCAAGCTCCTTTAGTAGCGGAACAAGCGTGTCGCTGATGTACGAAATCTCATCGGCTGAGATCCGTTGAGACACGATCTGCTCTTCGTAGGCCTGCGCAATTCGAACTAGGTCGCTCTTGTCTGAGAGCAGACCACTCACGATTTCCTCGAGCTCAGCGATCGTTTGCCCATCCTTCTTTCTCGCCTTCGCTGTTCCCACCTTGTCGGCAATAGCGCTCGCTGAATTTCGAAGGCCAACGTCAACGAGTTGCACTGCGAGGGTCTGTAGTTCAGGATCCACTGCGATATCTCCATGCTTCGGCTCTCTCGTTGACCATACTCTCGGGGTAAGACAGCCTCGCAGGTCTCCCACCGGCGGCCCCTGGCGACAGCCCACGCGAACCCCGTTCGCACGTCTGCTCAATAGCATGGCGTCGTGAGTACACACAGGCTGAGCCGACCAGAACAATCCGCCGATGGGCAAGAAGTACTCGGCGGTCGGCCGTCACCGGTGAATGACCACGCATTCCATCGGACTGCCCGCGGAACTGCGGTCATTGCGCTTCTGAGCCTCATGTTTACAGCGTGTGTCGGAAGCTCAGCTGGAGTGACCACCTCGGCTGTTGGAACCCAGGCTCCAGCGGTAGCCGCGAGTCCTACGGCCTCGAGCGCCATCGATGCACCGGAGCCAACGGCCGTACCCGAGCCAACCGCAGAAGCGGCTACTAGCCCTACCGTCGCAGCCGAACCGACCGCCACGCCAGAGCCGGACCGACAGATATCGCATTCGTGGAATTGCCAGGACGGCGCTGGTGATTTGGATGTCGTCGGTGAGGGCGACGGCACAGCCGACTTGACGGGGCTAGATATCACAGGCGTTGAAGTGGATATCCTGCCAGGCGCTGGGATCAACGCCGTTCTTGACTTGGCCGGATCCCCAGGTGCACCACTCGCCAATCATGACGGAATGACCACGTGGTGGGTTGAAATATCGACGTCCGAAGACCTAGCTGACCCAGACAGTCAGTCGCTCACGCTCGCCCTCAGCTTTGAGGTCCGAAATGGCCAGCAATCCGTTCTTTCGGGACTCAGTGCCAGCGACCCGGACGTTGCGTACGAAGCCGGTCCGAACGGGATCACACTGACCATCGACGACGCTTCGACTCCCGCTTGGATATATGCAGCGCCAGAGCTATGGCTCGCATCTTCGGGTTCCGGATTTCTCAACTTCGACAGCATCGTCGACGAATGTGGCTGGGGAGCGTCAGGCTTCACCGCCACTCCTGCTATCGCCAGCTGAAGTTCTTAGTTCGGCGAGACCCCGCTACGCGCTTTCTCGAAGGCCGGTTCGTCGAGCGTGCGTCGGGGCGATGCACGTTCAGCATGGCCATTTCATGCTTGACTTCGAGCGAGAAGCCTCGTCTCGTTGCTTCGCCTGGGGGCCACGAAGGCAAGCAACGCTCGAAGAGTTTCCCTCGCGAGAGTGACGCCCTGTCACACCTCGCCACCGTCGAAGCGGACCTGCTTCGCAGCACGCACGTCGACCCTCGCGTCGGTCAGTTACGTTGAGCGAATATGCCGAGCGATGGATTGCGCAGGAGGAGTGGCGACCGCCGACTCGTCTCGATTCTCGAAGCTGCCGTCCATGACGGCGCATCGCCCACTCCCCCTCTGTCCGGACCAAGCTGCCCAAGGTCAAAAAGTCGGCGACCGACAACGTCGTTGTCCTCGACCTCGACGACGTCCACCGCGTCGCCGAGGTTCACCAACGGCAACCACGGGTTCGAGCTGCTACCCACCTTTGCAGCGCCTCGCTACAGCATCGAGCTGATGTCCTACAGTCAGGCCCAAGCCGAACGCTTGATCACCGCACTCGGCGATCCGCACGCAAACCCGTTCTTCACAAGGAGGTCATCATGAGCAAGCCCAGCAATGTGACCGTGACCCTTCCGGCCGACGTGAATCAGGTCGACGAAACTGGCTGGGTATGAGCGTTGCTCAGCGATGCAGCCGAACCTGAACGGGTATGGCCCGGCGCAATCATCGTCGCGGGCGACGCACCTGAGCCATTCCTCGCTCGCGTCGTGGACATCATCGACGGGCCCGGTGATGAGACGATCGTCCACCTTGACGTCATCGGAGTTCCCGACCAGACGATTGACGAGTTACGTCACGCAGGCCTGCTCTCAGCCTGAGCTCCAACACCACGCCGCCAGATCCATGAGCCAAAACGAGATTATGCAGCGGGTTCAAGCAGCCCGTACGCGCCACAGTTCGCATGATATGTGGGTGTAGGCGGAGCGTTGGAGACTAGTGATTATCGAGCGGGTCGAACGGGCGCTTGGGTCGGGACCCAGCCCTGAGGGTGCCGAGAACGCATAAAAGCGCCCAGCGGTGGCAATACTCAGATGTGGCGGTTTCTGGTTCCCGTCGTCGCGGCCGGCGGCATCGGAACGGCCCGAGATGTCGGGCTGCGCTCGATGCCGGAGCTTCCGCTGTGCGGGTAGGGACTCGTTTCGCGGTCGCTGACGAGGCAAACGTGCATCCTGATTATGCACAGTGGACGATTTTTTGATATGACCAAGACTTCGATCCCGTCAATGCTCCGCGACCACAGCCTCGACGAGGTTGTCGGTTGGTTCACTCCAGTAGCGCGCAGGGATCAGTAGCCGCACCGGATTGCAATCGACCAAAGCACGATCACAACAATCGACCGAAGTGGGTTTGTATGGATTGGGAAAAAGCTGGCGACGCTTGGGGGTGGCGTGCCGCTGAATGGGCCTCGCTAGTCGAGCGCGGAAACTTCGATCTTTTCCTTGACGTTCTCGATCAGCTCGCCGTTGGCGATGGCCATACGTATCTCGATATCGGGTGCGGCTCAGGACTTGCATTGGGGGACGCACTTCGGCGCGGGGCGACAGTCGCCGGGCTCGATGCGTCGCGCCAGTTGATTGCGATAGCGGCCGAACGTTTTCCGACTGCAGATGTGCGCGCCGGCGACATGGCAAGTCTGCCGTGGCCAGACGACAGCTTCGATGTCGTCACATCATTCAACGGCGTGTGGAACGTCGAGAATGCCTTTGCCGAGGCGCGGCGCGTGTTGCGCCCGGGTGGCCGCTTCGCAATGTCGTTCTGGGGCGCTCCTGCAAATGTTGACTTCTACAAGTTGATGCCCGCTCTTATGGAACATTCGCCACCTGATGAGCTGAGCGCGGCTGCCGGACTCTTGTCTGTTGGCGAACCGGGAGTGGCTGAAGATTTGCTCGAAAGGAATGGTCTGGCGCCAGGCAGCCGGCACGCAACGGTTTGCGTTCAGGAATACCCAGATCTGCAAGCCGCATCACGCGCCCTCGTCGCGTCCGGACCGACCTATGCAGCTGTGCAGCACGCTGGCGAGCAGGTGGTGCGGGCCTCGCTCGAGGAGCTATTGAAGCCACTGGTGAGTCCCTCCACGGGAATGGTCCGTGTCTCGAACGAGTGGTCTTGGATTACAGCGGCAGGCTAGTCACGAGCGCACACGGCCTCCGTCGAACCGCCGGACCGAACATTCCGACGCACGGCGACAGGACTACCCCGCTCACCTCACCCGGCGATCGAGGGTTGAGAGCCGTCCTATAACGCCCACAACACTCTCCGGATTATCAAGCTACCTATTGGACTTTCAGAGGTGCCAGTCGTACGGCGCAGCGCGCCAGGGTAAAACGCCCCAGCCTTACGACGATTCTGTCGACCTCACGCATCGTGCTCGCGCTTAGGTCGTGGGTTCATAGGCGAGCTGGACGCAGGTCCCCACGTCTACGTAGCCTATGCGGCGGTCGCCAAAGACCCTAGCCCACGCTGGAACCATCACAGATTGCGCCTGACACGACGCGTGACCAACCGCCCGATTCGATCATCACTCATCATGGCCCCTTTGGCAATCCGCGAAGCGTCGATCGCACGGCGCCGAAGGCGCTCCGCCCGATAACCACGCCCATAACGTCGACCATCGAGGCTTAGGGCCCACGCTATAACGGCCCA
>JBBKWJ010000241.1:0-4927 GCA_037968895.1 Acidimicrobiales bacterium
ATGGCCCGTTCGATGCAGCACTTCGTCGACCACTTTGAAGCAACCCCTGTCGTCGTCATGCCCTGCATTCGTGTGCGACACAACAACTTGTTGGA
Organism: Acidimicrobiales bacterium; assembly: GCA_037968895.1. GTDB lineage: Bacteria > Actinomycetota > Acidimicrobiia > Acidimicrobiales > SZUA-35 > JBBKWJ01. The sequence goes on from JBBKWJ010000241.1 coordinate 96, forward strand.
AGGCGCCTCGGTCTATCCGGCCTGCCAAAATCTGCTTCTTGCGGCGCGAGCCCTTGGCTATGGGGGAGTCATGACCGGCTGGCATACCCAAGTTGAGCCTGAGCTACGTAAGTTACTGCGAATACCAGACGAGTTCGAGATTGCGGCAACCATTCCGATCGGCGTGCCGATGGGTTCTCACGGCCCGGTGCGACGTCGGCCGTCCGACCATGTTGTATTCGACGACGTCTGGGACGCTAGCCCCGATTGGATGGTTGAACCGGAAGGCACTCGTCATACCCAAGCAGGGCCACCCGCTGACCGCTAGAACGGTGCCGCACCGAGATGTTTGAGGCCCTTGTCGACGAAATCAAACGACTTTGGCAACCCAAAATGGTCAATGCCACGCAACGTCACAAGAGTGCCGTTTGGCAAGGCTTCGGCGAGCGGTTCACCCGGTCCTGAGAAGTCTTTGTCGCCCAGAATCACCAGAGTCGGGCAAGTGATGGCGGCAATGTGGTCCCGGTCGAGGCGAGGTTGGTCGCGTTGGATGAACGCCTTCAGCGCCTCAGGATCGTTTCCCGGAGTCGTGGCCAGCGAGCGAAAATGGCCGCCGATCATGTCGTCTTCACCAGTGTTGCCCTCGAGAGCATCGAGCACCGGGTTGCCTTCGCGCGGTTCGAATATCGAGCCACCTAGGCCCGCGATAACCAGTCGGTTAAAACGTTCGGGGTGGCGAGAGGCGAGAACCAGCAAGATTCGAGCACCAGCCGAGTAGCCGACGGCATCAACTGGTTCATCGGGAAGTTGAGCTTCGATCAGCGATTCGACCTCGGTGTATGCCGCAACGTCGTGTGGCTTCGCGGCGTCGCCATGCCCGAGCAGATCGGGAGCAATCGTTGCCCGGCCGGCTTCAGCCAAAAGGTCGAGCCAGCCCGGCTCGAGCCAGGTTCGTTTGGCCGAAGTTGCGAATCCATGGACGAGAAGAACGGGTGGAGCCATGCGCCATCCTCGCTTGTGAGGGAGCCGGGTTCAAGCCAGCTCCCAAGACGGCCAAAACGAGAGCCAGCCGGAGCAAAGCTCCGGCCGGCGATATCCCCCGTTAGCCCAGCTGGTCAGATGTGCTACATCCGGCTCTGCGCTGGTAGTGACAAAGGTAGAGCCCCGAAGACCGTCATGTCAACGGTCACATGAGTCATTCTGATGTCATTCTTTCCGCTCCAGTGGTGCTTTCTCACCCAACGCAGCGGTAACCGCACTCCTGGCGATCCTTGTGCAATCAGATTGCTCATTGTCACGCTCCGTAGTCGTGTCGCTCATTGGGGCGACCTCATAGACTCGCTCGATGGACACCATTCGCACGGACGGGATCGAGCGACCTCATCCGCGCCGGTTTGCGCCATCTCGTCAGGGCTACGCAGATGCCATGGCCGCCCATGCAAAAGCACTCGAACTCGACACTGGCGGATACCTCGATCCAACGAGCGGCCTGTTCGTGATGACTGGTCAATATCTGGCTGATAGAGGCTGGTGCTGCAATCAGGAGTGTCGTCATTGCCCGTGGTATTGTCCCGAGCCATGAGTGACCGCATTTCAATCTCCCTCGACAACGGCGTCGCCGATGTTCGTCTCAATCGACCCGACAAGATGAACGCTCTCGACAATGCCATGTTTGAGGCCCTGGTCGAAGCTGCAGACGAGCTGGCAAAGGAGCCGTCGCTTCGTTGCGTCGTGCTTTCAGGCGAAGGCCGGTCGTTCTGTGCCGGGCTCGACTTTGGCAGCTTCACTGCGATGGCGGGCGATTCTGACGGCGACTCGTCGCCACGAGTCGTGTCGGACAACGCAGACGACGGCCGTATTACCCACCGGGCCCAACAAGCCGTGTACGGCTGGAGCTCGCTGCCCGTTCCCGTCATCGCCGCTGTCCACGGACACGCACTCGGCGGTGGCATCCAACTCGCACTCGGTGCCGACATTCGATTCGTACATCCCGAGGCCAAGATGTCGGTTCTCGAGATTCGATGGGGTCTCATACCCGACATGACCGGCACCCAGACCCTGGTCAAGCTCGTCGGACTCGACGTAGCGAAGGAGCTGACGTTTAGCGGCCGAATGGTTTCGGGGGTAGAGGCCGGCCAAATCGGACTTGCGACCAAAGTGACCGAACAACCGCTCGACGAGGCCCTAGCCCTTGCCAACGACATTGCGCAGAAGTCGCCTCACGCGATTCGCGGCGCCAAACGGCTCCTCGACAACGCGTCACACCTCTCAACCGCAGACGGTTTCACCGCGGAGCGAACCGAGATTGCGGCGCTAATTGGTAGTCCAAACCAAGCGGAGTCAGTTCGCGCCTTCTTTGAAAAGCGCACACCCAATTTCGCTGATCCAGAGACAGAGAGTTCTTCATGAGCGAACGATTCGATCGATACCGTGCCCATCCTTGGCACGGCTTGCCAATCGGCGACGGTTCTCCGGAGGTAGTCGACGCATATATCGAAATCACTCCGTTCGACGCCGTCAAATACGAAATCGACAAGCGAACCGGATACCTCAGGGTTGACCGCCCCCAAGGAAGCTCGGCGTTGCCGCCAACGCTCTACGGATTCATCCCACGTACCTATTGCGGCGATCGGGTGGCGGCATTGACCCCTGATGCCGCCCTTGGCGATGCCGATCCGCTCGACATCTGCGTTCTAAGTCAGCAGCGAATCGACCGGGCCGACATCGTCGTCCCGGCTCGGGTCGTTGGTGGAATCCAGCTGCTCGACGGCGGCGAGGCCGACGACAAGATCGTCGCCGTGCTGGTGAACGACACGGTCTTCGAATACGCCAAAGATCTAAAACAACTACCTTCGGTTGTCGTCGATCGAATGGTGCACTATTTCGCTACATACAAGATGGACATCAGCGGCAAGAAGCCGAACGCCATCTCGGTTCTCGGCACCTATGGCGTCGAGCATGCACTCGATGTGGTTCGGGCCTCGATGGATGACTACACCGATGAGTACGGCCCAAACGGCCGGCGTTCGACCTAAGTCAACCGGCTAGTACGCGACCCACGACGACAAGGCCTGTTCGAACCCGGTGACACCGACAAAGTGATGCGCTGCCCAGCCAAGCGACGCCGCTGTAGCGACGTTGTCGGGCCGATCGTCGGTGAAGAAGAGCTGATCTGGGCCGAAACCCAGTACGTCGGCCACGTGCAGAAACGGCCCAGGCGCTGGCTTTGCCATTTTGATGAAGTGAGTATTGAAGACGTGGTCGAAATGGCTATCTATGCCGACCGCTCGCAGTTCGTCTGGAATCGCGTCGGTGCCGTTGGTAAGTATCGACACGACGACGCCAGCAGAGCGAAGTCGCTCAACGATCGTGAGCATCGATTTGTCGACCGTGCCGAGGTCTCGAAGGAAGTCTTCGGCAATTCCGGGGACGCCGACGAGCGCGCTCACCTCATAGATCCATTCCGACTTCGTGATCTCACCGCATACCACCTGCTCCAGCAGGCCGGAGCGAAAGGCGGCGTCGACGAGCAGAGTCGGGTCGAGTCCATGCTTTGACGCGGCAGCATGAGCCTGATTGGGAGAAAAGTGCCGGATGACGCCGTCGAGGTCAAAGACCACGCCTCGGTTCATCGCCCGGCCGCGCTTCCAACAACGGCGCGAGGATCGGCGGCGCCGGCGAGGCCGGTTGGTGTCACGTCGATGTAGTGCGCGTGTCCGAATGCGCTCGATCCGTGGGCTATCTCGTTCACGATGTGTCCTCGTTGTTCTAATTCTTCGACCCAGCCGCTTCCCGTCTCTACGTCAACTTGGATCCCTGGCCCTTGCCAAGTATTGAAGCCATTTGATGATGGATTGCGTAAGACAAACCGGGGCGCCGAAACCGCCTCGCCCGGCGACTGCCCTGCTCCGAGCACTCGGGCCGCGATCTGTAACACGACCTGGGGTTGGGCGTCGCCACCCATGGTTCCGAAGACTGAACGGAGTGCACCTTCTGGAGTCGTGGCTAATGCAGGGGCGAGCGTGCTTGGTGGTCGCGTGCCTGGTGCAAGCTCAGCGGGATGGCCCTCAATAAGGGAGAATCCGATACCGCGATTTTGCAGGAAGACTCCCAGTTCAGGAATGGTGAGGTGCGAGCCGAAGCCCGATGCATTCGACTGGATGAGCGACACGCCCATGCCGTCGCTGTCGACGGCGCAAAGGTAGATGGTCCCACCGCCCGCACCTGGCGGGGTGAGTTCTGAGGCGGTCTGGCCGAGGCTCGCTCGGCGGGCAGCGAGACGCGCTTCGCTGATCAATTCCTGACCGTCAGCACCGTCGAAGAGCACCTCGTCGCGGTCGAACCCGGCCGCTTTGCTCGCCTCGATCAGTGAGTGGGCCCACTCGGGGTCGGCCGGATCGCTTGGACCATCCAAACCCTCGAGAATGACTCCTGCGGCGAGAGTGAGGTAGCCCTGAGACGCAGGAGGAACGGTCCAGATGTCATGTCCCCACAATCGTGCTCGAAGCGGCTGCTCCCATGTTGCGTTGACCCGTTCAAGATCAGCGGGGGAGTACATCCCGCCGCCATGCTCGACGAGAAGCGTGCCGAATTCGCCGGTGTACCAGCCCGCTCGTCCGTGCGCCGCTATTGCTTCAAGCGATCGTGCGATGCCGGGTCGGGTCACGGTCTGGCCCGCGACAGCGGCCTTTCCGTCTGGGAAGTAGTCCTGGTTTCCCGTGACGTCGGCGATGAAGGCTTGGATAGCTCGAGCGAGCAGTGGTGAAACGGGGAAACCCTCGGCTTCCAGTTTTATCGCAGGAGCGAGCACTACAGCCAGCGGTGAGTTTCCCTGCCGTTCGTGGAGGGTCAGC
>JBBKWJ010000242.1:0-3350 GCA_037968895.1 Acidimicrobiales bacterium
TTGCACGTCCATGATGGTGGACTGACGACCATAGGCAGCAATACACGATGCGACAACGGAGCAGCTGACTTGCCCACCCACCGCTAATCCAGACAGACTCATCTGATGATCGAACTACATGACACCTTCGACGGAACGTTTCCCTTCACACCGCACACCTTCGACGGCCACGGGTTCGTGCAGCACTACGTAGACGAAGGCCCGCGCGACGGGCAGGTCGTGTTGTGTCTCCACGGCGAGCCAACATGGGGGTACCTGTATCGCAACATGATCGGCCCGTTAAGTCAGAACTACCGAGTTGTCGTGCCCGACCACATGGGCTTCGGAAAGTCAGAAACCCCATCCGACCGTGAGTACACGTTGCAGTCCCACACCGAGAACCTCGCCGCGCTGATCGAGCACCTCGGCCTCACCGACATCACGCTTGTGGCCCAGGACTGGGGCGGACCGATCGCTACCCAGTACACGGTGCGTCACTCCGACCGGGTCAAGCGGATCTTCTTCGCCAACACCATGGCTGGCTACGGACAGGTCGGTGCCGACGTGCCGCAGGTGTCAGACTCAAGCTGGTTCCGCTGGATAGGCGAGGGCCTCGAAACCGGCCGGACCGAGCAGGTGCTGCGCAATGCCGGTTCGACGATTCTGTCGGTGATGAAGATCATCGGATTCCAGAACAGCGCTGCGGTCGATGACACGTGGATCCGTGCGTATTCGGCCCCGTTCCCCGACTGGGACTCAGCGATCGGGGCCTACGAGTTCCCGATCGACGCATACGAGGCACGCATCGTGCCCTATGTCCTGGCCGGTCTCGACGGTCTACCTGATCTCGTGGCGAAGCCAGCGATCCTGCTTGAAGGCCTCGAAGACCGCGCGATCCCGCCCGCCCGTGCGATCGCCGACTTCCGAGCGCTCTGGCCGGACGCACCTGTCGTCGAACTCCCCGGCGTAGGCCACTTCTGCCAAGAGGACGCACCGGACGTTCTGGTGACCAACATCCATCAGTTCATCCAGGCCAACCGTTAGGCGTTCTTGTCTCGCCATACCCTGGCCAAACGATGATGGGTAGACCGGGGAACGAAATGCCCGACGCGGCACTCACGACGACGGAGCAGTTCAGCTACTTCGCGTTCGTCGTTTTGCTCCCCCTCTTGGGCGCATCGCTCGCAGTCAACGGCGGCGCCGTGTTTCAGATCATTGCCATCGAGGAACTCGGACTCACCTCTCGCCAGGTAGGGCTCGCTGTCGGCCTCGGTGCCATATCCATCCCGTTCCAGATCTGGGCTACCCGCATACCGCTGCGACTGGCCCACAGGAATCTGCGGATCTTCGTTTTCACCATGTCGGCGATGTGTCTCGTCATGGCATGGCTCATCACCGGGCCTGGATCAACAACGTTCGTCGTCACTTCAGTGATGGTCATCGCGGTACTCGCAGAGCTGGCAGTCTCAGTTCTCTTCGCAACGTCGTTCCAGCCCTTGTTGTCGACCACCGTCGACCCGCGGTTCCGGCAACGACTGAATGCCCAGGGCCGCGCCGCAGGCGGACTTCTGGCGATCGGCTTCGTCATTGTCGTTGGCTGGACGTCAACCAGCGGACGGATCGGGATCTTGATCGGGCTGGCTGTCGTCGGAGCGATGCTCACTCCAGCGATCTCGAGACTCAGACAGCCTGCTCCTGGCCGAGAGCTCGCGTCGAGTCCCCGAGACCGGCCGGTCGAAGACACGGGTCTGAGATGGATTTTCGCGGCCATCGGTATCAGCGTCATTCCCGCTTGGCCCTTCTTCGTCACCTACGCAGCCGACGCATTTTGGCCATCGGCCCACCTCGGACTGATCGGCGCTGCGCTCGTGCTCGGAGGCCTCGGAGCTGCTGCACTGTGGAGACCAACCGTGGACGGCCTCCTTGGTAGGGCTCGCTTCGGAGCCATCGCCCTGCTGTGCTGCGCCCTGGCTCTCGTTCCGCTGAAGACGCCGCTCACAGGTGCCGCATCTGAAATTGCGGCGTTCGGGGTTTTGATTGCCGCCGCTGCTGCGGGGACTGTCGTGCGAATGTCGCTTCTGGAAATGGCCCACGCCAGGGCCAACGCGTTCACCTCCGTGGCGGTACTCACCAGACTCGACGTGATCGCCTCAACATGCATGCAGCTCGGATTTCTCGTTGCGGGATTTTTGATCGAACTCAGCGTCGACTCAACCTGGGTTGCAGATCCGTTTCAGCTCTCGCTCATTGGCGCGGGTGCGCTCCTCGTGGCCGCCGTCACCCAGATCCACGAGTAGGGAACGCCGACGACGTCCAAGCGTTTCGGCGCCCTGCGCCGAAAGGCGGTGAGGGCTTCGATCCGCCAGGATCGAAACCGACGTGGGTGATGAGGGACTCGAACCCCCGACCCTCTCGGTGTAAACGAGACGCTCTAGCCAACTGAGCTAATCACCCGGGACCGGCGACTCTAGCATCTTGGCAAACCAATTCAGATCAAAGGCCGCAAAAGCGGTCTTTGTGGCTGTAAACCAGGCTGCCGACGCCCGACCCGACCAACTGTCACTGATTTGGCACACAAACGAAACTCGGCCACCGGCGCCCCAGATCTAAGATGGAGATCCCTTTGCATGTGCTCCGGACACTGGGCGCCCGCTCCGGCACGTATCTCACTTCGTAGGTTCGCTACTGCAGTTATGACTCTTCAGATTTCACGATTCGACATAAGTCCGCTTCGGCCTCGCGTCTTCTCGCGCACGGCGCGGATCGTCCTTGCCCTTGGTCTTGCTGGCTTTATCGCCGCCTTCTCGTTTTGGTTCTCCAGCCGCGACACTCTGGCCGCCGCTGGACAAGGTGCCTTGGCCCAATCAACTGCGTCGATCTCCGTCGCCGACACTCCGTTTCCTTTCAAGCCGACCGCCTGCGTCGTCCTCGACCAAAGCTTCATCGCTGCTGGCCCCGGCAGCAACGGTTACGGCGACTACTGGGTTTCGGCAACCGAATCGCAAATCGAAATCCTTTTCAACGTCGATAGCGAAGTCGATACGCCGCCGCCAGGTGATGAGTGGCTTGAGAGCGGCGACATCGGCTGGTCATCGCCTTCCGAGGGCACGGTCATCGCCGTCACAAAAATGACGGCGACTCGCGACTTACTCACCGGCGGGCGCGGCGTACTCAACATTGAGTGTCGCCAGCCCTAAGCTCACCCGGCTAGGGAATACGCGGGTTCCACCGAAGTCGCATTGCGACTACCTCGTCAAGGAGCTCTGCTGTCGCGGCGGCAACTGGCGCCCGTCGCTCTGCCGGGTCGAGCACGAGTAGATCGCGGCCGTAGGCATCGACCATCGGCACCCCTGACTCGCGGCACACAAGCA
>JBBKWJ010000243.1:0-5307 GCA_037968895.1 Acidimicrobiales bacterium
GCAATCGGATGTCGAGCGAGCAGTTCGCTCAGCGGTGGTGATGGGCGCCACGCTCACCATGCAGCAAGACGTCCCCTACGGGCTTCGCCAGCTCGCCGACGTCGCGCTCAAAGCGCTCTCACCGGGCATCAACGTCGACTGGCTCGCGGCTCAACTTCCAGGATGGCGCCTGTCAGGGCCAGACTCGGGGGAACAGGTCGCATTCCAACGGAGCCCCCGACGCGAGTTCGGGTTCGCGGATGAGTGGCTGGAAGCTGCCCTCGGGTCGATAGGTCACATCGTCGCCACAGAACCGCGTCGCCAGCGCGCGACGAGCACGACTGGTGGTGTTGCCCGGCGCATTATGCAGTGTTAGCCCGTGGTGCACGATGCAGTCGCCTGGTTCGATCTCGAACGTGACGAACTGATGCTGATCACGCTCAGCTTCGATGTCGGGTAGTGGCTCGAGTGAGTCGCCGTAGCGGTCGTCGCCGGTGAAGCTCGTGGGCTGGAAGCGCTTGCCCCAGCGGTGCGAACCCACCAAATACTCAACCGCACCCGCACTGATGGGAGCGGGATCGAACGGAGTCCACACCGTGCAGACTTGCTCGCCATCGACCGGCCAGTAGGGCTGGTCGTGATGCCATGGTGTTGGCGCCTGCGATCCTGGCTGCTTGACCAGCAGGGTGTCAAAGAAAAGTGTGACTCGCTCTTTGGCACCAAGAACTTGTTGAGCAATCGACGCCGCCGGGCTCTCGAAGATGAATGCCCGGAAGTCGTCCTGCCAGGTCCAGACGAAGCTGTCGCCATGGAACTTGCCTTCGAGCCCCTGTCCCAGTTGCAGCGACATCGGCCCGGGGTTGGCTACTGCATCGTCAACCGCTGTCTGCATGCGCGTGATCCAGTCTGCGTCGAACATGTCACGCAAGCAGACCACGCCATCGCTCCAAAACGTCTGCTTCTCGTCGGCAGTGACAGCTCGCACGCTCATGGGCCCACGTTAGTCGAGCGTTCAGCACCGATTGCCCTTTACGGTTCGAGCACGCTCGGACGTAGTCGTTGGAGAACATGTCGGTTGGATCCAGGCTCTTTAGGTCAAGCCCCAGGTGGCAGGTCGGGGGAGATCTCGCCTTCGCTGACCGCAACCGCATGAGGGAAGTACTGAATGCCGTTCGCCGGGTCGTAGGTTGCAAGATCGATCGCTCCGAGGTCCGTGCCGTCATAGCAAGTGCGTTGGCGCAGGAACATTCGACGGGCAGAGAGGGCCTACACCGCGGGGATCCCGGCCAAGAGAGCGAGGTCGGCGGTGGCATCGGGGCCGGTTGAGTTGACCGGCGTGAGCGTCCGCACGGCGCGAGCGCGCGGGCATCAATCCGCTTCGGGATCCTGATCGGAAGCGTTCGTATAGTCGCGCCAAGTCGCCGAGACGTTGCCGCCGACGGGGAACCCGCCGCGCTCGTTAAGCATCTTCGCAGTGTGCATCAGATTCCACGACATGATCGTCGTGTTCTTGTTTGTGAACTCGCTGTCGAATCCGGCGCGGACGCCGTCAACGTCGTCGCCGTAGCTCGGACCGGGACCGATTTCTCCGAGCCAGCCGCAATCTGCCTGGGGTGGGATCGTGTACCCGATGTGGCCCAGTGCGTAGAGCGTCTCCATCGAGCATGCCTTGACGCCGTCTTCGTTGCCGGTCACCACACAGCCTCCTGTCTTGCCGTAATACAGGTATTGGCCGTGTTCGTTCGTCTCACTCGAGTGGGCGTAGAGCCGTTCGATCGCCAGCGAGGCGACACTCGACTTCGCCCCGAGCCAGATCGGTGTGCCGATCACGAGGATGTCGGCCGCCATGATCTTGGCATGGATGGTCGGCCAGTCGTCGACCTCGTCACCGAGTTCGGTGGTGTCGGTGACCATGCCGAACCCGACGCGGTGCTCGAGCATGTGGACCACTTCGACGTCGACTCCCTCGGTCGTCATGATCCCTCGGACGCGGTTGAGGAGAAGTCGAGTGTGGGACTTCTTGGCCTCATGCACCAACGAACAGTTGAGCAAGACAGCGGACAAACCAGAGAATTGAGCCATGTGCGACCATACAGGTGCTGTGCGACCTCCGGCAGGGTCGACGAGAAGCCGATCGCGCACAGATTCTTGAAACCACCGCGAGGACAGCGCACGCCGAGTGAACGTCACCGAGCACGAGTGGGCGTTGACCGGGGTTTTCGGCCTCCAGAGCAATGGCCGGCGGCGTCCGCTGGAACGCCACCATGGCGGCCATCGACCGACGGCCTGCGTAGGCTTCGACGCACCCGCGACGACCGCAGCTACACAACGCACCGCCGGGTTGGACGACAACGTGGCCGATCTCGCCGGCCGCGCCGCGAGATCCGTTGAAAGGTCGGCCATCGAGCACCAGCGCACCGCCGATCCCGGTTCCCATCCAGACACCCAAGACGTTGTCGACGTTGTCGGCTGCACCCGCGATCCATTCGCCGAGCAAACCCACGTTCACATCGTTGCCCAGAGCGACCGGTACATGCAGCGCTGCTTCAAGCTCGGTGTGGTACCTCCACTGCGCGGGTCTGGCCACAGAAGTGTCGTCAGCACCAGCCGCGCCCCAAAGCTCGAGCGTTCCCTGCTCGCCGGTTGCTGCGTTACTGCTGTGGAGCGTTCAGTCCGGGCGGATCGGATCGATCGTTTGTCTCTGCGAGTTCATCCCACCAGCCTGCGATTCCAGTCGTGGAGCCAGCCGGGATCCCTTTTTGATCTTCTAATCCGTAGATCGGATCAGCTTCACCAGCACGCCGCCGAAAACGACAAATGCCCCGGACTCCGGCGTCCGGGGCATTTGAATTTTGATCAGGAGATCTGTTCGATCCGCTCGTCCCGTGCCTGTTTACAGGCGTCGCGGATCCACAGATTTAGTCGAGCGTGACGATTCCCATGCGTACTGACTGCAGAACAGCCTGCGTGCGGTCACGTGCGTCGAGCTTCTGGTAAATCGATGCGAGATGGTTCTTGACCGTCTTCTGGCTGATGAACAGTCGTTCTGCAACCTCAGGAGTCGAATGGCCATCGGCGATCATCTGCAGCACTTCGGTTTCCCGAGGGGTGATGCGATGGGTGGTCGAGGTGCTGGTTGCCGTCATCGTGGAGCTGGGGCGGCGAACCTGGGCCAGCAGATGTGGCTTGAGCTGAGGAGCGATCACCGTTTCACCCGATGCGGCGAGCCGAGTCGCCGTCATGAGTTCATCGATGCTGCAATCCTTGAGCAAGAACCCCGAGGCACCGGCACGAATTGCTCGTGACAGCGAGTCTTCGTCGCCGTGCATTGTCAAGATGATGACCCGGGTATCGGGGCACTGGTTCGAGATCTGCTCGCAGGCCTCGATTCCGTCAAGGCCAGGCATCGCGATATCGGTGACCACGAGCTGAGGCTGGTGGGCGATTGCGAGCGGGATGGCTTCCTCGGCGCTTGCGACATCAGCGATGACATCGAAGCCCCATTCTGTGTACGAGCGCTTGAGGCTCTCGCGCACCATCCGGTGGTCGTCTACAAGTAACAGTGATACAGGCATAACTTATAAGTCGTCCGTATGGCCCGTTTCTTTAGGGCCACGGGTAGATATGCCTAGTGTGACAAGAATGTGATTCGCCCGGCACGTCTCGTGTAGTTTCGGTTGGTGAGTGAGTTTGGCCTAACCGGCGGCATCGGATCGGGTAAATCGGCGGCAAGTACACGGCTAGCGGCGCTCGGTGCCGGATTGGTCGATGCCGATGCGACGGTGAAGCGGCTACAAGCCGCTGGTCAACCAGTATTTGAAGCGATCGTCGCCCACTTTGGTGATGGCATCGTTGGTAAGGACGACGAATTGAACCGTCCGGCCTTAGCTGCGATCGTCTTCAATGATTCCGCCGAACTCAAGGTACTGAACGAACTCGTGCATCCTGCGGTGCGCAAAGACATGGCTGCACAACGCAAGCTGTTGTCCGATACCCACCACATCATCGTGCTCGATATTCCGTTGTTGGTCGAGGGAAAAACCCCTATCGAGTTGGCCGGCATCATAGTGGTCGACACGCCAACCGAATTGGCGATCGAACGACTGGTGGCGCACCGAGGCTTCACCGTCGCTGACGCCCAGGCCCGGATCTCGAGCCAAGTGACCCGCGAAGAACGGCTTGCCAAGGCCGATTTCGTGATCGACAACAGCGGAACGATCGAAGATCTCGACGTCGAGGTAGCGCGTTGTTGGCAATGGATGACGTCCACCCATGAGACGACGATCTAGGAGCTGCAGAAAAGAATTTCAAAAACTTTGCGATCTGTGTCAACGAATCGGGCCGCTCGCCCGTTGTATAGGTACATCACGCAGAGCACCACATCTGGGTAACAGGGAATATGCACACGTACGACGACAACTTTGGAGCGCTTTACCGCATAGCGTTCCGCGTTGCGTACCGCATCCTGGGCTCCCAAGCCGAGGCTGAAGACATCGCCCAAGACACCATGGCCAAGGCGTATAGCCGGTGGTGGCGAATTCGCCCCGAGGCCGCTCGCTGGGTCTCGCGAGTCAGCGCCAACGGCGCTATCGACGCATGGCGCAAGCGGTCAAAGCAAGATCTCACATCCGAAGACCTCGTGCGAGCACACGACGGCGAGCCAATCATCGAGCGCCTCGCCCTCGTCGATGCGCTCTCCCGGCTGTCGAAGCGGCAGCGAGAGGTCGTTGTGCTGCGCTATCTGGCCGGATATCCCGAGGCTGACGTCGCCGAGATTCTCGATTGCTCGGTCGGTTCGGTAAAGACGCACGCTTCTCGTGGGCTGCACAGCCTGCGCAACACCATGAGCGCTGATCGCTGATGTTCGACAGACTTGGTGCCGGCGACACCGAACTGCCCGAACCCGACCTGTCTGAGCAGCGTCTGGCCGAGATGCTTGGCGCAATCAAGCGCAACTCGCGCAATCGACGCATCGCTATGGTCGCTCCGCTCGTGCTTGCCGCCACGGTTCTGGGGGCAATGATCGCTGCGCCGCCACAACACGGCGGACTCACCGAGGTTGCCGACGCCGAATCACCCGATCCGCAACTTCCTCGGGTATTCGGGAAAAACGGTGTCTGGCGTTTGGCCGAGCCGATCGAAGAAGCTCCGGTTGGCGACCCAGGCCCCGCCGCCATGATTCAAGCGCCAACCGAACCTTCGTCGCCTGAATTCGTCCTTTCGCCACCAAGCCACGAAGTTCTCAGTTCGCTCCCGACGTCGACGTCTACCCCTCCGATGTCGACGTCGGGACAATCCCCAGATGCAGTCGCTCCTGCTGACCGTGAC
>JBBKWJ010000244.1:0-8520 GCA_037968895.1 Acidimicrobiales bacterium
GTCTTGAGGTCCTCGATCGAGTTCGTGGGCTTTTCGGTTCCGTTCATGATGGGTTCCTTCTGGTTGGGTTCGCCCTCACATAGTCCGTAAAGCACATTACAGCCACATCACAGAGGCAGATCTGATAGCAAAGCTGCCAGTCGGCGGCCGTGGGACTGAGACGAGCTCGGACGGTCGAGATTTGAGGCAAGGCACGACACATCGTCGACGCGCTCCTAGGTGTTAAGTGACTAGCGGAGCAGGCGCTCGTAGCACGGTTCGGTACACCTCAACATATTTCATCACCATCGCCTGGACGGCGAAACGTTCTACGGTGGATGCTCGGATCGCAGAGCGATCTAGCGAACTGACGAGTCCTATCGCTTCGACGGCTTCTTCTCGGTTTTCCACGAGGTAGCCCGAGTGGCCATGGTCGATGAGTTCGGACATGGATCCTCGGTTGTAGGCGATGACGGGTGTGCCACTAGCCATGGCTTCGACCACGCTGTAGCCGAAGGGTTCATCGAAGTCGATGAGGTGGAGAAGAGCATGAGCGCTACCGAGCATCTCGGTTCGTTCGCTTGCGTGAACTGGCCCGAGGAAGCGCACCGAATCACCATCAATGTGCGGGGCCACCTCGTCTGCGAAGTATTGCTCGTCCTGGATGATGCCAGCGATTACCAGCGGCCGGCCAGCGCCCTGCGCGACGGCGATGGCGTGTGCAGTTCCCTTGTCTGGGTGGATCCGTCCGAAAAAAAGCAGGTGCTTGCCTGGGGCGGGATGTAAGGCAAACGCGTCGGTGTCGATGCCATGGTGAATGGTGGCTGCGTAGGAGAGTCGTGGGTGGCGATCAGCGTCGCTTATGGCGACATAGGTCGTTTCGGTGTTGTAGTGCTCATAGACCGGCACGATCTTCTCCGATGAGAATCCGTGGATCGTCGTGACAACCGGTGTGTCGACGAGCTGGCTAAACGTGAGAGGCAAAAAGTCGAAGCCGTTGTGGATGATGTCGAAATCGTCTGCATGTTCGAAGAGGTTGGCGATGTGCATGCATTCGGCGACTTTGGGGTCGATGCCCTCGTCTTCGGACCAGCCGCATGCGACCGCGGACCGCAGCTTGGCTTCTGTAAGCGAGTCAGCGGTGGCGAACAACGTGACATCGTGGCCTAGGGCGACCAATCCCTCGGTAAGCAGTGAAGCAAAGAGCTCCCAGGGGCCGTAGTGGCGTGGCGGTGTCCGCCACGCGATTGGTGCAAGCACAGCGATACGCAGCTTTTCAGCGGAGGACTTACGCAAATGGGAGACGTCACAGCCTAGCTACCTCGTTCGAGAAGCATCACGGGTATGCTTGGGACTTAATCTCTTTGGAAGATGCGCCTCGCTTGGGCCGGACGACCGTACTGGTTTCGTCGCCCTCCGCAGGCTCGACGCCTTGACCGAGCCAACTCTTGGAGCTCGTTGATGCCTAGACCGCCTATATCCAACCCGCGATCTGACCCCTTTCCATCTAGTCCTGCTTTCCAATCGACCGAACCTTCACTCAAGGGCGAGGTCCGCCGATTCGGTATCCTTTCCACGTTTCCTCCGACCGAGTGTGGGATTGCGACCTTTTCCGCAGCCTTGGCTGCGGGTCTGTTGGCGAACGGAGCCACAGTAGATGTAGTGCGGTGTGGTGACAGGCCTCACCTTGAGGATGCCCTGGTAGTGGCTTCGCTCACCGGAGACCACCCCGCCAGCGGACACTCGCCGATCGATGCTCTCAACGCGACCGACGTAGTGATCGTTCAGCACGAGTATGGCCTGTATAGCGGGGCTGACGGGGTCGATCTTCTCGATGTCATCGAGGGGATCGTCGTACCAATAGTCGTTGTTGCGCACACGGTGCTCGCAAATCCGACGGCTAACCAGAAGTTGGTGCTCGAAAGGGTGTGCTCTGCTGCTGATGCCATCGTTGTAATGACAGAGACGGGCAAGTCTCGGCTCGCCGTTGGTTTCGACGTTGACAATTCGAAGGTGGTCGTGGTTGCCCACGGAGCAACTACGCCCGCAGCCGACGTCCCAGCCTCACAGCCAATCAGTTCGACACGAGAGCTACGACTCCTGACCTGGGGACTTCTGGGACCAGGCAAGGGCATCGAGTGGGCAATTGATGCACTCGCTCAGCTCTCGGACCTCGACCCGTTCCCTCGCTACATCATCGCTGGAGCGACCCATCCAAAAGTTGTTGAGCACTCGGGCCAGTCGTATCGCAACATGCTTATCGAGCGCGCCTCGAGGTCCGGGATAGGAGCACACATATCTTTTGACGACACCTACAGAGACCTTGCTTCACTGACTAATCTCATCGGCTCCGCCGATGTGGTGGTGTTGCCGTATGACTCGACCGATCAAGTGACCTCGGGGGTACTCGTCGATGCGGTGGCCGCTGGTCGGCCCGTAATATCGACAGCGTTTCCTCATGCGGTCGAGCTTCTCAGCAGCGGAGCCGGAATTGTTGTTCCCCAGCGAGACCCGGTCGCATTAGCCAACGCGATCCGCTCAGTGGTAACCGACCCTGAGCGGGCGTCTGCAATGGCTGCGGAGGCTCGTCGGCTGGCCCCCGATCTTTTCTGGGATGCGGTCGCAGCGCGCTATGTCCAGATTGCAGCTCAGCTCATTACCGAGCGTGCTTTGGCGCGCAGTTGATGCAGTTGTCGTTTGACCACGTAATCCGGTTGTCCGATGGGATTGGGATCTTCGAGCACGCCGATCACACCGAACCTCGCCGCGAGCACGGCTACTGTGTAGATGACGTCGCTCGTCTACTCATTGTCATTGCCCGTGAGAGCGAGCCTGCGGAGCGAGTGCGCGAGCTGGAGAGATCTGCCTTACGGTTCCTCACGAGAGCACAATCGGCCGATGGAAGAATCCGCAACAGGTGTGACGCATTCGGGCGTTGGAGTGGTCCGTTCTGCGTGGATGATTGTTGGGGGCGGAGCCTCTGGGCATTCGGCACGACAGCTCATCAATCGCACTCCATAGCCAGCCGTGATACGGCTCTTGCCCATTTCGAGCGTGGCGCTCAGCAACGATCACCTCACCTTCGGTCCATGGCATTCGCTGCGCTGGGGGCATCGGAGGTACTAACAATGGACCCCGGTAACACTCGGGCCCGGCGACTCGTGTTTGATGCCGCCGTCAGAATTGGCAGGCCAACCTCTGATGCTCGGTGGCCGTGGCCCGAACCCCGGCTCAGCTACGCCAACGCCGCTGTGCCGGAGGCACTAATTGCCGCCGGTTCTGCCCTCGATCGCACCGACTTGATCAACGACGGGCTCACACTGTTGGAGTGGCTTCTCGCCCGTGAGACAATCGAAGGCCACCTCTCGCCAACACCGGTCGGCGGATCCGGACCCGACGACTCTGCGCCAGCGTTCGATCAACAACCGATCGAAGTGGCAGCGATGGCCGATGCTTGTCACCGTGCCTATCTGGTGACCGGCGATCCTGAATGGTTGAAAGGAATCCAACTAGCGGAGAGTTGGTTCGCCGGGGCTAATGACTCCGAAGCGCCAATGTTCGATGCCGACTCGGGTGGTGGTTACGACGGACTTCAGGCGACAGGTCCGAACCTCAACCAGGGCGCCGAGTCGACGCTGGCATTGCTCACGACGCTCCAGCGTGGACGACAACTCCCTGCGCTGGCGCGGTGATCTAGCTTTGAAACCGTCCGAAGAACCGGCAGGGCTGCCATTCAGCGTCGGGGTCAACTACTGGCCGGCACGCACTGCCATGCGATGGTGGACCATGTTCAACGCCGCCGAAGTTGAGGCTGACTTCCGGCTCATCGCAGACGCAGGACTCGACTCGGTCAGGATCTTCCTCACTTGGGAGGACTTCCAGCCCTCGCCTTCCAGCGTGGATTCGGGGATGTTAGCTAAGCTAGTCGCAATCGCGGATCTGGCCCTCGACACAGGGTTGACGATTATGCCCACCCTCTTTACCGGGCACATGAGTGGAGTCAACTGGATCCCGAATTGGGCGACATCTTACGGAGACGCAGTACAACGATTTCGTGTTGTGTCCGCCAACGCCGTCTCGCAGCGCGTTCCTAGCAACTGGTTCGCTGACTCTGACATCATGACCGCACAGCGCCTGCTTGCGAGCGAGAGCGCGAACGCCGTGGCCGGACACAGTGCCATCTCGGCGTGGGACCTGGGCAATGAGAACTCCAATTGTGTCCAACCACCGGACCAGGCCGCTGGACTGCGCTGGCTAGAGGAAATGGCCGACGCCATCCGGGAAGCAGATCCGGCAGCGAGGGTAACCATTGGGCTACATATGGAGGACCTCGAACACGACCGCAAGATCGGACCAGCAGAGGCAGCGTCGGTGTGTGACTTCTTGACCATGCACGGGTACCCGATCTACGCACCATGGTCACGCGGGCCGACCGATCATTATCTCCTTGGCTTCCTCACCGAGGTGACGAGATGGCTTGGAGCTGAAGGCGATGTCCTGTTCTCGGAGTTTGGGCTCCCGACTCTGAACCGAGACGGGGACATAACGTCGGATCAACACTCGATGCTGGTCGCTGAACGTGATGCGGCCGACTACACCGATCGGGCCCTTAACGAGCTGCGCCGAGTTGGCGCAACGGGTGCAATGCTTTGGTGCGCCAACGACTACACCCCGGCCGTCTGGGATCAACCACCCCTCGACGACGCAACCCACGAACGATCATTCGGCCTCTGGCGCAGCGACGGATCGCCGAAGCCTGCCGTAAGCGCCGTGACAGCGAACACTGGGTTGACTATCGGGGCGCCCCCTGCGGAGCGCCAATGGATCGACATCGAACCCGGCCAGTTCTACACCGCTGAAGGATCTCATCTAGCGCGTCTCTACCAGCGATACTGCGCCGAGCTTCCTACAGAGGGTTCAGGCGCTCCAAGAGGTCATCTACTCTGACGGTGGCGATGCTGGCGCCGACGTCGGCGAACCCGTATGGCAGCACCAGATACTCACCGACGATCATGCTGCCACAGGAGTAAACCACGTTTGGTACATAACCCTCACGCTCGTTCGACTGAGGAGAGAGCAGAGGCTCTTTCAAATGACCGATTACCCGAGATGGATCGTCAAGGTCTAGCAGTAGCGCCCCAAGGCTGTACTGACGGAACGGCCCGACCCCGTGCGTTATCACCAACCAGCCAGCCTCTGTTTCCAGCGGTGATCCGCAGTTGCCCAGTTGTATTAGCTCCCAGGGCTGCTCGGGCTCTTGGATTTTCTCCGTTTCATGCCAGACACGAACATCATCGGAGCGCATCAAAAAGTTGTTGACGTTGTCGTGGCGACCAAGGGCAACGAAATCACCATCCAGTTTCCTCGGAAATAGTGCCATTCCCTTGTTTTGAGCGCATTCCCCGCTAAGTGTCGCGATTCGGAAATTGACAAAGTCGGTAGTCTCGATGAGCTGGGGCAGGATCTGGTGACCATCGAATGCGGTGTAGGTTCCATAGAACACGACACGTCCATCGTCATGGACGAACCGCACAAGACGCACGTCCTCCATGCCGCGGCTTTCGGTTGGTCCGGCCGGGAACATGACCCGCTCGGAAATGTCGCTTGCCGGGGAGAATGCAATCCGGTAGTTCGAAGAAGCCAGCCAATGCATGATGCGGAGCGTTTCTTGAGAATGTGGGTTCAACTCTCTCTGCTCATGGCACCGTTTGATGGCTGTCTCCAATTCCGCCAATGTGAAATCAGGATCCAAATCGTCGAGGATCGAACTAGCGAAATCATCGAATGCGCCAAGCTCAGACAACTTAGTCTCGAAGAAGCTCTTCTCATATGCTGCTAGGACTCGACCGCCACTTTCGATTTGTGGCCTGCGTTCCTCAATTCGAATCTCAAGATTGGGATCGATGACACCGCTTCGGAACTCGACCGAGGAGACGTGCCCTTCACCGATGGCACGGAGGCTCATGACGAACCGGGTCTCACCCGGCGCCAGTCCCGACTGGTCCGGTCCCTGGACCATTGACGGGTTCCCAAGGGCTGCTGCTTCAACCGAGTACTCGTGGGAGAAGTAGGCGCCAATGAGTAGGCGTCGCTGCGCCGAGAGGTTCTCAACCAGCCCAACCTGGGCTAGCACGATGTCGCAATGTGCTTCCAGGTTCCACTCGAGGTCTCGATGGCGGCCTGCGAATTGTCCACATGCGTGAGCGAGAGTTGTCGAGACCTCCTTCTCAGGGATAGCGAGAATGCGCCCCAGAATTGCTTCGATTCTCGAAGTGCCGCCGATTTGCTCGCCGCCAGGCAGAAACGGCTTCATCAGAACTCGCCGAGGGTCAGGGAGAAACTTAACATCGCCATAGCGACGTACCCGGAGATCGTCCATCGGCTGACCGCATTTCCGGTTGAAGCTCGGCGCCCAAGATGAACGCTGTGCCGCGAGCGTACTCCCGATTGGCACGAGGGTTTAGCCGCAGCCCGATCTTCCGTGCTGGCTTCGACTATCCCGCTCGAACTTTCTGGCGCGGACAGCGAGAAGGCCAGCACATCGCTCCGAGCAGCGCGTGCAGTCTCGGGCGCAAGCTCACGTGAGATGCTCGTGGCATGACGAAAGACGCCATCGCTGGGCTATGCGCAACAATTTGGTTGTTGGCCTAGTGCAGCACCACAGGGGCCGTGACGGTCGGGTGTCAACTACGCGATCGATGCCATGCTGGGGAAGGAATAACGCATCGTGGAGTGCCGCATGAAGGACGACGAGACCAAGATGGCGGCCAACCTCGCCGGCATGCAGCAGCTCATCGAGGATGGTCAGGGATGACGCTGCGGATCGGTGTGCGCAGCGTCGACATCGGCGACACCTACCTCGACTACGCACGAGAGGCCGAGCGGTTGGGAGTCGCTTCGATCTGGTCGGCCGAAGCGTGGGGTCATGACGCTTTCACGCCATTGGCAGCGATCGCGACGGTGACGGATCGGGTCATGCTCGGGTCCGGCATCGCCCAGATCGGCGCGCGCACGCCAGCAAATCTCGCCATGACTGCCATGGGTGTGCAAGCGATCTCCAACGGCCGTCTGTTGCTTGGTGTCGGAACTAGCGGACCACAGGTCATGGAAGGTTGGCACGGGGTGCGATTCGATCGTCCAATCGCTCGTACGAGGGAGACCATTGAAATCATCCGCCAGATCGTCGCTGGCGAGCGGCTCGTCTATGCCGGGAGCATCTATCAGCTTCCCCTTCCCGACAGTGCTGGGCGAGCGATTCGTTCGGCGGCCACCGTCTCGCCGATTCCGATCTACAACGCGTCGCTCGGCCCGGCCAACCTGCGCCTCACCGGTGAGCTGGCCGACGGTTGGATTGGCAATTCGTTCTTCTGCGAGACCGCTGACGCTTTCTTCGGGCCGATCCGGGCCGGTGCCGAGGCTGCCGGTAGAACGCTTGACGACATCGACCTCATGGTCGCGGTGAGTTGCGAAGTCACCGATGATGTTGAGGCGGCGGGTCGCCGTCACGCTTCTGGTTTTGCGTTCACGTTTGGCGCAATGGGGTCGGCGGGAAAGAACTTCTATAACGCCGCCTTTGAGCGCCAGGGTTTTGGCAACGACGTTGCCGAGGTGCAGCGTCTCTGGCTCGCTGGTGACCGCAGGGCCGCAGCCGAGCGAGTGCCGCTCGAGATCGGGCTCGGCGCGAACCTGATCGGGCCGCCCGACGAAATCCGAAGGCGCCTACGCCAGTACCGCGACTGCGGCATGAACACTCTGCTGGTCAATCCAATGGGTGACACACTCGACACGCAACTCGATGGACTCGGACAGTTGCTCGACCTCGTCGAAGCAGTGAACGCCGAAACCGATCACGGAGAGCACAGCGCCAAATCAGCGGAAGCAGCAGATAGATGAGGTCTTATCAGGTAGGGCACTTCGCATGATTCAAGCGGTATAGCGTCTGGGGCCATGTGGGTAAAGTGCGTGCCCGCTGGATGGCGTCGTGGGCCAGCTCATGGCCATCTCTTGTTACCTAGACCAGGGGTCTCCGGCGCCTCTTGGGTGTCGCTATGGCGAAGGATCTTGACCGGTACCGGGTGGTGGCGTTCGCGATCAGCGTCAGCTGGCGTTCAGCTGTTAGAGGGAAACGTTCAGGTTTCTAGACGAAGATAGGGGTCAGCAAACCAGCAGAAAGACTCAGAAATGTCCACCCTCCTCATAGCGATTCTCCAGATCCTGACCTTCGCGCTCCTTGCACGAGCGGTTCTCAGCTGGTTCCGGACCGAGTCCGGATCACCACTGTATGAAGTCAAACGGTGGCTGGATCGCGTCACCGAACCGATCGTGGCACCCGTCCGTCGGGTATTGCCACGCACGGGTGGATTCGATCTCTCGATCTTGGTCGTGCTCCTCGTGATCAACCTCGTTCTTGTACCAATCGCTACAAGACTGTAAGCCTGAACGACCACGAGCGTGCAGTTCATCGACGTAGTCAACTTGTCCGGCGAATAGAGGCAAAGGATGCGCCATTTGATCGGGACACCTAAATGCCCATCGAGTGCT
>JBBKWJ010000245.1:0-9800 GCA_037968895.1 Acidimicrobiales bacterium
TAAGGCCTTCATCCCCCACGCGGCGTCGCTGCATCAGGCTTTCGCCCATTGTGCAAGATTCCCCACTGCTGCCTCCCGTAGGAGTCTGGACCGTGTCTCAGTTCCAGTGTGGCTGATCGATCTCTCAATCCAGCTACCCGTCGATGCCTTGGTGAGCCATTACCTCACCAACTAGCTGATAGGCCGCGAGACCCTCTCAAAGCGATAAATCTTTCCTCAGCTGACCATTCGATCAAAAGAGGGCATCTGGTATTAGCTCAAGTTTCCCTGAGTTATTCCAAACTTCGAGGTAGGTTTCTCACGTGTTACTCACCCGTTCGCCACTAAATCTTCCGGAGTGCAAGCACTCCATGGATTTCGTTCGACTTGCATGTGTTAAGCACGCCGCCAGCGTTCGTCCTGAGCCAGGATCAAACTCTCCATCAGAGAGATCTGACAAGCATCTGGGAAGATGCTCGCCGTGATCCAATTACCACTGCTCGGATACCATTCCGATACGTGGTGGCTTATTTCATGTTCTATGACGGGGCATTAACGGTTAACCACCCGAACCCGTAAAGGGATCAGGCGGTATTAGGTTCCGATAATGCTCCGCACACGCTGCGTTTATCGTCTCTTCCGTTTTCAAGAAGCTGGCAACAAGCACCACACACAACAAAGCGAACTTTGATGGAGGTGCAGACTTGAAACCCACGCCCAACAACCAGCAACTGTTTCCAAGAAGTTAATTCCGTGAAACTGTTTCGTGTAGAAACCGCTGATCGAGGCGACTGATAACCCTAACTGTCCCTGATCCCTGCAGCAACCTATTTCTCAGATCTTTTCGTCCAAAAACAGCCGAATGCCGTTGGTGGTTCGTGGCATTCGCCGAAATAGACACCTGAAACGCTGAGCGTCGCCACCAGGACCGGACTGTCCAAGCGGTCGTCCGAATAGAGAAGGTAATCGACCTGTCGAAACCCGAGATCGGTTCCGAACAAGCCGTCACCCCATTTGCTAGCGTCGCCCCATGACAAACGCGATCGAGACCACTGGACTCACCCGCACCTTTGGCGACATCGAGGCAGTGCGCGGAGTCGACCTAGTGGTCAAGTCAGGGGAAATCTACGGATTTCTCGGTCCTAACGGCGCCGGCAAGTCGACGGTCGTCAAGATGTTGACAACCCTTCTTGCGCCGACGAGTGGCACGGCCCGAGTCCTGGGCCACGACGTCGCGACCGAGGCGCACGCGATCAGGTTGCGCATAGGTGCGGCCCTGCAAGAAGCATCGCTCGACGACAAGCAGAGCGGCCGCGAGATACTCACCATGCAAGGCGAGCTCTACGGGCTGACGTCAAAAGAGATCAAACAACGAATCGAGGAGCTGTCGAGCATCATCGAGTTCGACGCAATCGACAGGTGGGTTGGCACCTACTCGGGCGGCATGAAGCGGCGCCTCGACCTTGCCGCATCACTCATTCATAACCCCGACCTCCTCTTTCTCGACGAACCGACAACAGGGCTCGACCCAACAAGTCGGATCAAGGTCTGGGAAGAAGTCCGTGCCCTTAACAGCGAGCTCGGCACGACTATCTTCCTGACAACTCAATACCTTGAGGAAGCCGACGACCTGGCGGATCGAGTCGGCATCATAAATGCAGGCAAGATCGTTGGAGAGGGCACTCCTGACGACCTCAAGCGAGCAGTCGGGTCAGATGTGATTCAGATCCGCCTAATCAGTGATCCCGGACCGGCAATGGCTGCACTCGAGTCACTTGAAACCGTTGACCACATCGAACGAGGGCCAACGGGGCTCCTTGTCTCAGTTAGGAACGGCGCCTCGTCAGTGTCGCCGATAGCAGTAGCTCTTGACTCGATTGGTGCCGTCGTCGGAGAGCTAACACTTCGAACGCCGACGCTCGATGACGTCTTCCTCGAATTAACCGGCGACCGAATTGAGGTGTCCGCATGACAACACAGACACGAACCCACAGCACCGTCAAAGCAAAGCCGTCAGGATTCATCCGAGACCTGATCACCATCGCTAAGCGGGCGCTACGAAGCATTCCTCGTGAGCCTGAGACTTTCGGTCCGGCACTCTTTATTCCGGCGTTCTTCTTCATCGTGAACATCGGGGCGCTGCAAGACCTCACCGAGACGCTGCCCGGCAATGATGGGTTTAGCTACAAAGAGTTTCAGCTCCCGACCGCGATCATCTTTGCGGTCACAGGAATCAGTCGAGCGCCTGGTCTCGTAACCGACCTTCAATCCGGCTATTTCGACCGGTTGCTCCTGAGTCCGGCTCGTCGGCTCCCGTTGTTGCTCGGACTGATGGTTGCCGACTTTGTTCTCGTCGTCGGACTCTGTATTCCTGTGCTTATCTTGGGCCTGGCCCTTGGTGTCTCGTTTGGCACCGGCATTCTGGGCGTCATAGCGTTTGTCCTCATCGGGGCGCTGTGGGGGTTGGCCTTTACCGGATTCCCATATGCCATTGCGCTCAAGACGGAGAATCCCGGTGCCGTCGGCGCAAGCTTCATCCTGTTCTTCCCGTTTGCGTTCCTGACCTCGGCGACCGTTCCCCTCGAGTCGTTGACCGGCTGGTTGCGGGCCGTTGCCCGCGTCAACCCGATCACATACATCCTTGAGGCGATGCGCTCGCTCACTGGCGATACCTGGGAGTGGACTGAGATCGGCAAGGGTCTACTTGCGATTGCAATTGTCGGAACAATTACGCAGGCGCTCGCTCTAGCTGCGCTTCGAGGACGACTTGACCGCGGTTGAGTCCGACGCTGTACAGAAGGTGCGCCGGATGAAAGATGCGAAACCGCCAATACTGCTTACCGGGTTCGACGCCTTCGGCGACAACAAGAGCAACCCATCGGAGCTATTGATAGCCGATCTTGCCGCATCGTTGCCTCGAGCCATCGCCCTGCCACTGCCGACGTCGTTTGCAGAGGCTGGTCGCCTCGCAATCGCTGCCATCGAACGACACGATCCATGCGCGGTGGTGATGTTTGGCCTAGCTGCAACGGAGTTGTCGATCCGTCTGGAGTTCATTGCCCGAAACGAGATAACAGCAGACCAACCAGACAACAATGGCCAGATCCGGCTCGGGGAACGCATCGACGACGACGGGCCAGACCTGTACACCACGACGCTTCCGTTGAACAGCATCATGAGAATGCTCAGAGCTGACGGCCACGAGTTCACGACCTCAGACAATGCAGGCGGCTATGTCTGCAACGCGCTTTTCTACTCGGTGCAGCACTTTCTGGCCGAATCTGGCAGATCTACCCCAGCAGGATTCGTTCACATCCCCGCCAGCCCACCAGTTACGACATCAGCTCGTGCCATCGTTGCGTTCATCGACGGCGCCTGCCCCTAGCTATGGCCGCTAGCGAGGCTCTCTTGGTAGACCGAGAACTCGCTCCCCGAGTATGTTGCGCATGATGTTTGAGGTGCCGCCCATAATTGTGTAGCCGGGGGCGTAGACCAAACCCTTGGTTGTTTGGTTCCAGAGCATCGCGTCGGCACCCAACGCTCGGAAGATGAAGTCGGCAACGCGCACCTCGTGCTCAGTACAGAAAACCTTGGTGGCTGCGCTGAAGCCGGCAGGTGCTTGCTTCAGCACTTCGCGATACACGAGCATGCGTCCGACCCGGTATCCGGTTTCGAGCGCCGCAATCTCTTGTCTCACCAGCGGATCGGTCGTGTCTGCTCGCTCGATAGCCATCTCGTAGAGCGCCCGATTCGAGACAAGACGGTCGATACCGCCGCGCTCGTGCTGAAGTTGCACCATCGTCTGCTTAAACGCGTCACCCTCTACACCGACCAGGTTCTCGATCGGGACCCGAACATCGGTGAAGTAGACCTCACAGAAATGCCGGTTGGTGGTCATGTCGGTGATCGGGCGAACTTCAATACCGGGCAGGTTCATCGGCACAACAAGTTCGCTGATGCCCTTATGGGGAGGTCCTTCTGATGTGGTGCGGCAGATGAGATAGCAATAGTCGGCAACATCGCCGAAGCTGGTCCAGATTTTCTGGCCGTTCACCACAAAGTGGTCGCCGTCACGGATGGCCGACGTCTTGAGGGCTGCCAAGTCGGAGCCAGCATCGGGTTCGGACATTCCGATGCACCAGGTCGACTCGCCGCTCAGCATCTTGGGGAGATACTCCGCTTGCTGGTCGGCGTTGCCGTATGCGATGAGGGTTGGCCCCATCTGCCGGTCGGCAAACCACATCGCAGCGATCGGAGCGCCCGCGCTGATCATTTCTTCCGCAACGATGACTCGTTCAATCGGCGGCCGGTTCTGGCCACCGTGCTCGACTGGCCATCCCATGCCAATGAAGCCTTCAGCGCCCATTATCTTGGCGAATTCCTTTGAGTAACCGTTGATCCAACTGTCGTTGTGCCGGCCGAACTTGGCAACGCCATCAGCCGCGACCGCTCGGGCCCTGGCCTGCAGCTCAGCTAGATCATCACTTAGCTCAAATTCCACTGTTATCTCCTTGGCCTTGTTGGCACTGTAGACCGAGTACACAATCGCGGATACCGACCGCCCTCGCCTCATTCGGTCAAGCGAATATTTGATCACGTTCAGTGTCGCACACACGCCTGCCTCGAAAAGCAGCCGCTTTTCGAGGCCATTTTCGCGCTCAGAAGCGGCTGCTTTTCTGGGGCGGGTCCAGTTGCTGCAGTACGATCGGATGACCCCATCGACGCAAAGGCGGCGTATGACTTCTCCCACAGCCAGTTCCGGCTATGACCCACTCGACGACTTTGAGTCGCGCTCTGTCACCAACGGGGGGCTGACCTACGAGGTCTTCCAATCGGGTACCGGTCCTGCGGTCATAGTGATGCCGGAGATCCCCGGCATCACCCCGAAGGTTGCCGACTTCGCGCGAGCAGTGCGCGATCGAGGGCTCACGGTCTACGTCCCGTCTCTTTTCGGCACACCTGGTAGGCCAGCCAGCGTCCCCTACCTCGCCAAGTCGTTCACCAAAGCCTGTATTGCGAAAGAGTTCACATCGTTCGCCACCAACAAAGAATCGCCAGTCACTGCGTTCCTGACCGCGCTTGCCCGAGAGGCTCACGCGGCGTGCGGTGGGCCAGGGGTAGGAGCTGTTGGGATGTGTTACTCCGGTGGCTTCGCCTTGGCCATGGCTACTGATCCAAGCGTGATCGCCCCAGTTGCTAGCCAGCCGTCACTCCCCCTTGGGCTCCTGCCAAGCCGTAAGAGAGCCACCGGTTTGTCAGAAACTGAAGCTGCAGTCCTCGTCGAGCGGGCGCAGACAGATGGGCTCTGCGCACTCGGCCTGCGATTCAGTCACGACGCGCTCTCTCCACCCGAGCGTTTTGTCGCCCTCCGAGAATTGCTTGGCGAGAGCTTCCTGTCAGTCGAACTCGACTCCTCGAAGGGCAACGCTAACAACAACCGACGTGCTGCTCACTCGGTCCTGACTGAAGATCTTCAGAACGATCCCAACCATCCGACCCAGCAGACCCTGACCCAAGTCCTCGACTTCCTCACCGACCGGCTCTTACCAGCCGAGTAGCTTGACCCGTCTACGTCCGCACGCGAATGAGCCCCTCACAAAGGAGGGGCTCATTCACCAGATTGAAGTTGCTTAGCTGACGCTGACGTCCGCCTTTGAGTTCTTCGTGAACGATTCTGGAACGGTGTCAGGGATTTCGATTTGGTCCTTGCCCCGCATGGCCCAGACCGCTCCGGCTCCGGTGAGCATGAAGGTCAGACCGAGGCCAGCAAAGAGGCCAGCAAGTGCGAGACCCATCTGCAAGGTTGAGTGGGTGACGGTGCCGACGCCAAGTTCACCGACGAGGCCGTGCACAGTGCCAGTCCATGCCTGTTCCCGAGCAGGGCCCTCGATGGGGTGGCTACGGTCGAAGTCGGTCCAGTATTTGCCATCGCTGTTGAACTCGTAGTCGCCTGCGGCGAAGACCTCACCGTTGTATTCGGCGTCTTCGGTCAATGTCACCGTCTGGGTGCCGTTAAGCACGTGGTAGGTGACCGTGGCCATCTGGAACATGTACTCGGAACCCGTGTTGACCAATGGGTCATTCGGATCAAGGTCGGACTCGACGACTGGGTACTTCCAGTCATCCACCAGCAGCGACATGATTGCATCGGCCTCTTCGGTCGTGCCACGGTCGATGAGCTGTCCGTCTTCGTTATAACTCAGCGCTACGTTCTGCTCTGCGCTGAATGCTTGGAGCGAGTCATAGCCCTCTTGCACTTTGCTGTAGGCAACGCCGCCTGCAACGACGAACACCAAACCGATCACTAGAAGCAGGTAACCCAGGGTCGATAGTCGTTTCCTCATCAGTCCTTCTCCTTTTCAGATCGCAGTCATATTTGCGATCTCTTGAGAAGATCATTTCGCCGTTCGACGAATACCGATAGGGAACAACGTCCCAGCTACGGGCTTTCCTTGGCGAGCGTTGACACCGCTATCGCGAATCTCCGGAGAACTGGTCGCCGGAGGCAATACCAGATCCGGGCGCCGTCCCGTCGCGAGACGAGCACGCCTGCGCCCCGCAAGATGCGAAGGTGTTCCGAAACAGTCGACTGAGCAAGACCCGTCGCCTTCACGATGTCTCCGGTCACACGAGCTTTCCCCCTGGCGTCGCCAAAGAGTTCGACGATCGCGATGCGGGCCGGGTGCGCCAGTGCTTTCGCAACTCTCGCTGTTTCATCGGCGTCGAACGCCAGGTCGGTCGGGATCTCACCAAAGCATGAGGGCGGATTGAGTTTTGCCGACTGGCACCTCGTTTGTGCTGACATCGCACCTCCAATCCGATAGATCAATGGTTGCTCAGGCGCGCCTGGGGCACCAGGGTCGTTGGCCCCCTCGTCCTAGTCGACGATTTGAGAGCGGCCTCGAGTTGGCCGGAAGGTCGAACGTCGCACGCCGCGGCCAACCTCGCGACCAAGACCCCACACTTGACGGAGGCTACGAAACGGATGCCGGGCGTAGGCCAGCGGGCTGCTCATATCCCGAAACGGGTGCATCAACTGACGCCACATGCCCTGCGGGATCTCTTCGCTGACTCCGTACACGGATGGGCGCCGGTTCCGCGGCATGAAGTACGTACCGAAGATGAGGTCCCACGCGGGGAGAAACACTGAATAGTTCGTGTTAATGGCGTCAGGCTCATTCGTGTGGTGCCAATGGTGGAATTCAGGAGTGATGACGAAGCGGTGCAAAGGCCGCAGACGCCAACGAACATTGGCATGGAGAAAGAGCCCGAGCACGATCTGTATTACCGCGAGCGCACCACTGAACTCAGCGCTGAAACCAGCAGCCAGAAGGAAGAAAAACGGAGGGGCCACGAGCGCACCATCAAACGGATGACTCCGGAAGCCGCTGATCCAGTCGAGATGTTCGGTCGAGTGGTGGATCGCGTGGAATCGCCACAGGATCGGCACCTCATGAGCCCATCGGTGCACCCAGTAGATAGCCAGGTCAAAGAGGCCAATTCCCACGAAGGGAAGTGCTGCTGATGGCATCATGCCAACGAGTGGCCGAACAAGAAGGCCGGGAATCCAGGCCAGAGTGGCGACACCAACGACGACGGCGACCGCAACACCAACCCCATTCAGGAGTGGCCCTGCGAGCGCGTATGCGATGTCGCTGCCAGCCTGTTTGCGACGAATCCGTTGGCCCCGATGCCTCGGGAACAGCTTCTCGAACGGTACGACGAGGACGAACAGCACTGCGACAATGCCAATACCTCCAAGGTCGAGTGCCAACGATCCGGCAACGATGACGCCGGCAAGCGCAATGGCCCACCAGTCGCCGAAGCGGCGCTCGCGCTTCGGCGGTGGCCGGCCCGCAACCCGCGCCTCCGATCGGGGCGGCGCCCATTGCTGCTGATGCATGGCAGGAGGGCCGGGCGGAATTGGTCTCGAGACACTGACTGTTTGGTCCATACTCGTCCTGTCGCAGGAGCACGCTCAAGTGGTTCACAGTTGGGTGCAAGTGCCCACCGGAAATTTGGCCCGCTAGGCAGAACCAAGAAATTCACGCCAAATCGAACCGTTTTGCCTACTTCCGCCGACAGGAGGGGTGATGCCAGTCGAACGCAACGAAGACACCGCTCTTGTTGCCCGGATCGCCCGGGGCGATCGAAGCGCGGTCGAGCAGTTGTACCGACGCCACGCTCTTTGGCTGACGAAGCGACTGACGAGCCGCTGTGGCGACCCCGATCTTGTCGACATCGCGATTCAGGACACGTTCGTTGCGGTGTGGAAATCAGCTAAGAAGTACCGGGGTGACGGCGACGTTGGCGCCTGGATTTGGGGCATCGCCATCCGCCGCCTTATCGACCAAATGCGAAAGAAACGCCCCGTTCCGATGGAAGCCACACTCGTGCAGTCTCGCCACGGGACGTCGATGGCCAGCGATGGGGCCAGCAACAGCATCGTGTCATTCGAAGACGAACTGCTTGGAAACGGCAGTCATGGAGCGCTCGGCCCCGCAATTCGCCAACTCCATCCTGATCTCAGGGCCGTACTTATCCTCACTGCGGTCGACGGACTCACTACAAAAGAGGCGGCAACGGTTCTCGGGATCCCGCAAGGAACAGTCAAAACCAGGCTGCAGCGGGCACGAGCCACAACGAAGGACCTTCTCTCATGACCGTGATCGATCCTGCACGCATCGAAGCCAACTGGCGAGCTATTCAGATTGAACTTGACGCTCCTCGGCCCGCGTTAACCGAGCGAGTCCTTCGACGAGTCGGTGTCCCGGCCAACATCAGTCGCATCATGGCGGCGACGCCGGCGCTGCGCCGCTCATGGTTCGCAGCGCTTGGCCTTGTGATGTTCCTTGCCCTGACCGTCGCTGACACGACAAGGCCGCTCGACAGCTATTTCCCTGTGCTGTTCCTCGCTCCGCTTGTTCCCGTGCTCGGCGTATCGATGGCCTATGGTCCGGTGGCTGACCCCGCCCACGAAATCGGTCTGGCCACACCGCTGCGCGGCCTGAAACTCGTGATAATTCGCGCCGCCACCGTACTTGTCTTCGCCATCTTCGGCCTTGGTCTTGTCTCGCTGCTTTCGCCCGCACCCGCTGGCGTAGCGTTTGCGTGGCTGCTCCCAAGCTTGGCCCTCAGCGCAAGCACGCTCGCTCTCATGACTCGGTTTACTCCACGTCAGTCGGCGTTGGCGGTCGGCGCCGCATGGTCGTTTGCCGCCATTGCTGCCACTGGAGCAGCAGACGGCGATCGCCTCGCCCTGTTCGCTGCCGCTGGTCAACTCACGGCCTTGGTCGTCCTCGCCATTGCGGGGGCTGTTCTCCAGCTCAGACACACCAAATTCGACCTGTTGGATGCCAAGTCATGAGCTCCCAGATTCTCGCCTTCGGTCTTACCAAGTCGTTTGGTGATCGGGCCGCACTGAATGGTGTTGACCTCGCGATGGAGGGCGGCTTGACGGCGGTACTCGGGCCAAACGGGGCCGGGAAGTCCACACTGCTTCGCTGTCTCGCCACTGTTCTGCAGCAAGAAAGCGGTTCTCTCCAGATCGATGGACTCAATCCGACCTACGAATCCGATCGCATCGAGATTCGTCGCCGGCTTGGTTACCTCCCACAGGCGCATGGCTTGGGCGGGCGGAGTCGAGTGTTTGACACGCTCGACTATCTCGCCGTGCTTAAGGAGGCAGGCACCGAGCGGGAACGACGGCACATGGTATTTGATGCGCTCGAGCGGGTCGGTCTTGCTGATCGAGCCGGCGACGCCATCGACGACCTGTCGGGCGGCATGCGGCAGCGTCTCGGTGTTGCACAGGCCTTGTT
>JBBKWJ010000246.1:0-13208 GCA_037968895.1 Acidimicrobiales bacterium
GTTGTGTCGATGTTTCGTTTGGCCAACCGGGCGTCGATCACAACATCGGCCCCAAGCCTGGGAAGCTCCGGTGAGACCAGCACACCGATAACACCATCGGCGGCGAGGGCCACCGCCGAATTCGCATCCGCGGCGAGAACCGCCTCCATGCCTTCCACAGCAAAGGTGCCTTCTGTAACGGCGGTCGAAACAGAAACGGTGCGACGAATAGTGAGCGGCGCGGGCAACTCGCACACGACTAAGGGCCAGCCCGCCGTCCATAGCCGCCATGCCACACCGGTGGCGATATCGCCTCCCCCTCTGATCACGCACAGGTTCGGCCGCTCGCCGGTCGGCATCATTGAAGATCTGACTCCCGGCGCCGGAGGTCTACGAGTTCAGCCATGATCGACAGCGCTATCTCGGCTGGCGTTTCCGACGCGATGTCGCGACCCACCGGCGAGACGACCCGATCGAGCTGATCGGCTGGCACGCCTTCCTCCAGGAGCTTCTTACGAGTGGTCTGCCAGCGTCGGGCGCTACCCATTACACCAATGGACCGAGCGGGCGAGCCGAGTACAAACGGAAGAACTTCTGCGTCGACAGCAACGTTGCGGGTCAGCAAAACGACATGGGTCCGTTCGTCGATGCCGGCCTGCCGAAGCGAGTCTTCGAGCCTCCCGCTAAGGACAACATCGGCGTCGGCCAACCGCTCGTTTTGGGTCAGTTCAAGCCGATCGTCCATGGCCGTCACTCGATAGCCGAGCCAGTGCGCGAGTTCGACAACTGCCGCGCCTACGTGACCGCAGCCGACCACGACAAGATGGGGTTGGGGCATGAACACCTCCAGGTGAACAGATATCGAACCTCCACATACGCCGGGGTCGCCGCGTCCGGGGTCGAGTAATTCGTAGTCAATAGTGGCGGACTGGCCGGTGTTGATGAGGTCTGTTGCGGCTTCCCGAACTCGAGCCTCCATCTCTCCGCCTCCGATTGTGCCGAGCTGACGACCGTCTGCGTAGACCAGCATCTTGGCCCCGGCGTGGCGTGGCACGGACCGGTTGGTTCGAGTAACGGTTGCCATCACGGCGGCCCGACCCTCGTCGAGGGCTGCCAACAAGCCCGAAGCGATCTCGCGATCTGTCGTCACTGGAGATTTACACCTCGGCCGACTGCAGGGCCGACCAGACTCGCTCGGGAGTGAACGGAAGATTGTTGATGGCTACCCCGGTGGCATTGATGATCGCGTTTCGGATCGCGGGCGCCACACCATCTTTGGGGATTTCGGCAACGGCCTTCGCCCCAAAGGGACCGGAGTCCTCCAAGGTCTGCACAAGGAACACTTCGGTTTGTGGCATCTCATCGGCGCGGTAGATCTTGTATGGACCGAGGCGGTCGTTCAGCATCCGACCCTCGTCGTCGTATGCATACTCTTCGCAGTGCGCATACCCCAACGCCTGCACCATGCCTCCCTCAACCTGGCCCGATGCGGTGATTGGGTTAATCGCCACGCCGCAGTCAACGGCCATCGTCATTTTGATGACCTCGACCTGGCCGGTCTGGGTGTCTACTTCGATCTCCACGAACTGAGCAGCGAATGGTGGAGGGCAATCGGGAGACATGAACGACGCGGTACCCATGATCTGTTCTTGATCTTCCCAATGAAGCGTGTGTAGCGCTAGCTCCTCCATGGTGACCGAACGACCATCGGGTGCCCAGATGCTCCGGTCGTGCAGTTCAAGCGTGCATGGCTCTTCAACCCCGAGCATCTCGGCTGCTCGTTCTTTGATCCGCTTGCGGACCACCTCGGCTGCCATCTTGGCCGCCGTGCCAGAGATATACGTAGTGGAAGATGCGTAGGCCCCGGTGTCGAAGGGGGTCACGTCGGTGTCGGAGGAGTACACGATGATGTCCTCTAGCCGTACCCCGAGCACCTCGGCTGCGATCTGGCCCAACACGGTGTCTGCACCAGTGCCGAGGTCGGTGGCACCGACCAACATATTGAACGAGCCATCGTCGTTGATCTTGATGCTGCAGCCTCCCATGTCGAGGAAGGGGATTCCCGAGCCGTGCATACAGAACGCGAAGCCGAGACCGCGACGGATGTGGGGCCGGTCAGCCGGTTGACGCCAGGCAGCATCAAGTCGACGGTGCCAGCCAATTGACCGCTGACCTTGGGCCACACATTCCTCAATGCCGGACGACATCACTCGCGGATATTCGTCAAGTTCGACGGTGCCGTCGGTGGCACGTTCGCCAATATGAGGAGCCATATTCATCTCGTCGCCGAGCTTGACCCAGTTCTGACGTTTGAACTCGAGCGGGTCGCGCCCGAGCGCGTGAGCGATGTCTTCCATGTGCGATTCGAGAGCGAACTCGGCCTGAGGGGCGCCGTAGCCGCGGTACGCACCTGGTATCGGAATGTTGGTATAGGCGACGTCGCAATCGAAACGTTTGTTTGGCGCGTTGTAAGAGGTGAGACCGCGTAGCCCGCTGACGGCCTGCACGGTGTAGCCATGCGTGCCATAGGCGCCCGTGTTACCGACGACGCGCATGTGCTGGGCGATGAGGGTGCCGTCATCGTCTACCGCTGAACGGAATGTGATTGTCTGGGGATGCCTCGTGCGGCTGGCCCAGAACTCCTCCTCACGAGTCAGCTCAAGGCGAACCGGCCGGCGGGTGGCGATAGCGAGATGAGCCACGATGTCTTCGATCAACATTTCTTGCTTGGCCCCGAAACCGCCACCGATACGGGGCTTGATCACTCGAATATTCTTGATCTCCATTCCGATCAACGGAGCAAGCATTCGGCGGGTGTGGAATGGCACCTGGGTGGCCGTTCTCACAATCATGCGTTCGTCGGAATCAAGCCAGGCGATTGAAATGTGAGGCTCGATGGGAACCGGCTGCACCTGGTGCACGCGGAAGGTCCCTTCGAACACATTCGGGCCGGCAACAAATGCGGCTTCCACATCGCCTCGTTCTGCCTCGAAGCGATGAACGATGTTGCGGTCACGATCGTAGATTTCGTCAGTGTCGGCCTCGCTGTGGATGACGGGCGCTCCCGGCTTGATGGCCTCCAACTCGTCAAAGACCGCGGGCAGCACTTCGTAGGTGACGTCAATCAGCCGTACTGCTTCCTCGGCCAACTCAATCGATTCAGCGGCCACCGCCGCCACTCGATCGCCAACGTGGCGCACGGTGTCGTCAAAGCTCACCTGGTCATAGGGATGAGGGTTTGGCCATGACTGGCCGCCCGATGCGTACTTGACCCGTGGTGTGTTGCCGTGATGCAGCACGGCGTGGACACCGGGCAACGCCAATGCCGCGGCGTCGTCGATCGAGACGATTCGGGCGTAGGCGTGCGGGCTGTGCAAGACCTTGGCATAGAGCATGCCTCGGAGTTCGATGTCGTCGGTGAAGGCGGGATTGCCCTTCACCAGCTTCAAGGCGTCAACCTTGACCTCCCCTTTGCCGACCACAGCCATTTCTGGAACGTCGATGGAGGGAACAACTCTCGGGACCGCGGGCGAAGCGGTGGGACCACCGTCGTTCGGATCGATCGTGGCCGGGTTGGTGCCATCGGTCATCGTCGGAACAATTAGCGGTCCGAAGGGCTCAACCGAGTCGCCTCGCATTACGGCGGCAGCCCTGAGCACAGCCTCTACCGGCTTCACGTAACCGGTCTCACGATCGAGGATTCCCGACAACATGTCGCGGATGTCGTCCTCGGAAGGAACAGGGTTGCGCTCAAGCAGGGCCATCGTGCCCAACACCATGGCGCCGGCCGAATAGCCCGACTGCAGCGCACCAGTCATCGCGAACGCAGCCTGAATGGGATGCAGCCCCGACTCGGTATTCAACGACTCAACGGTTGTCACCCGGTGACCATCGGCCTGTAGCGCCAAGACCACCTCCGAAGAAACGAGAGCACCGTCGAGCAACACCGCAGCGGCCCCGGTTTCACCAGTGGCTGAGCCGTACTTGACGGAGAACATACCGAGACGACGCAACACCCTGAACAGCGACTCGTGCGGTTCGGCTTCAGCGGTGGTCGACTCGCCGTTGAGTTCGATGGTGATCGTGGTCATGACAGCTCCCCAAGGACACGAGCGGTCAGCACTTTCACGAGATGCATGCGGTAGGCGGCAGTCCCCCGGAAGTCGCCCGGTGGGTCGAGTTGACCAAGCGATCCCACGGTTACAAGCTGAGGCACTGGTCCAACCCCGCAGGCGGCGAGGCGCGTGTCGTCTGGCCCAACTCGGCCGACCACCGCAACTATCGGCACGTCTTTTGGCGTCCGTCCGGTCGCGGCCATGGCTGTCGGCCCGCCTGAGGCAACAGAGACACTAACGATCAGGTCGCCCTGTGAGAGCCGATCTGCGAGCACCTGTTCAAGAGGTACCAGTCGCTCATCAGCGAAGGCCACGGTTGCGTCGTGGACGAGAAGCGCTGCCACCAGCAAACTGTCTCCGTCGGCGGCGCCGACGCTGCCACCAACAGTAGCGAGGCTTCTCAGTGTGCTGGGCTGGTCGGCTTTGGCTGCGCTCCGAATCAAGTCGGGAATGACGTCGCTGTCCGCAAGAGACTGCAGCGTTGCCGTGGCTCCGATTTCGACTCGAGATCCGTTGGCGGAGATGCCGCTCAGGCCGAGGGATTGCAGATCAACAAGCTCAACTGGATTCCCTCCGCCGTCGTGAAAGATCGTCGTGCCCCCAGCGAGCGCCACACGGTTCGGACCGTCAAGCAAACCGACCGCATCTTCGATCGACTCCGGTCGGTGATACCCCACAAGCTGGTGCATACCTCTCCCTCTGGCTGGTGCCTCTATCTAGTGGTTCTGACAGTAGCACTGCGCCCCCGAACTCCAAGCCGGGACCAACGAGAGGGACTTAGGGCTCTGCGAGTGCTCAGCTAGTTTGGCCAACGCTGGCCAGCCGGTGCGCGGTCACTCGTTACGATTCAACCGTCCTGAGCACCCGGAGGAAGTTCTCGCCCCAGATTTTGGCGATGTCGTCGGCTTCGTACCCTCGCTCGACCAAAGCAGTGGTGATGTTGAGCGACTTGCTGGCATCGAGAAGCCCGCCGATACGGCCACCGCCGTGATTGAAGTCGTTGCCGATGCCCACATGATCAACGCCGACCCGATCGACGACGTAGTCGATGTGACGCATCATGTCGTCGACGCTGCCAGCGCCGATAACGCCCATGATTTCCATTTGAAACGCGTACTTCTGCTCGTTGTCAGCCAGCTCCCAGTAGAGCTCGTATGGATAGCTGTAGTCCGCGGCCAGACCAAACTTGGCTCGAACCGCTGCAATTCCGTCGCGAGCTTCGGGCGACGAAGCATCGACCAACGAGGGGCCGAACGCTCCGATGTGCATGACGCCGCCGACCTCAGCGATTCTGTCGATCTCTTCGTCAGAGAGGTTGCGTGCGACGTCGGACATCGCCCGGATGTTGGAGTGACTGGCGATTACTGGGGCTGGCGACAGGCCAATTGTCTCAAGCGTCGCCGCCTTTGACATCTGCGAGACGTCGACGATCCCGCCCAGCTCCTGTATCCGTTGGATCGCTTGGCGGCCGAGCGGGGTGAGTCCGCCGTGCTCCTCGGTTGGTTCGTATGACGCGCTCGACTTGTCAAAGATCGGTCGGGAGGAGTCACAGTAGTCGTTGTGTCCCATGTGAATGAGGGCAAAGACTCTGCAACCGGCGTCGTAGAACTCATCAATGGCATCGATGTTGCGTTCGAGCGACCGAGCATTTTGAAACCCGAGCACGATGGCAGTACGACCACTGGCGCGTGCACTGATGATTTCATTCGAGGTTGTCGCCAACACAAGCGTGTCCGGATTTTCATTCACCATTGCCCGTACCGCAGCCAGCTTCTCGTCGGCCATGGCTCGACCGGTTGCGTCGTACTTGGGTCGACGCGGGGCCCAGTCAACTGCGATGCACATAACCACAGCACCGACACCGCCGGCCGCCAGCTTCTCAGGGGCCACAAGCGAAAGCCCGTCTGGTCCGAGCATCAGAGATGTGCTCGGGTCGAGGACAACATCGGCATGAGCGTCAAGCACCAGGCATTGTGCGTGGATTGTCTTGGCCTTCGCTATCAGATCTGGATTGGTGTTCTCTCTCGGCGTGTCCATGCGAGAGTTTCGCACAGCGGGCACGTGTTGAAACATTGCGGGAGCATTGCGTAGACGGCCGAGGAAGGGGGCGAATCGTGATGCTCGTCTGGCTCAAAGGACAACAGCGCCAGGCTAATCTCGGTGTTGCTCCTTATATCTGCATGGTGTTGGGCCGATAGGAACGAATGTCTGCAGGAGAGTTTTTGGGCGACGGTCCTATCGGGGCTGGCCTCGCATCGGTCGAGGATCGTCTTGCCGCGCTCGACAATCTGGTTCCAGATGCGATTGACGCCACTTGCCTCGACGCCAACTTCCAGGTTGTCGAACTGCCGCCATCGGTGTTGGCTCTCGGATTTAACGGTGCACAGGAGCTCACCCGACCCATGGACGTGGTGCACACCGAAGATCGCCCACTATTACTTGGGCTTCTCGGCCGTGCTCGCGTAGAGGGGA
This sequence comes from Acidimicrobiales bacterium, assembly GCA_037968895.1. Taxonomy (GTDB): domain Bacteria; phylum Actinomycetota; class Acidimicrobiia; order Acidimicrobiales; family SZUA-35; genus JBBKWJ01. The sequence goes on from JBBKWJ010000246.1 coordinate 6,567, forward strand.
TTGCCTCGGGAGCGGTACGGTTCACCGACCTCGGCGAGCTCTGCCCTTTGCATGTTGTCAACATGGTCGACGCCTGGGGCGTTCACGTTTTTGTGCGAGGCGGCGAATCGGGAAGAATCTCAAAGGTTCAGCAGAAACCGAGTCGGCCGCGGCGTCTCCTTCAGCACCGTAACGCCTCGGCCGGTTTCGTTTGGGCCGACGAGAACACGACCCTCGTGCTGGGCTGGACATCCGCAGAACTCATAAACATGACGGCGCTGGATCTAGTCCACCCAGATGATGCAGAGCGGGCCATCGATGCGTGGCTGTCGATGATTGCCGGGGGTGAAAACGCTCCGGTTCGTCTTCGATACCGCCACCAGTCTGGCGGCTACCGCTGGTTCGAGGCACACAGCACTAGCTATTTGGAAGATCCTGAACGCGCGTTCGTCCAAACGGAGTTGATCGACATCGAGGAGGAGATGCGAGCGATCGAGCGCGCCCGAGATTCTGAGTTGCACTTCGCAACCCTTACTGAGTCACTCCCGATTGGCGTTGCCCAGATCGACACCGAGGGCGATATTGCCTTCGCCAACGATTGGCTGAAGGACCTGACAGGACTCGAGAGCGAAGCACTTTCGGACTTGGACTGGATCGTCGCACGCCATCGAGACTTGTTCCGTTCCAAGGTCTCCAAGACGTTGAGCGAAGGACTCCATCAAGAGTGCGATATCCGGGTATCGGACTCCGAGGGAGCTGTGCACGTATGTCGAGTCCGCCTGCGACCAATGCCTTCGACGGAACGCAGCGGCGGCGCGATCGCCTTGCTCGAAGATGTCACTGCCAGCCTCGATTTCCAGAATCAGCTACGCATCCAAGCGCTAACCGACGAGCTCACCGGCCTGCCAAACCGACGCGGTCTGAACGAATGGCTTAAAGAGCATCAGACCGAAGCGGCCGCGCAGGGGCTGTCCATTTTCTTCATCGACCTCGACGACTTCAAGCTCGTGAACGATGTCATGGGCCATGCTGCGGGAGACGAAATTCTGGTCGCCGTGTCGCGGGCGATTAGCGACACCGTGCGTACGCAGGACCATGTCGCTCGCATCGGCGGAGACGAGTTCATCGTTGCTGCCATCGGGATCGCTGGCCAAGAAACCGCCGATGCCGTTGCGCGGCGCATCGTCGATGCAACTGCCCGACCCTTAGTCATCAATGGCGAGGTGGTGTGGCTCGGGTGCAGTGTAGGTATCGCTTCAACGGCTCCAGATGAATGCAACATCGATCGCCTCATCAGCGATGCGGACCTCGCGATGTACGAGGCAAAGAGGGAAGGTGGTCGGGGCCTGGCGTTTTTCCACGAAGGTCAGCGGCGAGGTGTCGAGAATCGGCTGCAAATCGAAAATGATCTTCGCGCTGGGCTCAAAGAACGGCAGTTCGAGCTGTACTTGCAGCCCGTTGTAAACCTGTTGACGGGCCGCGTCGAGAGCGCCGAGGCACTAGTGCGCTGGAACCATCCACAGCGCGGACTCGTCTCGCCGGCGGACTTCATTCCCACGGCCGAGCGGACCGGTATGATCCGCGAGCTCGGGGCCTGGATACTTGAAGAGGCCTGCCGACTAGCTGCAACCTGGCCAGGCGGCCAGATCGCAGTGAATATCTCGCCCCGCCAGTTTGCTCAGACTGGATTCGTGGAGTCTGTCCTTGCTGCGATTAACAACCACCAGATTGCGCCCGGCGCAATTGTGCTCGAGGTTACCGAGACGGTATTCCTCGATACCCATGAGGACATCCTGCTGACACTCGCCGAATTGGTCGCTGAGGGTGTTCGAATAGCCCTTGACGACTTTGGTACCGGCTACTCCTCGTTGAATCACCTGAGGCAGATTCCGGCCCAAATCGTCAAAGTCGATCGAACTTACACCGCCGACATTGGAGTCGACCCCGGCACTACGGCGATCGTCGAAGCAGTTGTCGGTCTGACTCGACGTCTGGGACAGGATCTCATTGCCGAGGGTATTGAAACCGAGGAACAAGCAACACTGCTTCGCGACATGGGTGTGGTGCTCGGCCAGGGATATCTACTGGGACGTCCAGTTCCCGCCGCAACGTTTCTGGCAAACGTCGCGAACCCCGACGAGGCGGCTGCGATCACTACGGACCGATACGAGTTCGAACGAAATCTCGTGGAACCAGTTCGTTATCTGCGCTAACTACACAGAGCCGACTACACCGAGTCGATTTCGATGTCACCATCGATGATCGTGACGGAAATAATGATGTCTGGGTCCTCGTGGTTCACGCTGATTGCGTCGCGAGAATCGGAGTCGAGTGTCCCATCGAAGTCACTCGTGTCGATGGAACCGTCCACGGTCGTTGCGCTAAGCGAATAGTTCAAGCCCTCGGGAAGCTGAAGTAATACCTCGCCCTCGGCGAGCGTGATATCGAGCATGAATGGCTCGTCGAGGTTGGCAAACTCTGACAGCGGCACGTTGTCGAGGTTGACCTTGACGAAACCGTGGTCAGCGGAAATATCGGATGGCAAGTCGTCGAGAGTTGTCGGCGAGTACACACCGAGGCGGAACTCGTCGTTGCCGATCGAGAAGCTCACATCGTCCTCGTGGATGGCCGCGCCGACGGCGATAGCGGCCACGGGGATCGCGAGCAACGCCAGCAGGGCGACACCGAACGCGAAGACCATGGCCACGATGCCGAAGCCTCGGCCGCCAACTCGAGCCGGCACTGGAGCACCGTCGACCGGCGGCCAGACCAGGGCCCGTGGTATCACGAGCCAAGCAATGAGATAGAGCGGAATGGCCGCTCCCCCAGTGAAGATGAAGATGGCGAGCACTGCGAGTCGGACAGCAGCGACATTCAAGCCAAGTCGGTAGGCGAGCCCAGATGCGACACCGCCGAAAGCTGCATTCGGATCACGGACGAGTCGGTTGCGCGCTGCCGCCGAAGGAGCGATATAGGGCGGCGGCGGAGCTTGCCAGCCAGCGTCGTCAACGACGTCGGCGTTTTCGTTTGGTTCGTTTGTTTCATCAAGTTCGTTTGGTTCATTGAGTTCGTTTGTCATGCAGACAGCATCGTGTGAGATGCGGATTTCGGATATCAGGGGACACCCGTATTTGCCCCTGAGAGATTCCCCTCACACTCAGGGTTCCTTAGCGAGCACGCTGCCTACACCGGTTGGTAGATCGTTCGGTCGTGGCTGAAGTGCACGGCCGAAATGTCGAGACGACGGAGTCGAGTGATCGTCTCGAGCGCAACCTCTCGATATGTCTCATCGTGGATGTTGTCGGCCGCAACATCACCGGCGGCGAACTCGGCGCAGGTGTAACAACACTGGCCAGCGATGAGTATCGCTGGGCTGTTGGGACTGTCGACCAATAGGGACTGGTGGCCGGGAGTGTGTCCAGGTGTGGCCAGAATCTTGATCCCGGAAGCGACTTCGCCGTCGCCGTCAATAACTCGTCGTCTGTGAGGTTCGATGTGCGCCCACTCAGCAACGGTGTAGTGCGGCATCTCGGCTGCGGCCAGCTCGGCCGACTGGACATAGACAGGGACCGACGGCAGCGCATTGTTCTGGCCGCAGTGATCAAAGTGCAGGTGGCTGTTCACGATTGCAGTCACGTCGCGTTCATCGACGCCGACGCCGTTCAGCGCATCGATGATCGGAATGATCTTGGGCTGCTCATAGAGGTCATCGATCAATGAATTGTTCTTGCCGACTCCGGTATCGAACAGGATCACGCCGTCTGGGTGCCGAATCACGAATGCCCGGATCAGTGCGGTTCCAGCGGCGACTCGAGGATGCCATTCGGGCAGCTTCACCTCACCAAGTTCGAGGACTTCGATGATCGGCGTCATGATCGGCCCACGTCACTAGCGTCGTCGGTGTCGAGCTCCTTGAAGTAGTAGAAGGCACGGGCACCGGTATCAGGTTCAATTGATGAGTAGCCATGCCGTTCGTAGAATCGCTGGGCATCGGTGTCGCCCTCGTCCACGTTGATCTCAATCGCATCGATGTTATTAGCGTTCGAATATTGATGGAGCAGGTCAAGGATGGCCGCTCCAATCCCGTGGTTTCGTATTTCTGGCACTACATAAAGCTCGTCGAGTAGCGCAACTCCTCCCTCGTGCCAAACGCTCGGCCGAACAGAAACAAGTCCGACTGCAACAGCCGGCTCGCCGACCAGGATTGCAAACACGGAATCGCCAGCGAGGAGTCGACTAAGCCGGTCACTCAGCACCTTCGCCCCCGGCGACGGCGTCGCGAACTCGGTGTTGAAGTCGTGAAGGAGGCGGCCGACCTCAGTAGCTTCGTCGGCGGTGGCGATTCGGGGAGGCGTGTGTGTTCTACCCATGGCTCGATCGTATTCGATAAGCACCAGGCGGCTGGCTTCAAGCGAAGTGTCGTTTAGCTGTGGTCGTAATGGGGGCCGAGGATTTCTTGGTAGCGATCGGTGTCCCAGTCGGGCATGGCATTGCCGTGAAAAGCGGCATCGTGACGGTCGGCGTAGAACTCCCAGCCGGCTCCGACGTCGGCGGCATCGAGATCGTCAGCGAGATGGTGCTTGAACGTCATGGTTATCGTGATCGTCTTACCGGGAAGTTGCTCACCATCGATTCGGCCGTACCACTTGGCGACTTGCTTAGGCTCGGTGAGGCTCGCCCAGACCTCTTCGACCGTCGCTCGAAAGGCTCGCTCGATGGTCAGCTCTCGTCCCTGGGGCGTGGCGTGGACGTTCCCCGTCGGGGGTCCTGGGTAAGCACTCATCAGATTCGCTCCTCATCTGTCTTCTTCGATCGATTGACGGCGTGGTGAAACACCGGATTGTGGCCGACGCGCCGTCTACTCAGCGCCCCATCGCACAACTGCTTCAATCATCTCGCGCTCCCGGTTCCCGTGCATCGTTCGCTGGAGATCGCAGGGGTGCTGATAGGGGTCGAGTTGATGGAGGGAAGCCACGACCGGAGCTTCGGCCATGCGCAACCAGTAAGTTGCACATAGGATCGCCCGATGCGACCCTTTCGATTCGGCCTGCAAGCAAGCTTCAGCAAGACCGCTGACGAAGTTCGAGATCTAGCTCGTCGAGCCGAGGGCGCTGGTTACAGCGTGCTGAGCATTGCCGACCATCTCGGCTTTATCGACCCATTCATTGGCTGTGCTGTGGCGGCGGAGGCCACGGACTCTTTGCGGGTAGGCACATTGGTCCTCAACGTCGACTTTCATCCTGTGGCGTTGCTAGCTCGATCAGCCGCAGCCCTTGATATGGCCAGCGATGGCCGACTAGAGCTGGGGATCGGCGCTGGACACATGAAGTCCGAGTACGACGAAGCAGCAATGCGCTTCGACCGACCGGGCCGGCGCGTTGATCGGTTGACCGAGACCATCGACATGCTGCGAGGACTCTTCAGTGGCGATGAAGTCACGTTTGAGGGAGTCGAACGCCAACTTTATGGCCACACACTGTCGCCGCTTCCCCCGCAAGGCGCCGGACTCCCGATCATGGTCGGAGGCAATGGCGATCGAGTCCTCGAGGTCGCTGCGAGCAAGGCTGACATCGTCGGCTTCACCGGGTTTCGATACGACGTTGAGACGAAGGCAGCGGAGTTAAGCCACCTGAGCTCGGCTGGTCTCGCCGATCGCGTTGCGCACGTCCGCGCGTTCGAAACCGATCCCGAGCTACAAGCATTGATCCAGCGCGTCGTCATCACCGATGACACACGCAATGTCGCCGAAAAGATGTCGAGCGAAGTCGGCGACGGCACCTGGACCACAGACGGCATCCTCGATTCGCCGTTCATACTCGTTGGCTCGGTAGACGCCATCTGCGACGAAATCAGGCAACGACGCCACGAATTCGGTATCAGCTACTTCACGTTCTTCGCCGGTCGGTCCAGCCCCGAGATAGATCAAGTCGTCGAAAGACTCGCTGGCACCTGAACAAACCTGGTCAACTCGCCGCAGCGGGAGGCTCTCAGGTGCAGCTTCCTAAGGCAGCGACGATGAGGTTGGCTCGGACTCAGTGTTGCTTCGCTTGAAACTTCGCCAGATTCGCTAGCGCCGTTGAGCGCACCTTGGATTGCATTGGAGGCGACCAGCCGAAAAGCTTCCCGGGTAGCCCTAGTGCCTGCGACGACCACTTCCACATATCAAACTGATCTCGATGGTCAACGATCTTGCCGTCACGAAACTTCATCGTTGCTTCAATATCGTTGCGAACCCGCTTGCCGGTAGAGCTGAAGGTGTAGGTCGCGATCCAGTTCGTACGCACCAGAGTCTCGCTGGACTCCAAGATCCGGTGCTCAAGCTCGAGATCAGTGTCGCTTGCACACAGCATCCGCCACATGTCACCGGCGTCGCGGCCACGTAACTCACCGAACGCCGGATCTTCAAACACGACATCATCGGCATAGCAGGCGGCCATTGCGTCTCCATCCCGACTTGCCAGGCTCGAATAAAACGTGTCAACGATCTCGATACTCATGCCAACGACCTTACTTCGACGAGAGGCAGTAATGGGTCTAACCTTGACCTGTGGCTGACCTAAATCACCTCATCCTCTGGTGCTCAAACAAGCGACGTGGCGCGGCCCACTTGGTCGACATCCTGGGGCTCGATCCCCCTCGTGATTTCGCCGGACAGTTCCTTGT
>JBBKWJ010000247.1:0-3590 GCA_037968895.1 Acidimicrobiales bacterium
AAACGACAGAAGACCAAACCGCCAGGCAAACAAGTTTTCGCCTAACTCGGCAATGCAACCCCCTTCTCGGGGTTTATTGTCGCGTTCAAGCAAGCCTTGCGAACGTTTTGGTGTCTGACCCCAAACCGTTCGCAGACGCTAAGTAAGCGAAGCAAACGACGGAGAAAACATGCCAACCGAATCCCAACTCGACAATGTGCGATCAAAGCTTGCGACCGAAACGGGTCTCACCGAGGTCGTGACCATTCGGAAAGACGGCCGTCCACTCGTTTCGGTGGTCAACGCTGGCGTCATCGACCATCCGGGCACGGGGGAACCAATCGTCGCGCTCGTTTCTCGGGGCAATGCGGCCCGGCTTGCTCATCTTCGAGAGAGCCGACAGATCACGATTGCCATACGCCGCGGATGGGATTGGGTTGGCGTCGATGGAGCCGTTGAGCTTGCGGGGCCAAACGATACACATCCGGCTATAGACGCGGCGGCGATTCCAGAGCTGCTCCGCGTGATCTTCAAGGCCGCGGGCGGCACGCATGACGACTACGACGAATATGATCGCGCCATGGCCGAGGACGAGCGCACCGCAGTTCTCATCACCCCATCCAAGATCTACGGCAACGACCCGACTCGTTAACCGATTCGCCGGCTAGCTCTCGGGCTGAGCGTGCCAAATGGCGTTTGTTGGCTCGATGACTACACGGCCGTCTTCAGCCGACACAACAGTCGCCGTACCGTCGACGAGCAGGTTTAATTCCTCCGGCGACCGAGCCGGCCATAGCAGCGTGACCGACGAGCGCTCGGCACTGTTGCGACAACTGCGACGGCCGGCAGACACAGAGAACTGTTGATCGGCGAAACTCACTCGAACATTGGCAGGGTGCGGAACCGAGTCTTCGCTCGTAGTGAGCAGAAAGCAGGTGGCGCTAAGCCCTTCGAGGGCTTCGGCCAGATCAGCAAGGGCGACTTTGATACTCATACCTGCAATCTAGACGACGGCCGACGCTCGAGGACCAGGCTTGGGGCACAGCAGAAGAATGTGCTTAGACTCACGAAATGGATTTTGAGACACTCGTGGCCGACCGCCGAAGCATTCGTGGGTACAAGAACGAACCGGTGCCTCGCTCGGTGATGGAAGAGATCATCGAGATCGCCAAGCGTGCCCCGTCGAGCATGAACACCCAGCCGTGGCACTTCCATGCGGTAACGGGAGAACCGCTTGAGCTCATCCGCAAGGGCAACACCGAGCGAATGATCGCTGGCGTCCCGCCGGAGCGTGAAATCAAGACCGCAGACCACGGCTATCAAGGCGTCCACCGCGAGCGCCAGATTGGAATCGCGGTCCAACTCTTTGAGGCAATGGGCATCGAGCGAGACGACAAAGAGCGACGCACCGATTGGGTCATGCGTGGCTTCCGCCAGTTCGACGCCCCTGTGTCCGTGGTTGTCACCATCGACAAAGACCTCGCCACCGACACCGTCGGCCACTTCGATGTCGGTGCCGCAACCTACGGGCTCGTACTAGCGGCCACGTCAAAAGGGCTCGGCTGCGTCATCAATGGCCAGGGCATTATGCAGTCTGCCGTCGTCCGTGAACACGCCAACATCCCCGAAGACCAGGTCATCATGACCTGTGTCGCGATGGGTTATCCCGACCCCGATTTTGTTGCGAATGACGTGGTCTCGACCCGCAAGCCATCTGACGAGGTCGTCAACTTCGTCGGGTTCGACGACTAGCGCACTGGCGATTCCGGCCAGAGGGGCGAGTCGCAAGTCACACACATCGGACAACTGAGTGAGCGCTCACTCAGTTGTCCGATGTGTGTGACTTGCGACTCGCCCCTCTGGCCGGAATCGCCAGTGCGCTAGTCGTCGAACCCGACGAAGTTGACGACCTCGTCAGATGGCTTGCGGGTCGAGACCACGTCATTCGCAACAAAATCGGGGTCGGGATAACCCATCGCGACACAGGTCATGATGACCTGGTCTTCGGGGATGTTGGCGTGTTCACGGACGACGGCAGACTGCATAATGCCCTGGCCATTGATGACGCAGCCGAGCCCTTTTGACGTGGCCGCTAGTACGAGCCCGTAGGTTGCGGCACCGACATCGAAGTGGCCGACGGTGTCGGTGGCGAGGTCTTTGTCGATGGTGACAACCACGGACACAGGGGCGTCGAACTGGCGGAAGCCACGCATGACCCAATCGGTGCGTCGCTCTTTGTCGTCTCGCTCGATGCCCATTGCCTCAAAGAGTTGGACCGCGATTCCAATCTGGCGCTCGCGGTGGACGCCTTGATAGCCGTGGTCTGCGGTCTTGATTTCACGCTCCGGCGGGACGCCAGCGATCATTCGCTCGGTGTTGCCCTTGCGGATGAGCTCAAGCGGTTCTCCCGTTACCGCATGGAAGTGCCACGGCTGGGTGTTCATGCTCGACGGGGCACGCTTGGCGATCTCGATGATCTCTTCCATCACCGAGCGAGGCACCGGTTCGTTCTTGTACCCACGAATGCTTCGGCGGTCGGCCACGAGTGTCTCAAAATCCATTTCGTGAGTCTAAGCACATTCTTCTGCTGTGCCCCAAGCCTGGTCCTCGAGCGTCGGCCGTCGTCTAGATTGCAGGTATGAGTATCAAAGTCGCCCTTGCTGATCTGGCCGAAGCCCTCGAAGGGCTTAGCGCCACCTGCTTTCTGCTCACTACGAGCGAAGACTCGGTTCCGCACCCTGCCAATGTTCGAGTGAGTTTCGCCGATCAACAGTTCTCTGTGTCTGCCGGCCGTCGCAGTTGTCGCAACAGTGCCGAGCGCTCGTCGGTCACGCTGCTATGGCCGGCTCGGTCGCCGGAGGAATTAAACCTGCTCGTCGACGGTACGGCGACTGTTGTGTCGGCTGAAGACGGCCGTGTAGTCATCGAGCCAACAAACGCCATTTGGCACGCTCAGCCCGAGAGCTAGCCGGCGAATCGGTTAACGAGTCGGGTCGTTGCCGTAGATCTTGGATGGGGTGATGAGAACTGCGGTGCGCTCGTCCTCGGCCATGGCGCGATCATATTCGTCGTAGTCGTCATGCGTGCCGCCCGCGGCCTTGAAGATCACGCGGAGCAGCTCTGGAATCGCCGCCGCGTCTATAGCCGGATGTGTATCGTTTGGCCCCGCAAGCTCAACGGCTCCATCGACGCCAACCCAATCCCATCCGCGGCGTATGGCAATCGTGATCTGTCGGCTCTCTCGAAGATGAGCAAGCCGGGCCGCATTGCCCCGAGAAACGAGCGCGACGATTGGTTCCCCCGTGCCCGGATGGTCGATGACGCCAGCGTTGACCACCGAAACGAGTGGACGGCCGTCTTTCCGAATGGTCACGACCTCGGTGAGACCCGTTTCGGTCGCAAGCTTTGATCGCACATTGTCGAGTTGGGATTCGGTTGGCATGTTTTCTCCGTCGTTTGCTTCGCTTACTTAGCGTCTGCGAACGGTTTGGGGTCAGACACCAAAACGTTCGCAAGGCTTGCTTGAACGCGACAATAAACCCCGAGAAGGGGGTTGCATTGCCGAGTTAGGCGAAAACTTGTTTGCCTGGCGGTTTGGTCTTCTGTCGTTT
>JBBKWJ010000248.1:0-4559 GCA_037968895.1 Acidimicrobiales bacterium
AGCCGGTGGCCAAAAGCATCGCTTGCGATGCCCCCTGGCTCTTGGGCTGAGTGATTCGGGACGAGTAAGTGTTGAGTTCGACCTTTTGATCCTGCATTCGAACATCATGCACCGGATCGGCCGACATGCGAAGCGGAGTCATTCATTAGCTGGTCTCTGCGACCAGCTCCCACGCCAGCCGCAGTAGTGTCTCGTCGCCCGCCGGATCGTCGCTGATCGCGAGTGCACGACTCATTCGCTGGAGCTCGGCCAATCGAGCCGGCGCAACTTTGCCGCTGATTGCAGCTGCCTCAGCGGCGGCCAAGGCAACGAGTACGGCCTGCTGTAGGTCGCCCCGCGCTGCGACCGCGTCGGCGGTTTCCATCAGCCTCACCGGAAGAGCAACATCCAGGGCGCCCGAATGAGCGGCAACGACTCCCACCAACGCTCGATAGAGGCTCAGCGCTCCGAGGCAAGCCGCAAGGATTGCGAGACCAAGCCAGCCTGGCAAACGGCTGAGGACGGCCGCCAGCGAACCGACGACCCACGCAATCTCGAGCCGCGTCTCGAGCCCTGCGTACGCCTGCCCTCGCCTGGCATGGGGGGCCTGTGTTTGGATCACGCCGTCGAAGGCCCGTCGGCCAATGCTGCCAGCCAAACCAAGCGCAGCCGCCAGAGCGACGGCCGTCGCACTGTGGAAACGGAGGGCGGCAACGACGGCTGCGACAGCGGGGAGAACGAGCGAGGTCGTGAGAATCTGTTGTTCGTTCCAGCGTCGATGGAGCCACGGAGCAATGAAGGTGCCAGAGAATCCCCCGGCCGCACCAGAGACGAGCACGCCAACCACGACCCAGGTAGGTAGCCCCGAAGTCTTTAGCGAGAATCCAACGTGGAAAAGAACGAACCCGGTAGCCATCCGAAGGCCCATCATGCCCATCGTGGCGAATTTGATGCCGGGGCCATGCATTTCCGTCAGCTCGACCATCGGTGAGGGCGCAGTGTCGACACGGTGTTCGGGGATCCGCAGCGCACTGAGCGCCCCCAGCACGTAGAAAACTGCTGCCGCCCTCAGCACCCAGCCTGCATCGCCAACCTGAAGGATCGCCACGCCGATCGGTGCAGCAACGACACCAGACACGGCGCCCACACGCGCCAGTCGGGAGTTGACGACTACCAGGTGGTCGTGGTCAGCGACGAGCGAAGGGACCAGTGTGTTACGAGCAACGACATATACCTTGGCCGCAACGACCACGACGAAGGCCTCTGGATAGAGAAGCAGCGTTTTGAGCTGTGATGCGAGCAACAGGGCCACAACGGCCCTCGCTCCGAACGACAGCAGCAGCACTGCACGATGACCACCCCGGAGCTTGTCAATGACCGGTCCGATGAGCGGCGCCAGCACGGCGAATGGTGCCATCGTGAGCGTTAGGTAGAGCAGAATCCTGGGCCGCGCGGCATCGACACTGACATTGAAGAAAAGTGACCCGACGAGGGACAGGGCGAATAGCGCTTCGCCTGCGCTGTGCATCGCTTGGACTGGCAGTAGTGAACGGGCCGAAGAATCGCCTAGAACCGATTGATCGGCTGGATACGGTGCGCCAACTGCGATTGCGGTCATGGCGCTGCGACGAATCCTTCAGGTTCGATCTCCTCCGGAACGCCAACGAAGTCCCAACGGTCTTCGCTCCCGGCAAGGGTGTACCGGTAGGCACGAATCGCATCCATACTCTGGTAGACCTCGATGCGGATATCGATGTTGTCATCGTGCACAAGTGGTCCCAAGCCGATGAGGAGACTGTTTTCGCGGACAGGCAGACCGGCGAGGTCCACCGCGATGGCCTCCTCATGTTCGTCAATGAATCGAATCTCATATTGTTCGATGAGGTCATTGATGACGTCGACCTGGACGTCGAGCGCAATTCCGTCAGTGTCGAACGCCTCGACGAACACCATCGGAAGAGCATCGGAGCTGTCCAGTTCCACTCCCGACCGGTCAATGACGTCGACGATGACCAAGCCGTATACCGCCGCGTTCGGCGCAATAGTCTCGACCTCCGTGCTACTGGTGCACCCGCTCAGGACAACGGCTAGCGCGACGACAGCGGCCACGAGCGAACTGTACGTGCGCAAACGGAACGCCATACCGCATACGTTACTTCATGGAAACGCTGGGTGGCGTGGTGGGTGGGGCTGAGGCAGACTCGCTGCATGGCGACAGATCAGTTCTACGACGACAACAAAGCCAACTGGAACGATCGTGCCAGGGTGCATGTCGGTTCTGCTATGTATCGCATGGACGAGTACGCAACAGATCCGACTGCGGTCAGCGACATCGTGCAGTTCGACGTCGATCGCATCGGCCCCCTCGCTGGCCTGAGCGTGGCGCATCTGCAGTGTCATGTGGGGACCGACACGATCTCGCTGGAGCGGCTCGGTGCTAAGTCGGTGGTCGGGCTCGACTTCTCGCCAGTGGCTATCGCCGAGGCCCGCAAAATGATCGACCGTGCAGGGGCATCAACCCGATTCGTCGAGGCCAGTGTCTACGACGCTCCCCAAGCGATCGGCCACACGGTTGACCTCGTGTACACAAGCATCGGCACGATTTGCTGGCTACACGACCTCGAAGCTTGGGCCAGAGCCGTTGCCGGTTTGCTTGAATCGGGTGGCCGCTTCTACATCAGGGACGTGCATCCATTCCTCTTCATCTTCGAAGAAGTCGACGGCGAGATCGTGCCGACGTACCCGTACTGGTTCACGCCCGAGGAGCCATTGAGTTGGGACGAAGCCGACACCTACAGCGACAACCCTGATGGCACGACGATCACAAACACCAAACACCACGAATGGAATCATTCGTTGCCCGCCATCATCAACGCATTGGTCGGCGCGGGCATGCGTATCGACGGTCTGAATGAACACCAGATGATTCCGTGGCCTTTCTCCCCCAGTTGCGTCAAAGAAGCCGATGGCTGGTATCTGCCCGAGCCACTTCGTTCACAGGTGCCGACATTGTTCTCTCTGCAGGCAACCAAGCTCTGAGAGCGTAGTTCACTATCAATCATGGTGAGCGTGCCACCTAAACGCTCCCCCTTTGGCCGCTAGACCGCAAGAACTATCCAGCTGCTGGCAACAACCACCAAAAACGAAAACATGAATAATTAGAATCAAATAGAGTTGATTAGGCACATATGTTCGATAGAATGACAAGCATGACATTCGTCGAAGCGCCACCACAAAACCAAACAGAGGAAGCGCTTCCGTACGTCATCGAACTCGCCCGCACACTCGAGACCTACAGCGACCTCGCTTCCGCGAACGATCTCGACACCAACGACATTGCCGAGCTCCTCGTCACCCTCACTCAAGCTTCTGAGTTCGCTCAAACCGAAGCTGGGCGTCTCGGCCTGTTGGCTCGTGAAAAAGGTGTCGGTCCGCACATGAGTTCGCGCTCCACCGGCGAGTGGCTGGCGCACCAGACACGCACCGCACCCAGTAGCGCTCACCGGTTGCTACGTCACGCCGAAACAGCGCAACGATTCAGCGCCTTCTACTTCGCACAAAACTCCGGCCGCATCTCTGGTGACCACATCGACCAAGTCAGTCGTGTCTGGCGCAAACACCCAAGCCTCGAAGACGCGCTTCACCGAGACCAACAGTTGTTGGCTGACACTGCCGTGCAGTTATCGCCGTGGGAATTCGGCAACGTCATGGAACGCTGGCTCATCTATATGCAACCCGAGCAAGCAGCTGACGACTACGCCGCAAAGAAAGACGCACGGCATCTGAGCCTCGGGTTTGATCTCGACAACAACCTGCATTTCGAAGGCCGACTCGACCCCATTGCCGGTGAAGGGTTCGCGAGACTCATCGAACGTCGTACCCAAGAACTGTTTTATGAAGACTGGGCTCTCGCGGTTCAAGAAAACAACCGACGGGCGACACCTGTTGCTCCGTCAGCTCTTCAGCTGCGTCGCACTCATGCCCAACGGCGGGCTGATGCGTTGGTGTCACTCGTGATTGATGGTTCTTCTACCCCTGCTGACGCGCAACGACCCGAACCACTTGTACTTCTCGGCGTCGATGAAGACACCATCAACGATGTGATCGAAGACGTGATTGACGATCTTGAAGACGTTGGGCCAGACAAGACTGTTGATCTGAGCCCACTCGGCCGCGCCTTCGATCCGAACCGGCGCTGTGAAACAGGGCGTGGCACACCAATCCCGCCACGAATCATGCTCACGCATTTCTTGACTGACCGCATCCGTCGGATCGTGTTCGACAAAAACGGTGTGATCATAAATGCTGGCCGGGCGACACGGTTGTTCACGCCGACCCAGCGAGACTTGTTGAAGTTCCGTGACAAGTCCTGCCGGTTCCCTGGCTGCACCATCGGGGCTCATCGATGTGAAGCGGATCATCTCCGAGCGTTCATTGATGATGGCGACACTGACTTGGTGAATGGGCACATGTTGTGTCGTCATCATCACCGCTTGAAAACGAGGGGCCGGTTCTTTGTGACAAGAAACAAAGACGGCGCCGTTCACTTCGTTCACTAACCGAGTTCGTGCGCTGGGGCG
>JBBKWJ010000249.1:0-6080 GCA_037968895.1 Acidimicrobiales bacterium
CACGGTCTTTAATCGACCACTCCCACTCCCGCTTCTGGAGCATCGACAGTGGGTCGTCGTAGCCGAACACATTGGTGTTGACGGTGCTCTCGATCTGGAAGATGCGCGGACCGTTTTTCTCGATCACGCGGCCCTGACGCCAGAGCGAGTTGTGCAGCTCAGAGTTCTCTTGATCCATGAAGCTTGTGGAGGCTTCAAGCGTCTTTGGGTTGTGGTGAGCTCGAATTCCTTGATAGCCGGCGAGTCCAGTGGTGAGCGACTTCCAGCCACCATTCATCGACACCATGTTGATGTTGACATAAACGATGAGGTCGGACTCAGCCGCCCGCTTGTTGAGCTGAACGTCTTCGCCGTGGCGAGTTTGGCCGAGTGAGGTCATGCCCTCGGGATCTTCGGCGTCGTGGTTATAGAGCATGCCGTATGGGGCGAACGCTTCGTAAACCCGATCGCCGACTGCGTGGCGAAGCTCATCCTCGGTCATGCGGCGGTGAAGACCAAGAGCGGCGATGATGTGCACGTCGTCGACGCCTGCAGCCGCTGCCATGTCGAGCACGGCTTCGATAATTAGCTGGCGCTGATCGGGCTTCTGCATTGGCGGAAGCGGAAGCGACAGATCGTCAAAGGCGATGGTGAGCTTCATGCCCGGTCGAAGAAGGGTTGGAAGCGGATCGTCTTCGATCGGGTTGTTTAGTGCCTGAAGAATGGCGGCTTCTGGGTCTCTGATTCCGCGGAGTGGCTCACCGGGGTAGATAACCCGGCTTCGTCCGACTGGGAGTTTCTCCATCCGGAAGCCTTCGCCATGGTGGAAGAGGATCGGAGGAGTACGGCGGTCGACCTCTAGGACGAATCCTGGACGAGGTGCGCTTCGAGGGGTTTCTGACATTACCTACGGCTCCGTCGGGCTGTTGGGAGTTTTCCAATGGGAACGAACTTGTCTGTGCCGCCTTGGCTCTTTGACCAGTACTCGGTCAACCAGCCACGCTTGGTGGCGATGGAGGCAAGGCGGGTTTCAGGATTGATTGCGACTGGAAATCCGACGGCCTCAAGAAGCGGGAGATCGGATGAGGAGTCTGCGTAGGCGACCGACTCGCGTAGGTCGATGTTGTGCTCGGCTGCGTAGTCACGCAGGGCTTGCGCTCTGACCTCGCCGGTTGGCGGAACCTCAATTAGTTCGCCGGTGTATTTGCCGTCTCGGATGCTCATCTCAGAACAAATGATGTCGTCGAAGAGCGGGCTAAGGGGTTCGACCACGATGTTGAGTGCGCCCGTTATGAGGACGGTGCGGTGTCCCAACTGGCGATGCTCGCGGACTCGGCGGAGGGCAGCCGGAAAGGCCTTGGTCAAGATGTGGTCTGACAACAACTGAGGGCCGAGCTTCTCCATTTGCTCTACTGACGCACCGTCATATCGACGGTAGAAATGGCGGAGGAAGTCGGTGCGGTCTCGGCTGTCGAGGGCGAGTAGTTCAGGGCCCTCAGCCAGAGTCTTGAGGGTGAACTTCATACGGTCTCGTGCGCTCATCTCGCGAGTGGCAAGCCACGCATAGCTGAACACGACGTTGCTCGCGATGATCGTGTTTTCGAGGTCGAACGCTGCGAGTTGGCGCTCGGGAGCGAGTACCCGCTTGCGAAGTCGCTTGATGCGAGCATCAGGATCGGACCGTTCGCCTGTGGTCTTGACGCGAGCATGATCAACAACCGTTGGCAAGTGGATGTTGGATACGTAGTGGTCCCAGTCGACGACGGCTGGGTCGCAGCAGAACGTGACCTGTTCCTCGACGCTCATGGCTTCGTGAAGCTCGATTAGCCGTTCGACGCCATAGAGGGCCTCTGACTCGGCATATGCGCCGTAGATCTTGACGTAGCCGCTGGCGCGCTCGACGATTTCTTTTTTCTCGTCGACCTGCGAACTGATCATTGCGTGCTTGCCCCTTAGCGGGAGCATCTTTAGTGCCTTACTCGCGATATCGAGGTTTCGCTGGGCTCGGTCGAGTTTGCGTTCTACTGCACCTCGGCCAGGGAAGTCCCACTCCGAAACCTGGATTGGTTGACCCTTTTGGTCGTAGAGCGGATTCTCGGAGAACCAAGTACTCGCGAGGTTCACGAGGCGGCGGTAGTGGAGCGGGTTGCGAGTGCCAGAGGCGACCTGTGTGACATCGACGCTGCCGTCGTCTACCGGTCCACGAGCGGCGACCACGATGATCGCGGCGACCACGATGTCGACCGGAATGACGTCGACAACACCCTCTGGCACACCAGGGAATTCGGTAAGTAGGCCTTTGGCGTAGTTTATGATGATGGGTTCCGCCATACGGAAACCCTTGATCCAGCCTGGCTCGGGTTCGGCCCACGCCGACTCGATAATTGCGGGTCGGACGATCGACACGGGGACGTTGCCCCGGTTCTCGGACAGCGCGCGCTCGCCCAACGCCTTTGTGTACGCGTATGAATCGGGCCACCCAAGCGACTGAGCTCGTGCCCGGCCAGCCTCAACGAGCTGATCGGCGACCCAACGCTTGCGAAATTGCTCGGTCTTGGCCGATATCAGGGGAGTGCCAGCAGCGCCGAGCTCGTATAGCGCGTCGCGCTTGAAATCGGAGAGACGATCTGCGGTGCGGCTTTCTGCGTCGTAGTCGTCACGGACGCGGCGAGCGGCTTTGACCTCAGATCGCCAGTCGACATCGATATGGAATGGGCTATCGATGAGCAGTTGCTCGGGTGCGGAGCCACGGCGGTTTCCTGCGACATAGCAGGTGGAAACCGCAACGAGATGGCCGGGAACCTCACGGCTCTTCAGCGACTCTGCAACCCGGGATGCGCCAAGGAGGTTGACTTCGACTGCGCCATCGAGCGGGGCATCGAAGCTCACGGTTGCAGCCGAATGGATGACGGTGTCGCAGCTAGTGAAGATCTCGACGTCATCGCCCTCGAGGCCAAGACCGTCGGTGCCGACATCGCCAGCAACAATGGTGACCCGGCGCTCGATCATTGCCCAGAACTCGGTCTTTCCGAGGTCGTTGAGGAGGCGGTCGAACGCGTTGTTGCGAAAAATCTCGCGGCGGGCGCGCTGCGCAGGAGTTGAGCGTTTGCCCGGTCGGACGAGAAGGACGAGCTCACACTCGGGAACCGACCGGAGCAGGCGTTCGACGAGCGCAGTGCCGAGAAAACCGGTCGAACCGGTGATCGCGATGCGTGTGCCAGCAAGCTGCGCGGCGACGGAGGTCATCGGAGCGGAGTGACTGTCATTGGGGGAGAGAGCGTCTGGCGGGAAAGCGTGTGATCTGAGGGCATCGCGAAGGAATCCTTTACCATTTGGTAAGTGACCACCAAGTCTAGAGCAATTGAGGTCGCATCCACCATGTTTGCCGAGCGTGGGGTTGCGGGGACGAGCCTTGATGATCTCGCGGCCCAACTCGGGGTCACGAAGCAAACCATTTTGTACCACTTCAAGTCGAAGAATGGCCTGTTGGTCGAGGTATTGGGCTTGGCCGCAGCAGAACTTGTGGCCACGCTCGAAGAGGCAGCCGCGGTGTCACAACCGGGAAGAGCGCAGGTCGACGAGATCGCTCGCGCCGCATTTGCGCTCGCCGTCAGGCGGCCCGACCTCGTTGGGCTGCTGCGCGAGGTCAGCCGGCTCGACCAAGCCCATGTGACCAGCGTGCTTGCCGTACTGCAGCCTGTAGTTGATGATGCGCTTTCCGCGTTGAGTTCAGGGATGGACTCAGGCATCTTTCGGCGGTCGGACCCTCGGCTAATCCTCTTGTCGACCTACTCGCTGGTGACGGGGGTCGTTGCTGACCCTGTTGCTCTTACAGCTGTTGGCATGCAACTCGACGTACGGGCGGCGGTACAGCTGCGTAGTGCAGTGCTCGACTTCCTTCATACGTCGCTCGACCCACTACACGAGACCGGCACTCATTGAGCGGCGTGACCAGCCCATCGTTCGCGCTCGTGCGGTCCGATCCCCGGAGTAGCCTATATCGGTGCGCAAAGTAGCTCTTTTCTTCACCTCGCTCCTTGTCCTCGTCACTGGAGGTGCGAGCGCCGCCGGGGCAATGCAAGTCAATTGCGACGCCGTCATTGACGAAGCCGCGGCCAGCGATACAGATTCGATTCGGGCGACAATCAACGACCTCAGCCCCGACGCGGCGTATGTCGTTCGCGTCTTTGAGTCGTCACCCAACGGCGATATCGATCTGGCGGCTCAAGAAGTAATTGACGCATGCTTCGGTGCGGGGACCGGTGGCATTCAGGACAACCTCGTGTTGATTGGTGTCTCGATGACAGAGCAGACCAGCATCATAAGTTTTGGCGGCAACCACTACACGTGGCTCAATCCGCAGGTTGAGTCAATTCGCAAAGACGTGCTCGGATCCGAGCTGCGAAGCGGCAACGTCACTGGAGGCGTCATCGCGGCGTTGCAGGAAATCGATCGTTTACTCGTCGTCGCCGCAACCGCGCCGACGACAACCGCCGTCCCCGCGTCGGCTACCGACGACGCAGCGTCTGCGTCTGGTGCTGAACGCGACACAGAGAACGGGAATGGCCTTGGCGGGTTGAACGTAGGTTTGATTCTCGGAGGCATTGGCGTGATGGGGGCAACGGCGGGTGGTATTGGCTACGCCAGCGCACGGCGCAAGCTCAACCATGCCCGTCAAGTGTTCTCTGATCGTCAGCAGTTGCTCGCTACTCGGGCCGGCGCGGCGCAAGAACGCTCGTACCGGCTGACGGCCGAGTCTGATCTGTGGCGCCAAACAACTTCGGGCCGTACCCGCGACGTGCTCGAGAAGCTAATTGAGACCCACGATCGAGAATACGACGAGACCACTAGAGCAGCCGCTGAGCTACTCGCCGCTGTTCCGAAAGGTGTTGGCTCAGCCAACAAGAGTCAGCTTGTGGTCGGAACCGAGCGCATGGTTCAACACGAACAGCAGCTCAGCTCGCTTGCCTCGATCGCAGACCGATTAGCGGCGTTCGGTCGTCATGTGTCGAAGCTTGCCGTAACCATGCCAACCAAGATCGCACTCATCGCCGACGAGATCACAGCAGCCCTTGAACTGGCAGCAACACGAGCGGCCGAGGGGTGGAAGGTCGATGAGGCCGCAGCCAGGCTTGCCGCCGCACGAGAGAACATCCAAAGTGTCGATTTGACGTCGCTTGCTCTAGACACGCTGACATTGTCCGAGACCGTCGAAGACGCCGAAGCCTCGGTCTTTGAGGCAACCCACGACATCCAAACTGTCGTTAACCGACCGCTCCATCTTGCTGAATGGGGAGCACGGCTCTTGGAGGCCGCGCAAATAGAACACGAGCGAGTCGACAAGATCAGAAGCGAGCTTGAAAGGATCCGGCTCATCCATGCCGAGGAATCATGGGGATGGGTCGCCGACCATCCTTCTGCTGCGGAGCGAGGTCTATCGAAGACAGAGTCATTGCGCTCGCAGGGGCTTGGCGATCCAGTCAAACAGCAAGACTGGGCCGAGGCGGGCCGCTTGCTTGAAGCTGCGGGGATGGAACTGATTGGTGTCGACGAGATTCTCGATGACTTCGACGACCTCTCAATGGAGCTGAGCCACGCCCTAAAGGAAGCGCCTGAGCTGTTATCGATCGGGGCTCAGCGGGTCCAGAATCTTGAGGCGTTCATCCAGCGCCACGATGCCGACCTCGGCGCTCGGTTCGACACAGAACCAGTCAGGATCGAAGCCGCGCTGCGTGACTCGGCAACCGAACTCCGTCGGCCAACACCTAACTACTTGCGGGTGGCCGCCAACACAGAGCTCACCATCAGGGCAATCGATGCCTTGCTCGTCGACGCCCAGGAAGAGCACGAACGCATGGAGGCGTTGCGATCCCAACTCGCAACGGAACGGGCTCGGGCTAGGCGCAGTATTGACAACGCTCGGCAAGCGATCGGGTGGGAACTCTTCAAGACAAAATCGGGTCGCAGCCTCGACGAGATCGAACGCGAGCTCAATGGCCTTTCGGGGACGCTCGAGCACCAGGTCGACGAGGCCGCTTCGATTGCTGACGAGGCGCTAGCAATCCGCCACGAAATCGTGGCGCGCCGCCGCCGACAGAATA
>JBBKWJ010000250.1:0-3176 GCA_037968895.1 Acidimicrobiales bacterium
CCGCTGTTTCTCTCGTGAAGGAGATCACGATGACCGAGACCTGGTCCATTCGCGGCGAGTACATGGAGAGCTGCAATTGCGAAGTGCTCTGTCCGTGTCTTCTTGGCAAACGGGACGAACGAGGTTCTGCCCTTGCCGAGCCGACCGAGGGACATTGTGATGTCCCCATGATTTTCCAGATCCACGATGGGCACTACGGCGACGTCCAGCTTCAGGGCATCAAGGTCGGCGTCGCTATCTATACGCCAGGCGCAATGGGGCTCGGTGACTGGACATTCGGGCTTTATCTCGATGAAGACGCGACCCCGGAACAACGAGAGGCCAGCGAGAAGATATTCAGCGGACAAAGTGGTGGCGCTGTGGGCCGGTTTTTCGGACCCTTGATCGGTCACCGTCTGCCCGACCGGGTCGTGTCGATGGAGATCGGGCGAGAAGGCACCAAGGGCTGGGCCCGAATCCCAGGGATTCTCGATGTGGAATACGAGGCAATCGAAGGATGGGACGGACAAGCCTCATGGCTCGACAATCTGCGGCACTTCGTTTCTCGCCGGCTTTACACCGCCCGCTCGACCAGGTCGACTTTCCGTGACCACGGTTTCGAGTGGGACAACTCAGACCTCAATGCCTACTACGCAAACTTTGAGTGGAATGGGCCCTAGCCAGAGCTCTCACCACGAGGGTTGCACTGCAATGGCTCTCGCCCCGCCTTTCGAAACCTAGCTGGTCAGCGCACGTCGGCGTTGTAGCCAACAGTGGTGCGATGAAGCAGTCGCTCGTGGCCTTCGTAACCGCCGGTGGCACGGTGCAAGACACATCGGTTGTCCCACATGACCAGCATGTCGGCCTGCCAGTTGTGTCGATACTGGAACTCGTCTCGGATTTGCCACCTGTACAGCTCCTCGAGCAGCGGCCGAGCGATGTCGTCTGACATTGACTCGATACCAATTATGTAGCCCAGCACCGAGTACAACGTCTCGGCGCCAGTCTCGGGATGGATGCGTACAAGCGGATGAGTCTGTGTTGCATAGGCGATGTCGCTGGCGATGATGTTCATCGAGCGATCGGAGGCATCGTCTTTGCCATAAGAACCATCGGGTGCGTAACCACCCCGCGCCGAGTGAATAGCCACAAGACCGTCAATTCGTTCCCGAAGATCGGCGGGCATCGCCGCGAGCGCTGCTTCTTGATTGGTGAACAGCGTGTCGCCTCCGACCGGTGGGATGATCCGACCGTGCAAGCATGTGCCGTCGGGCGGAAACTCCTGGAAGCTCCAATCGGCGTGCCAGTTCTCTGCGAACAAGGCCGACGTCTCGTTCGCTGTGCGGCGGATAGCAGCGATGTTCGGGTGGCCATCGATGGAAGCAAAGAAGGGATCGTCACCGAACGGACCGAATTTCAATGTGTACTGCTCGAGGTCGTGGTTCGTCATTGGCTGGTCGGGAAAGGCCAAGACTTTGTGATCTAGCCATGCCGATCGGATCTGAGCGACGTCCTCGCCGCTAAGCGGTTCGGTGAGGTCGACGCCGCGCACTGTGGCGCCGCACGCCTGGCCACTTGGCGTTACTTCGAAGGTCATGAATGCGCTCCCCTGGTACTGGAAGCCAGATTAGTCGCGGTCGCCCGACAGAGGCCATGTTGCTCTTGGCACCCGTGCCCATTCAGCGCTGGATTCGCACAACCCGTGCCAAATTCGTTGGTGGCGTCATTGCTTTGACGTCACGAGGTTCTGCGGTCACCCTTGCGGCGCTCGACCATATTGTCGCGGCGAACGTTGATCTGGCGGCGCTCACCTGTATCGCGTCGCTCCGGCACCAACATGCCGCGAGGAGCAACAGGTACCGACGGCTCTTCGTCGACAACAGATTGCGTGGGCGGCCAATCTGGATCGGTCCGCAGCTGGCCATCGTGGCTCACCTGATCAGTCCACTGAACACCATCGAACATCCGGCCAGAGAATCGTTGGAGCGGATCGACATACCACGCTGCGTCTATTGACATGCTCTGCCCTTCCAGATGGCCATCACTCGATTGTGCGAGGACTGTACGAGCACCGCTGCGCCCCCGCTGGCTTTAGATTCGCACGGCATAGGACTATTGGCACCGGCCGAAAGTGCTCGTACTTCGGGGGCCGAGTCTCGGGCTAACGCCAGGCCACATGCGTGGAGCGCCTCGGCAACGGGCACGCTCCCGGCTACCAGGCGTGGCGATGTGGGACGTATGACGCGATGCCTTGGGCGTAGTTGGCTCGTTCGAATGCGCCCGGATCAGCAGAGCCTTGGTGGCTCAGGCTGCCTCGGGCCTCGGCGAGCGACGAGTATCCGTTGACCGCGAACCAGCGCCGGACGCCGTCGAGAACCGTCGCGGTGTAGTCGGCCCCGTGCCGCAACAGCGCTGAGGTCAGCATTACGACGTCGGCACCGACAAGAATCAGTTTCACGACGTCGTCGGCTTGGCGCACGCCAGACGTCGCCGCTAACGAGGCATCGATCCGGCCCCGCAGTAGTGCCATCCATCGCAACACCAGTTGCATTTCGGCCTTGGTGCTCAATGTCAGATCCGACGTGACTGTCAGCGTCTCCAGGTCGACCTCGGGCTGGTGAAAACGGTTGAACAACACGAGTCCGTCAGCCCCGGCTTCAACGAGTTGACGGCCCATGTTCGCTGGTGACGTGAAGTACGGTCCGAGCTTCACCGCGATTGGAATGTCGACGGCGGCCCGCACTTCCTCGACGAGTCGCAAGTACCGGCCTTCGATCGCTTGGCTCGACACTTCGGGGTCGGCCGCTATCAGGTAGATGTTGAGTTCGATCGCGTCAG
This sequence comes from Acidimicrobiales bacterium, assembly GCA_037968895.1. GTDB lineage: Bacteria > Actinomycetota > Acidimicrobiia > Acidimicrobiales > SZUA-35 > JBBKWJ01. The sequence continues at coordinate 2,818 of JBBKWJ010000250.1, forward strand.
CGCCGGCATCCTCGATGATCGAGGCATAACTTGTCCAGCCGCTCAGGCTGACCCCGTTGAGACTTGCAATCACCGGCACGTTGAGTTCGGCGACCGCCGACCTGATGAGCTCGAGATAATCACTCGGGCCGGTGTTGTAACCGTCGAGGTTTGGCTGGGGCAGTTTGGGCCTGATCTGTTCCTCGAAAAGCGAGGGCAACACGACCGCGCCGATGCCGGCGGTTTCGAGCGCGAGCAAGTGATCGACGTTTGCGTTCACGGTCGACGCCGACGACACGATGGGGTTTCGCAACGTCAAACCCAAATACTCGGTGGTCAGGTCGGGATCGGTCATTCGTTCCTCCACGTGTCCCCTGGTC
>JBBKWJ010000251.1:0-5775 GCA_037968895.1 Acidimicrobiales bacterium
GCCCTCAATCTGGTTGGCGGGATCGGATTCGGTAAGCGCATCGGCGAAGGAACGAACATCGCCGTCGAGCGGTTCTCGGATGTGGCTATCCATGACGGATTGCAAGCCGAACTGGCAACCGTGCGTCGAGCGGAGCAAAAACTCGTTGACGGTGATGCCGATTGTTGCGACGAATGCGGTTGCGTCATCCCAGAGGAACGTCGCCTTGCCATTCCGTGGGCTGTGCGATGCGTCGACTGCAGCCGTTAGCCACCGCTACATCACTGGTGATCCGTACATCTCGCCGAGCGGATCGGCGATGAGTTCTAGTCGTTCTCCGTCCGGCCCGCTGAAGTAGATCGAGGTGCCACCTATGTGGGCGTATTCGATTTCTCGCTCGTCGAGGTTGGCCTTGAGTCGAGCCCATTTCTCGGGTTCAACCGAGATCGCAAGATGATGAAGACCGCCCAGAACCTCGGCGTAGTCGCCAAGGTCGAGGCCAGGGAAGTCGAAAAACGCCAGAGCATTTCCATTCCCGATATCGAAGAAGAAGTGCGTCGAGCCCTCGTAGTCGCGGTTCTCAAACAGTTCGGTCAGCGGAAACTCGAGGACCTCCTGATAGAAGCGGATCGTCTGCTCGACGTCGCTCGATAGGAGTGCCACGTGGTGCACGCCACGGGCGGCTGATGGCGGCCGGTCTTCTTGCGCGAGCAGATGGGTCGCTCGTAACGCATCCCACTCGGCCTCCCTGCTTGGCCGGGTTTGGCTGGTGTTCTTGTCATCGATATTGGTCATTGCATTGCTCCTGTCGTCCAGATCAATACTTCCGCACCCTCATGGTCGGCCACAAGGGAGAGTTTGTCGGCGCCGGTCAGGCGCACGGCGTCGCCGGTGTCGAGTCGTCCGTTCGCTTCGAGTTCGCCGTTCCCTTTGGCCATGAAGATGTGGCCGTAGGCCGCTTCAGGGACCATGATTCGTTCGCCCGGGTTCAGTCGAGCGGCCCACAGCACGGCGTCCTTCTGGTGAATCGAAATGGCGGCGTCGTGTCCTTGCCCGGACGCGATGGGCACGAGGCCGCCAGCGGCCAGCTGGTCATTGATGTCGAGCTGTTGATAGCCGGGGTCGATGGACTCGGTGTCGGGCAGCACCCACATTTGGACGAAATGCACCTCGTCAGTAGGACTTGCGTTCTTCTCCGAGTGCCAGATGCCGCGGCCGGCGCTCATGCGCTGGGCTAGGCCCGGGTAGATGAGTCCATCGTTGCCTTCAGAGTCCTTGTGCTCGAGTTCGCCGGCGAGGACCCAAGTGACGATCTCCATGTCGCGATGGGGGTGGGTATCGAATCCCGTACCACCGGCGACGCGATCGTCGTTCAGAACGAGAAGCTGGCCGTGGTTGGTATTGCTGGGATCGTAGTGGCGGCTGAAGCTGAACGAGTGTTTGGAGTCGAGCCAGCCGGCCCGGGTATGGAACCGATCGTGAGACCGGCGGATGTCGATGGCTGATGTTCTCATAACAGAACCAACCGTACTGTCAATAGTCCGGTCTGGACTCGGCCGTCTCGCGGGCGTGGGGCGTTGACAGCGCTGCCTTCACCCGACGTTTCGCCATTTGCGCTCGCCAGGAGCGCACCTTCACCCCGTGGCGATATCGGTGGCCCACCATTCGATTCGTAGCTTCACGGAACATCTCAAGGATTTTCCTGCCGTCCTGGCGCGAATCGGTGACGAACATTGGCTGGAAGAACTCGTAGCGAATCTCGGCCGGAACTACGCTGCCGCCCTCGCCGAAGGTGGGGCAGTCGATGCACACCGGCACAATCTTCGCCGACGATCCCACGTAGCCCTCGAGAGTACGACGGTTCGGCTCGTGGATGTAGAGCGTGCGGCCGTTCTTGGAAGCCGCATTGTGGCGCGCCACAAGCGACATGACAGTTATAGAGCCCTCTGTTTTCCGCACCGAATCAAGAATCTTGAGGGCACTGGCGTTCTTTCGGTCTCGATAGGCACGCACGTCATCGTTTGGGTCGCCGTCCAGACGAGGCACTGTCTGGACAACGGCACCGATGTTGCGAAGCGTGTCGATCACGGGAAATACGCCGTCACCGATGTCGAGCTCGATCTCGGAGATCATCTCGCTCACCACCTGAACGGTTGTTGACCGACGGCCAAGCTCGATGCGGCCCAGCGTTTCGGCTAGCACAGGCACGTCGGTGAACTGCCCGTGATCGGTTAGGAATACAATTGATTCGCCGGCCTCGATCCAGCCTCTTAGACCGTGCTTGGAAATGAAGGCCTCAAGGTCTTCGCCGAAACGTTTATGGCTTTCGGGAGTGACGATGATGTCCACAAGGGCTTGATCGACGCTTTTGCTGTCGTCGTAGGTGTGCAGGGATTGTGCCATGGAAAATCGTGCGTCTTCGAACGTTCGTGTACCGAAGGCCGAAAAACGGGTTGCGATGGCGTGGGCATAGATGTCATACAGGGCGCGCTCGGGCAGTTCTTTCAGCCAGCGGTCTGGTGCATCATCGGAGGGGATTCGATTGGCGATTCGGACATGTTAGGCGATGACGACGCAGCAACAAGTTTCATCGTCTGAAGCCCTTGCCATTTCGGTGGGCACTGCCGGGTTCTAGAGTGAGTAGTCACTCTAGATAAGAGATAGGGTGAGAAAATGAATCGGCCAATGCAGCACAAGCCAGAAGCGATCCTCGCTGCTGCGCTGTTGGTGTTCCGCGAAGAGGGTGTACATGTGTCGACGGCCCGGATAGCGGCTGCGGCTGGCGTCTCGAATGGCTCGCTGTTCAACTATTTCCCGACGAAGCAGGCGTTGATCGATGAGTTGTATGTCTGGATCAAAACTGACCTTGCGGCGGCCGCTGGCGAGTTCGACGATGCAGAACCGATTGATCGTCGCATGCGCCAGGTGTGGGACCGGTGGTTGGGATGGGCACGCGAGAACCGCGACGCTCATCTCGTCGTGAACTTGCTCCACCACTCGGGCCTGGCGAGCCCCGAAGCTCAAGCGGCTGGCGATGCCGTAATCGCAGGCCCGGTCCGAGTACTAAATGAAGCGCAACAACTTGGGATTCTCGTCGACCTGCCCCTCCCACACCTCGCCGCGCTGATTCAACACCACCTCGACCAGGCCGTCACGTCCGAACTTGACGATCGCCAGGCAGACCTCGCATTCCACGTCCTGTGGAGCGGCATCACTCAGAAAACGCAACCATCTAGGAGCACCAGCCCATGACGACATCTCAACCCATTACCGACTGGAAGGTCGACCGTCTCGACGACCTCTCGGGAAAGCGATACCTCATCACTGGCGGCAACTCCGGAATCGGATTCGAAGCCGCGGCCCATCTTCGGCGAGCTCAGGCTGACGTGTTCATCGCCGCTCGCTCGGCCACGAAGGGGGCCGATGCCGTTGCTCAGCTTCAGGACATCCCGGGCAATGGCGTCGTGCAACTCATCGAGCTCGATCTTGCCAGTGTCGAGTCGATCCACCAGGCAAACGACTCGATTCGCAACCACACCGATGGACTTGACGGCGTGATCAACAACGCAGGAATCATGCAGACACCCCAGCAGCAAACCGCTGACGGGTTTGAGCTGCAGTTCGGCACGAACCATCTGGGTCACTTCCTTCTGAACTATCTCACCTTCGACCTGGTAGCCGCCCGCTCGGGTCGGATCGTGCCCGTCAGTTCGATCGCCCACCGATCGGCTCCGGGTATCAACTTCGACGACCCGATGTTCACCAACGACTACTCGCCGATGACGGCGTACTCGCAGAGCAAGCTCGCGAACTTGATGTATGGCCTCGAACTCGCTCGTCGGCTCGAAGCAGCCGGGTCCACGGTGATAGCGGCGAGCTGTCATCCTGGCTACTCAGCGACGAATTTGCAGAGCACAGGGCCAACAGGACTCTTCAAGATGATCTACAAGGTCAGCAACAAGCTGATGGCGCAGTCGTCGAGTGCGGGAGCGGTCCCCGAAGTCCTGGCTGTTGCGGGCAACGAAGCGAAGAACGGTGCGTACTACGGGCCAACGAGCTTCGGCGACTCCCGCGGTCCGGTCGGAGAGAGCCGCGTCTCAGATGCGGCTCGAGATCAAGAGGCTGCGGCTCGTCTCTGGGCGCTCAGTGAAAACCTGCTCGGTATCACCTGGAACTTCACCTGAAAGTCGGCCCGCTAGAAGCGATTGCAGCCCGTTAAAGCCAGCCGCTCTGGCGGAACAAACGATGTAGCACGCTCGCAATGGCAACCATCACCACGACAACAACGGCAAAGCCCCACGATTCGGTCGCCCCCGGAATCTTGACGAAATTCATGCCGAAGATGCCGGCAATCAATGTCGGGACTGCAGCCACTGCGACCCACGCGGAGATTCGCCGCATGTCCTCGTTCTGGCGCACTCCGACCTGCGCCAGGTTGGCCTCAAGAATGCTCGATAGCAGCTCGCGGAATGAGGAGACGCGTTGGGCAATGCGGACAACGTGGTCATGAACGTCTCGCAGATACTCGGAAAGCTCCTCATTAATGTAGGACCGGTGACCCCTGGTTAGTCGCTCGATCGGGTCAAGGAGCGAAGCAACGGCCAGTTGGAACTCAAGCACTTCCCGCTTCAAGAAGTAGATGCGTTCGGCCGGATTGTGGCTGACCTCGGAAAAGACCTCTTTCTCTACCTCGGAAATGTCTTTGTCGAGCCCATCGACGACGGGCTGGTAGGCGTCAACGACGGCATCGAGAATGCCGTAGAGAACCGCTGATGGCCCCAAGCCCAACAAAGATGGGTCTGCTTCCAGCCGTCGGCGCACTCGCGCGAGCGGGGAGGCTTTGCCGTGTCGGACGACGACGATGAAGCTTTTCCCGAGCAGCACCAGGATCTCACCCATCTCGACTTCTTCGGTGTCGTCGATGTATCGGGCCGTCTTCAAAACCACCAAGATCGAATCGTCGTAGATGTCAAGTTTCGGCCGTTGGTGTGCGGTGAGCGCATCCTCGACAGCCAACTCGTGGAAGTCGAACTCCGCTTTGGCGTCTTCGAACTCAGCCTTGGACGGTTCAAACAGCCCAAGCCAAACGAAGCCACCCGCTTCTACAGCGGCGGCGTGGGAGCCACGAATGGGAACGCCTTCCCCTTGGCGCGCCCCATCGGTGTACACAGCACAGTCAACGATCACTGCCTCATTGTGGCACCTCAGGGGCAAGTCCGGAATCAGACGTCGGTAATTCCTGCTTTGATAGCGTTGACGACCTCAGCCGGAACGTTGGCCATCCCGTGGGCCTCGGCAGCATGAGCTGCTGCTGCTGCCAAAACGTCACCTTCGGTTTCACCCGTGACTACGCCTTCGCAGCCGTCGACGACCGTTGCGCATGCAAATTGTTTCATGACATCTCCTTTGTTTGTATTTGTGTTTGGGTCGCTTGCCGGTGTCGAGATCAGCTCGGTCTGGCCATGGATTTCGCCTGTTCGTCGGTGAGCTCCATGTCGTGCACGGCCTTGGCGTGTGTTTGTGCTTCTTCCACTACCTGGTCGAGCCCTTCTCCACGCAACACCGTGCCGCATGGACATTCGATGAGTTGTCCTGACATCGACTTCCTCCTTTATGAGAAGCTAGAGCAACGATATTCCACAAAGGTTGGTGAAATCTTGTTAGTGGTACCGCCGTGAAAGTCTTCCTCACCGGACGGCTGACCATCGAAGGATCAGACGGGGCGTTCGACGACGGCGCGCTTCCTGGCAACCAGGCTCGAGTCGCTTTAGCCGCGCTGATCCACGAGCGTGTGCC
>JBBKWJ010000252.1:0-8785 GCA_037968895.1 Acidimicrobiales bacterium
CCGAGTTCGCTGTTTTCGGTCAGCGCCTCGCGGCGAACGATCCGAATAACCCGCGGGTTTTGTTTCATGAACTCGAAACTGGTGAGAAGGACCGCATCGACGAGTTCCCAACCGTCCGCGTCAGATGTGAGGGTCGTATCGATGCGCGTGCCCCAGTCGAGCAGCGCTTCTTCGATGATCGTGCGATAGATCGCTTCTTTGGTTGGAAAGTAGTGGAGCAAGCTCGGCCGCTTGATGCCGACGCCGGCTGCAATGTCGTTGAGCGAAGTGCCTTCGAAGCCTTGATCGGCAAAACAGATCAGAGACTCGCGCATGATGAGGTCTCTGGTTGAGGGTTGATCCACACCGAGAGCTTAGCGGTCGCTGTTAGCTTGGATCGATGGAGTAGCTTGGTTCGATGGAGATCATCGCCGCTCTTTTCATGGACGACATTCAGCTCAGGTCAGTGCCAGGTCCCTCGACCCGCATCGATCTCAGCGGAATCCAGTTCTCAGCCCCCGCACCTGCTCCGGTTCCTGTGAGCGTCGGGCCTCATCTTGCTGTCATTGTGTGGGCGCACCCAGACGACGACGGCTTCGGTTCACTTGAGGTGGTGTTTCGCCCCATCGACGGCGACCCAGAAGCCGAACCGCTTGCCCGCAATGTGCAAGCACTACAGCTCGAGCCAGGCAAGTTCAACTACCGACTCGTGCGGGCCGAAATCGAATTCACCGAATACGGCACGATCATCGCCCAATGTCGAATCGGCACCGGTCAGACCCACATCGTTCCTTACACGCTGCTTCCACCGGCCGAGTAGCCAGTGGCCCAGTTTGCAGATGCATTCTCGCTTCACCCCGACCCCGCAGTCGCAACGGGCGAGGCGATCGGCTCGATACTCGAGCGCCTGAGCGAACCAACTGCAGTTGTAGTGATGGCCAGTGGCGATCTGACCTGGCATCTTGCCGATGCGATGGAGGCCGTCGATGCGCTCCTCTCCCCCGATGTGCTCATTGGCATGTCCGCTGGTGCGGTTCGAGGGCAAGGCGCGATGCTCAGCGGCCGAGCGCTTACCATTTGGGCTACCGACGCGCCAGGGATTCGAGCTGTCCGGGTCGATGCCGACCCTGACGAGCCAGGCGAATTCGTCGTCGAACTCTCGACGGGCGGAGGCGACTTCGGGACAGACCAACTGCTGCTTTGGGGCGACAGCGCGTCGTTCGACATAGACGCCCTCCTTGAGTGGCGGCCCGATGCGGACCTGGCGGCCGGACTGCTGACGCCGGCCACAACTGGCGGATTCCCACGGCTCTTTGTTGGGCAGGACGAATACGACGATGGAGCGGTTGGGCTCGCCATCCCTCTCGGAGTCGCCGAGGTTCACCTCGACCGAGGGCTACGCCAAATCGGCGACTACTTCGCGGTTACCGAGATCATCGACGGACGGCCGACTGCCTTAGCAGGCGAGAGCGTCGAGAGTCATTGCGACGCACTTGGCGTGACCATCAGCCAAGTCGAACTCGGAGCGGTATTGGTCGGACCGGGCGAGGCGGTCGAGTACCTCGCTCCCGCTTCGGTATCGCATGGCAGTTCAACCGAGTTTCAGCTTGGCGATCTTGCATCGCTTTGGGTCTACGACGCGATGGTGTTCGACGACGGGCTCGCAAGCACCGTGACCTGGTACAACAGCGCCGCCGTCATTGGGTTCGGACCGCCCCGCCACGGAATTGCTTCGTTTGGGCTCGGACCACCAGATACCGCCGCGGCATCGACGCTACAGATTGGCTCGTTTGGAGGGGTCAGGACGATCTTCTCCGACGCCTTCGGAGGCGCTCTGTTCCGATAGGTTAGTGTCGTTCCGGCCCGAATCGAGAAGGACCAAATTGTGAGTACTGAGTTAGAAGCACGCGGCATCAATGTCATCCGAGCGCTCGGTATGGACGGCCCACATGCGGCCAACTCGGGTCACCAGGGCACCGCAATGGCGCTCGCCCCGCTCGCCCACGTGCTGTGGACGCGAGTGATGAAATACGACTCGACCGATCCAGAGTGGGTCGACCGCGATCGTTTCATCCTCTCGGCCGGGCATGCGTCGATTCTGCAATACTCGATGCTCCACCTCACGGGGTACGACCTCACGATCGACGATCTGAAGGCCTTCCGTCAGTGGGACTCTCGCACCCCTGGACACCCAGAAGCCGGCCACACCGAGGGCATCGAAGTAACGACCGGGCCGCTTGCTGCTGGCTTCGGTAACGCCGTAGGCATGGCAATTGCCGAACGATACCAGCGGGCCCGCTTCGGCGAAGAGATCATCAACCACCACATCTACACCGTCGTTGGCGATGGCTGCTTGAGCGAAGGCCTGAGCCATGAGGCCGCATCACTTGCTGGTCACCTTGGTCTTGGCCGCCTGATCTGCATCTACGACGACAATCACGTCACTATCGACGGAGTCACCGAACTCGCGCTCAGCGACAATGCTGCGCTTCGTTTCGAATCGTATGGCTGGGACGTCAACGATCTCGGCGAGAAGAGCGAAGACCTCGACGCAATCGAGGCCGCCCTCACCAGGGCGAAAGGCGTCGAAGACAAGCCATCCATCATCATCCTGCGCTCACACATCGGCTACCCATCCCCTAGCTTGACCGACAGTCCGAAGGCCCACGGACTCGCGTTCGGCGCCGCTGATATTACTGAAGCCAAAGCCGTCATGGGATTGCCAGACGAGCCGTTCTTCGTCCCAGACGACGTGAAGCATTTCTACACTGAGGCCGGAAACCGAGGCGCAACAGAGCGCAAGGCATGGGCCGCTCGGGTCGACGAATATGACGGCATTGCTGAGCTCCAGGCTGCGTGGGGCGCCACTGGTCTCGATGGATGGGAAAACGAACTCCCCGAGTTCGAAGTCGGTGATTCAATTGCAACCCGAGTGGCGTCGCAAAAGGTCATCGATGCGCTCGCTCCGGTTGTCCCTGGCCTCATTGGCGGCGGCGCCGATCTCACAGGCAACACCGGCACGAAGCTCGCCGACTATGGCGTCCAGTCTGCTGCGTCGCCTGGCGGTCGTCAGATCTACTTCGGTGTGCGTGAGCATGCAATGGGCACCGCCCTCGTTGGCGCCGCTCGACACGGTGGCGTGCTGCCCTTCGGCGGCACGTTCTTTGTGTTCAGCGACTACATGCGCCCGTCAATCCGTCTCGCTGCGCTCTCGGGAGCTAAGGCGATCTTTATCTTCACTCACGATTCGGTTGGTGTCGGCGAAGACGGTCCAACCCACCAGCCGGTCGAGCATCTCATGGCGCTTCGGGCCATCCCTGGCCTCCAGGTGATTCGACCAGCAGACGCCACCGAAACCAGTGGTGCCTGGCTCGAAGCCATCAACCACGATGGCCCAACCGCAATCATCTTGAGTCGTCAAAACCTGCCTGTGCTTGAAGAGACCGATGCGAGTCGTGTGGGTGAGGGCGCATACATCGTCCACGACCCAGAAGACCCACAGGCCGTGATCGTTGCCACTGGCAGCGAGGTCCAACTTGCTCTTGAAGCCGCTGGTTTGCTCTACGACGCCGATCTACACGTTCGGGTCGTGTCGATGCCATGCTGGGACGCATTCGAACGGCGAACCATTGATGAACAAGACGAGGTTCTCCCCCCAGAGCTGCCGACCGTTTCGGTTGAAGCTGGCGTCACGCTTGGCTGGGAGCGACACGCCGACCTGGCCGTCGGCATCGACCGGTTCGGGGCGTCAGCGCCAGCCGATCGAATCATGGAAGAATTTGGGCTAACCCCCGTCAACGTGGCATCGGCCGTTACCGACCTGCTCGACGCCATCGCAGAGAATTAAGCCAGCCGCCCTCGCACTACAGGAGACCAACTCATGGCACGACTACACGATCTCTATGACCAGCAAGGACAGAGCCCGTGGCTCGACAACCTTCGTCGCAGCTGGATGGAATCCGGAGAGATGCAGGAGTGGATTGACCGTGGAGTGCGTGGACTGACATCCAATCCGTCGATCTTTGCCAAAGCCATGATCGAGACGTCTGACTACGACGAAGAGTTGGCCGAGCTATTCGGCAACGGAGCGTCGACCGAAGATGCCTATTGGACACTCGCCATTGGCGATATTCGGCGTGCGCTTGAATACCTGCACCCCGTCCACATCGCGTCGGACGGCGAAGACGGCTACGTCTCAATCGAGGTTTCGCCCACACTGGCGGCCGACACTGATGGCACGATCGAGGCGGCCCGCTGGCTCGACGGCCAGATCGAGGCGCCCAACCTCTATATCAAAGTGCCCGCAACGCCAGAAGGCATTCCTGCGATCAAAACGCTGATCTCTGAGGGTCGGTCGGTCAACGTGACTCTCATCTTCTCGCTCGATCGCTACGCCGACGTGATGGAGGCCTACATCGCCGGACTTGAAGCCTCCACACTCGAAGATCTCTCGTCGATCTCGTCGGTCGCTTCGTTCTTCATCAGCCGCGTCGACGCTGCCGTCGACAAGCTGCTCACCGAGATCGGCACCGACGAGGCGCTTGCCCTTCGAGGCAAAGCTGCCATTGCGCAAGGACACATCGCCTACGAGCGGTTCCAAGCGACGTTCGGCGGTGCCCGGTGGGACGCACTTGCCGCCAAGGGAGCACGAGTGCAACGGCCGCTCTGGGCTTCGACGTCGACGAAAGACCCGTCATACCCTGACACGCTCTATGTCGACACTCTGATTGGCCCCAACACGGTAAACACCCTGCCTGACGGCACCCTGCTTGCCTTTGAAGACCATGGAACCGTGGCTCGGACCGTCGATGTCGACCCCGCAGCCGCCCACGACGTCGTAGCTCAGCTCAACAAGCTTGGTATCGATCTCGAAGTGGTGGCCGCAGGTCTGGAAACCGCAGGCGTCGCCTCATTCGCCGATGCGTTTTCCGATGCTCTTGCCGCTCTCGACTCCCGCCGTTAATCGGAAGCACCAATGACGGCACCTAGGCCTCGAAGCAAGTTCGGTGATGATCAGGTCGACCAAATCATCTCCCAACTGTTGGAGAAGGTTGGCAAGGACACCAACGACGACATCATCCGCAAGCTGATCGTCACTGCGCTCGACATGGACGCCCAAGATGTCGATCGCCTTGAGCTGAAGATTGCCTCGCAGTCGCTCGTCGAGATGCTCAACGCGTGGCGGGTGTTCTCGCCGTACAGCCAGCGGGCCAAGGTGACCGTGTTCGGCTCAGCTCGCACCGATCGAGCTGACCCCAACTACGAACTCGCGCATAGCTTCAGTCGCATCATGGCTGATCGAGGCTGGATGGCGATCAGCGGGGCGGGTCCCGGCATCATGACTGCAGCGGTCGAGGGCGCAGGCATTAAGAACTCCTTTGGTGTCAACATCGTGCTTCCCTTCGAACAGAAGGCAGCCGAGATTATCGAAGGCAACGACAAGCTCGCCACCTTCCGATATTTCTTCACCAGGAAGCTCTTCTTTATGAAAGAGAGCGATGCGTTCGCAGTCTTCCCTGGTGGCTTCGGCACGCTCGACGAAACCTTCGAGCTACTCACGCTTATTCAAACAGGCAAGAGCTACCCGGCTCCAATCGTCCTTCTTGATGATCCGACGTCGACCTACTGGCAGACGTTGCGCCACTTCATCGATACTGAACTTCTCGACAGGAGCATGATTCGCGCCGAAGACACCAGCCTTTTCCTGCATACACACGATCCCGAGCTCGCTGCGGAGTATCTGTGTGCGTTCTACTCGTGTTTCCACTCGATGCGCTACGTCGGGCGTCGCCTTGTGCTTCGACTCAACCGACCAGTCAGTGAAAGCGTCCTCGCGACGCTAAACGCTGAGTTTGGCGACATCGTCACCACTGGTGTGATCGAGGAATCAGAGGCAACCTCAGCCGAGATCCGTGACGACGATCATCCGGAGCTACCACGATTGGTGTTGTGGTTCGACAATCGTTCATTCGCACGACTGATGATGCTGATTCGGCGGATCAATGAACTGGCTGGCGCTCACGGCGCAGATGCCACCGAAGGCTTGGTGCACGACCTCGAGCCTGAGCCTGACGACTACTAGATATCAGGCGTAGGCGTGAGAGGTGTACATGTCCTTTTCGCGGTCGTAGTCGAAGCGCCGGGTGAGGCCAAGCGACTCGATCGTGGCGATCTGATGATCGAGCTTCTCGTTGGTCAAGATCACCGGTCGCGTGATCGTCCAACCATCTCGTAACCAACCGAGGACCGCTTCAAGCAAGGCGCGTTCGAACCCGTCCTCCCACATCGACATGCGAACCCAGAACGCAACCGTGGCGTCGATGGTCGAGAAGTCGGTGCCGTCGTGCGACGTGACCGTCGCGGTCCGGTACATACGGTCGTCGTTTGGTGCGAAGTAGATGCAACCAAGGGTCTCGGTCTCATCGGCGTTCATCACGGTGTACGTGTACCTGGTCCCGTTGCGGTGTTCGCCGTCCATCTGTTCGAGATCTCCGAGGTTGTCGTCGACCGAGAAGTCCTCTGGCGGATACGGAGGCTCCTGCTCCCAGTGATAGAGGAATTCGCGACTCGACATCACAGCGTCATGGTCGAGCACCACGTCAGATGGCACGAGCGGCCGAACGATGAACCCGTCCCCCGCGAAACCGTCCGCTGGTTCGATCCCTTGCTCCCGAAAACTCATGCCCGTGATGATCACACGTCAGTTCGACGTGAGCAACCGTGTTTCGCAGGTCTAGCTCTCACGAGCCTTTTCGAGCGACGTGATTGCTTTACGAACGGCTCGCATCGCGGCCTGCAGATGACGGTCAGATTCTGGCCGCTTTGTGGCGCCCTTGTCGACCGCTTCCCGGAGCGCGTCGTATGACACATCTTGCAAGCGCTCCGCGAGGTTCTCGGCGTCAGTAAGTACTTCGTTGATGCGTTCGGTCATGTGGTCCTAAACATGCGGGTGATGGGAGCGATTCGACCTTCCGTCGACCAGGCCAAGCTAGCCTGTCCTGCATGTTCCCCACTACTGACGGTCACCAGTGGATTTCGCTCACAGATGACAATGGTGAATCATGGATGTTCGACGCAACATTCCTGACCTCTGGCTTCGCCTGCATCTACGGAGCAGGCTGCAAAACAATCGCAGAGGTCGCTGACGAAACCACTGGCGTCGGGTGCTGTGTGCATGGTGCTCACTTCGTCGACGACGACGACAAGGAAGAGACGGCTGAGTACGTTGAGTACCTCAGCCGCGAGACCTGGCAGTTTTTCGATGTCGCAGCGAAAAGCGGCGGCCCATTCAAGAAAAAGTCTGGCTCGTGGAAGACCAAGAAGCACAAGGGTGCGTGCATATTCCTCAACCGTCCCGACTTCGAAGGCGGCGCGGGGTGCGCCCTGCACAGCACCGCCGTTGCGTTTGGGCAGAAGCCGATGGACTGGAAGCCTGACGTGTGTTGGCAGGTGCCGCTTCGTCTAGAGATTCACACCGACGACAACGGCCACGACACAATGCTGGTGAAAGCATGGGACCGGCGTGATTGGGGCGATGGTGGACTGCAGTTCGATTGGTGGTGCATCGAGTCCGATGAGGCGTACGAACACACCGTGCCGCTGTACAAATCGAGCGAAGACGAGCTCCGTACGCTCGTCGGTGACAAGGTGTACGAGCGGTTCGTAGCGATGGTTGCGCAAATGCGCCTAGAAGGACCTGCCACGCCAGTTTCTATCCGCTAGGTTTGGTTTCCTTGTCGCCCGCACACACTGCAGAGAGAAATCGACTCTCTGGCATCACTCGCTCTCTACTCCCTGAGGGTCAGTTCTCCCGCATTATCGGTGCCTCGATTGCGTTGGGAATCATTGTTGGCTCCGGCCTGGCGGTCTTCGAGTGGATTCTCATCGATGTCGTGCTGGCCACGGTCTACGACCTGCCAATTGCTCTGCAGGCGATGAGTCCGTTTGTTGGGCTAGGGATCACGGCGCTGATACTCAAGGTGCTCGGTAACGGCTGCACACCATCGACCTCAGACGAATACATCAAGGCGTTTCATGAGCGCCGCCCAAACATACCGATCCGCCTCGTCCCGGTCCGCCTACTGTCTGGTATTGCCACAATCGGTTTCGGCGGCGCCCTCGGCCTTGAGGGCCCGGCGATTTACGCCGGCTCGGCGATGGGGCTCCAGATCAAACAAAAGCTCGATCGATGGCTTGGCCAAGAAGCGGCCCGGATGCTCCTCACGGCCGGTGCAGCAGCCGGTGTCTCGGCCATCTTCCAAGCGCCTGCAACCGGCGTCATCTTCGCGCTGGAATCGCCGTACCGCGACGACGTTGCCCACCGGGCGCTTCTGCCGTCGCTGATTGCGTCAGCGACGAGCTACGTCACGTTCATCGCGATGCCCTTTATCCACGTCCAGCCGTTGCTCGCTGGCGGTTCCTCGCTCAAGGTCGGCAGCGGCGAGATTGTTGGTGCCGTGCTGCTCGGGGTCGGCGCCGGTTTCGGTGGTCGGATGTATGCCTGGAACGTCGTGAGGGCGAAGAAGTTCTCGAAGGACCGCTCGCCGCTGCTTCGAGTGATCCTTGGCGGCATCATCCTCGGTGCGCTCGCGCTGCTCACAAACGAGTTGTTCGATTCGCCGTTGAGCCTTGGACCTGGTGTTCGTGCCGTCGAATGGATTGAATTCGAAGACACCACGGTGTGGCTCATTCTTGTGCTCTTCGTCGTCCGAGCGCTGGCAACGCTCACCACAGTTGCGGCTGGCGGCACCGGCGGACTATTCATTCCCCTTGCGGTGCAAGGCATCTTGCTTGGTCACCTCGTCGA
>JBBKWJ010000253.1:0-24630 GCA_037968895.1 Acidimicrobiales bacterium
GCGACCCTCACCGAAAAGGTGCGCTTAGGACCCCTCGTCTGCGGCAACACATATCGCCACCCTGCCGTGCTCGCTAAACAGGCTGTCGCCGCCGACCACATTTCTGGTGGCCGAGTTGTCCTCGGAATCGGCTCCGGTTGGCAAGAAAACGAACACTTGGCGTATGGGCTTGAGTTCGGCTCGTTCACCGACCGATTCGAGCGCCTTGAAGAAGCGCTGCAGATCATCCGCGGCCTCAGAGACAACCCAACGACGTCATTCGCGGGGTCGCATTATCAACTCGTCGATGCTCCGCTCGAACCAAAGCCCCTCGGCAAGCTGCCGATTCTTATCGGCGGTGGTGGCGAGAAGAAGACGCTTCGCATGGTGGCCCAATATGCCGACGAGTGGAACGTGTGGGCGACGCCCGAGATCATGGCGCACAAGATCGAGGTCCTCGACAAGCACTGCGAGCGCCTCGATCGTGATCCTTCAACAATTCAGCGCTCGGCCGTTGCCCTGCTCTTCCTTTGCGACACCGAGGCACAATCGGCGGCGCTCCGGGCCAACGACATGCCGAGACCGTCCCTGGTTGGCACAGTCGGCGAGCTTCAAGACCAGATCAAGGCCTTCGCCGACGTCGGTGTGAACGAAGTCATCATTCCCGACTTCACGCTCGGCGAGGGAGACAAGAAAAATGACATCCTCGACCGGTTCATCACTGAGGTTGCGAGTCAGTTTCGGTAGTCGCCGCAGGGTGTTTCATTGCCGTGCGAAAAGTGACATCGCTCGGGATTGGGGCTCCCGCCCGAACGAGCGACATATGCCATGCAGGGGACGAGCCAAGCGCCCAGCGAAGCGAGGCCACCGACTTCCTCCCAATTCGCAGGCTTTGTGATCCCTGGTCGAGCCCGAGTAGAGCTGCTGTTTCGGGCTGAAGCGTGGCGACCGCGGCATCAAAGAGTATTCGGTAACCAAGGAAGATCGGCCAAGAGAGCGGCGGATGACGCAAGAACTCGATCGACTTCTCAAGGGCCTGCGATCGTCCCGCATCGGGATGGTCGACAACCCAGTGGCGAAGCGATGCCACATCGTTTGGCATTGGGTTCGCACCGAGTAATTCGCCGATCTTCGTCTGTTCACGCACAAACTGATCAGCCTCGGACTCGCTTAACGGGGTGGGTCCATAGGCCTGGTAGGCCGCGAGAAACGAGTCGGTGAGCACGTTGTGAACCCACGCTGCCATCTCTGGCCGACTTGCGCTGTATGGCCGACCCCGTTCGGATTCTCCTTTGACCGGGATATGCGCTTTGCGGACCGTGGCAACAGCCGCATCAACCTCGGGCATGGCACCATACGTTGTTTCGGTGACGTACACCGACGTCCTCGAGAGGCGGCCCAGTGGGTCATCGCGATAACTCGAGTGGTTTTCAACTCCCGCAACCACTTCCGGATGAGCGGTTTGCACCAATAGGGCCCGGATGCCACCAACGAATGCTGAGGCATCGCCGATAACACGCCACGAAACCGAGTCGGGTCCGAGCAAGCCTGGGTCGCCTGAGTAGTCGAGGGTGTGCTCCAGCGGAACAGGGCCGTGGGAGAACAACCCGGTGACTGCGTTGACAACCGCTTTCTTCGCAGCACCAGTCACGGCATTGAACTGTCGGAGGGGACTCATGGCTCGATGGTAGAAGCAACCGTCTCGAGATGGTCAGTCGTAGCGGGAGTCATGCCCAACGCACCAAAGTGAGTGTCGCCGAAGAAACGTAAGCTGATCGCCTCATGATTCTCTTCGTCGATACCGAACACGAGTCGGGCTACACCAAGCAGTGGGGCAATCAGCTTCTTGCGGCACGGACGCGGGTCAAATATCGGCTTGAAGATCTGATACGCGATGAGGTCTATCTCGTTCGCTATGACCACCTCTCTTCTGAGCTCGTCGACCGTCTCGGAGCGAGAGCGCTCTTCCTGTCCGGAAGCAGCTCAGTGCCGTCCGACTTTGGGCCAGGGCAGCAAGATTCGATGTTTGAGGTCATTCGCACGACGCCATTGCCGATGTTCGGCTTCTGTGGAGGTCATCAGGTAATTGGCAAAGCACTCGGATCGCGACTCGAGGAGATTGGGCCGATCCCCGAGGGTGAGCCCGACCCAGACCCTGAACGCAATCCAGGCATGCAGAAGGAATACGGCTATTTCCCGATTCCGCTCACGGCCGACCACCCCGTGCTTGATCAACTCGGGGCTGCCCCCATCATGAGAAACGCACACTCATGGGAACTCAAGAACGTGCCCCTTGGCTTCTCGGTAACGGCCGCCACTGATATCAGTCCTATCCAGATGATGATTCATGAAGAACGAAAGATCGTCGGCACCCAGTTCCATCCCGAGTACTGGACTGACGAACATCCAGACGGGGGAACCCTTATCCAGAACTTTTGTAGCTGGGTTGATTTGATCTAGGCGTTACTGGTGTGACTTAGGACGGTTCACGTCCGGCTCGAAAACTGGCACACTTCATGGATGACTATCATCGACGTCTACGCAGATATTTGGTGCCCATTCACGCATGTTGGGCTGACCCGTCTTGTGGAGCAACGTGAGCGACTCGGCGCCGACGTACAGCTACGAGTCAACGCATGGCCTCTTGAGCTCGTGAACGGCGACCCAATGGACGCTGCGTTCATTGGTGAGGAGGTAGACGATCTGAAGGAGCAGGCCTCTCCCGATCTATTCGCCGGCTTCCGGGTCGACAGCTTTCCATCGTCAACGTTGCCCGCGCTCGCTCTCGCCGAGTCTGCCTATCGGGTGGGGATGACAGAAGGCGAGGCCGTAAGCCTTGCGCTTCGCGACGCCTTGTTTGAAAAGGGACGCGACATCTCAGACCCCGCCGTTCTCCACGAGATCGCGAGCGCGGCTGGAGTCCCTGCAGCAACGCCCGAGAACGAAGCTGCCGTCGAGGCGTCATGGGAAACCGGCAAGGCTCGCGGTGTTGTCGGCTCCCCTCACTTCTTTACCGATACGGGCGGTTTCTTCTGTCCGGCGCTCGACATCAAGCGCGTCGACGGACATCTGGTCATAAAGGCGGATGTCAAGGCATTCGAAGAGTTCGTCGCAAACGCGTTCGCTGCTTAGCGCTCAGGACTCGATCGGCTCGAGAAGCGCGCGAAGTTCGTTCTTTGCAATCTTCTCCAGCGTCGATCGCGGAAAGTCGTCAAGAAGATGAACGCTTCGAGGCACTTTGAAGTCAGGAAGATTCGCTTTGCAGGCAGCGAGAACTCGGGCGGCGACGTCGCCCTCTGCACCAGGTGCGGGAATGAGAAACACAACGGGCACTTCGTCAAGCATGTAGTGCTTCTGGGCGACTGCGGCGACCTCCTTGGCCAGGCCCGTCTCCATCACCACCGCCTCAATCTCTGAAGCAGCAACGTTTTCAGCCCCCACCTTCAACATGTCTTTCTCTCGATCACTGAAGAAGAGATCACCGTTTTCGTCGACCTGGATAAGGTCGCCAGTGGCGAACCAGCCGTCGTCATCGAAGTTGCTCGCCGTCGCTTCTGCGTTCCGGTAATACTCCTTGAACAGGCTCACTCCCCTGACGCCACGGATAAAGAGCGAGCCTCGTTCGCCCGGCTTGACCGACTGACCGTCGGGGCGACGAACACTGATCTCGTAACCCGGCGAGGCGCGCCCAATGCTCATCGCGGGACCGGGGTGGTCGAAGCAGCCGACGATTCCCTGGGTGATTGTCTCGGTCATTCCCCACCAACCCATGGTCTTGATGCCAAGCGCATTCTCGACGGCCGGTAGGCGAACCGCGCTCCCCCAGAAACGATATGAGTGATCGGTCGGCCAGTCGGCCGCCATCACGGCCTTGACGCAGAACGGAATCGTTGAGCACCACGTGATGCTGTGTTTCACTGAGATCGGCCAGAAGCGTGAGGCGGAAAACCGAGGCTGTACAACCATGGTGCCGCCGACCCACAGTGTCGACAGCATTGAGTACGACTGAGCGTTTGTGTGGAAGAGAGGCAGAAACGTGAGCGTCTTGTCGGCGGAAGTCAAACGCATATGGGCAACGTTCACTCGCGCTCCCCATATCGCGTTGGCGTGAGTCCAGAGCACCGCCTTCGGCCGAGACGTCGTTCCAGACGTGAACTGAATTCCGAGATCAGCCATGGCGTCTGGTGGGCGGCTTGGGCATGACGAACCCTCGCTCAACACCTCGTCGAATGCCTCAAAGTCGATGCCTCCTGTTGGCATTGGCGACGACTCACCCGCATCGGTTGAGGTGACGATGAGAGTGCGCAGCCCCGGCGCATTGTCACTCACAAGTCGAGCGAAGGACGGTGACGTGATCGCACAAACAACGCCAGCATGATCGGCAAAGTACGCCATATCTCGTGCCACCGAGCGAGTATTGGTCGATACCGCGATGGCCCCAAGATGCGCACACGCGAACCAGCTGAGCATGAACTCGGGCGAGTTATCGAGGTGGACCATCACTCGGTCACCAGCAACTACGCCCCTCGCGCTCAACCCGCCGGCCAGTGCGAGCGACTCGTCGAGGAATCGGAGGTATGTCCACGTAGCAGATTCCCCAACGAACGGTTCCCATATGAGGAACGCCTTGTCAGGAACCTGCTCGGCCTGCCGCCGAAGCAACCAGGGCACGTCTCGCCCTTCGGCCTGCAGGGCCTTTGCATCGTCGATTGATGCTGCCAGATTGTGTGCTCCATTCATGGCGATAGCTTCCCACCTTGGAGCAAACGGTTTCGAATCGATGAGACCGTTTCGCCACGCAATGAGGTTCTGACAGCGACTAGGGTCCGGCGAGCCGGTCGGTGATTGAGATCATCTGATCGGTCATGGCGGGCCCTCCATGGCCGTCCAGTTCTGAGATAAAGAGTTCGGCGCCGGAAATAGCGGCGGCGAGTGCGACCGGAAAGTCCATCGGTGAACTGATATCGAGTCGACCGTGGCTGAGGAACGTTGGGAATCCTGTAAGGCTTGGGGCGTTTCGGAGCAGGTATCCGTCTTCTAGGAAGCCGGCATTGGCCCAGTAATGCGTGACGATCCGGGAGTAGCACAACCTAAACGCAGGCTCTTCGTCGACGAGGGCTGGCCGGTTCCCCGCCGCAAGCGACATATGGGTGTCTTCCCAGTCGCACCAGGCCAACGCTGCCGGCTCGTGAACTCTGGGATCGGGATCCATCAGCAAGTCATTGATCGCGATCGCTAGGTTTCCATCTCGCTTGTCGGGCGGAATTTGATTCACGAACGCCTGCCACCGTTCAGGGAACACTCGACCCATCGACCGGGTCGCCCATTCAACGTCAGTGCTGCTCGTGCTGCACACTATTGAGAGAAGCAACTCAGTGACAGACCCTGGGTGAGCTATGGCGTAAGCCAGGCCGAGCGTTGACCCCCATGACCCACCCCAAACGAGCCAACGCTCGATTCTAAGACTGACGCGAAGCTGTTCGATGTCCTCGATCTGGTGTTGGGTCGTGTTCGTCAAAAGATCGACTCCGGCCTCTGCGGCGTTTGGCGTGCTCTTTCCGCAGTTGCGTTGATCGAACTGAATGATCCGATACCGCGTTGGATCGAACATTCGCTCGAAGTTTTTGTTCAGACCAGTTCCGGGGCCGCCGTGCAGAAGGATTGCCGGCTTGCCGTTCGGGCTGCCAGACATCGTCCACCGAAGCGTGTGCCCATCCCCAACCGAGAGTCGTCCCTCTTCAAACGCATCCGTCGGTTCATACCTCACGATCTCCAAGCTAGCGGGCCGCTCTGTTTGACAACGGCTCACGAACTGTTCGAGTAGGCCGGCGCGAATTGCAGAGGGACGGGCGCCCAGTTGAGAATGCGTAGAAGCCACCTCAGGAGAACTCAATGACCACGATCGCAACTGACCCACGAATCGACCCACGGATCAAGGCCATCATGGGGATGCTCCCCTCCTCTTCCTCTGCAGATGTGAACGACCGAGACGAGCTTCTGGCTAGGGTCAACGAACCAGATGCGGTCGCCGGCCGCCGCCTCATCGAAGGCATGCTCGACACTCTCGACAACGAGGACATCGCTCCTTCGTCCGGACTAGATACAAGCACGATTGAGTTTCAATCGTCCCCTGACAACAACACAGTGAAGATTCAGTTCATCCGTCCAAAGGGCGATGCCGTCGTGCCGTGCGTCTACTACATCCACGGCGGAGGCATGCAGACAATGTCGTGCTTCCTTGGGATGTATCGGACATGGGGGCGCATGATTGCGAACCACGGCGTCGCCGTTGCGATGGTCGACTTTCGCAACTGTCTCACACCGTCGTCTGCACCCGAGATCGAGCCATTTCCGGCTGGCCTGAACGATTGTGTGTCTGGAGTCAAATACATCATCGACCAAGCGGGCGGACTCGGGATCGACGCGAGCCGCGTCATCGTTTCTGGCGAAAGCGGTGGCGGCAACCTCGCACTGGCGACTGCACTCCAGCTCAGCCAGGATGGCGACATCGGACTCATCAGCGGCGTCTATGCGTTGTGCCCCTACATCGCAGGAAGCTGGCCGCAAGATCGTTTCCCGTCAACAATTGAGAACAACGGTTTGCTACTCGATCTGCACAACAACAACGGTGGTCACGCGTATGGCATTGAGCAACTCGAGGCAAAGAACCCGCTGGCGTGGCCATCGTTTGCAACCGAAGAAGACGTCGCCAAGTTCCCTCGAACCTTCATCAGCGTGAACGAATGCGATCCGTTGCGAGACGAGGGCATCGAGTTCTTTCGCCTTCTTATGCGAGCTGGCGTGTCGGCGCAGTGCCGACAGGTGATGGGAACGATCCACGGCAGCGAGGTCTTCTCTGTCTCATGCCCCGACGTTGCCGACGAAACAGCAGCAAGCATCGCCCGCTTCTGTCAGAGCTAGCTGGCTTTTCCCTAGGGGTTCTCGTACTCAGCCTTGGGGCCCAGGTAGTACCACCAGTTCAGGGCGGCGCAAAGGAGGTAGAAGATTGCGAAGGCGATCAACGCGTACTCCGGAGTAGCGTTCTGAATCTGACTGCCGAACTCTCCCGGGACGATGAAGGCACCGTAGGCCGCAATAGCTGAGGTCCAACCAAGGACAGGTCCAGCCTGCTCCTTATTGAATACCACTGCGATGGTGCGGAATGTTGAGCCGTTCCCGATGCCACTTGCTGCGAAGAGCAACAGGAAAAGCAAGAAGAACGGAAGGAAGAAGTCTTGCGGCGTCTCCGACTTGTATGCCTCCTTGAGGTAGTACGCCACGCCGAGCGCACTCACCGTCATCACTAACGACACCCAATGCGTGACTCTGGCTCCCCCTACCCGGTCAGCGATCCAACCACCAACGGGCCGGATAAACGCACCGATGAAGGGCCCCATCCACGCATACGTGAGTGCTGAGGGTCCGTCTGGGTTGGCGGTGTCGTGCGTGATGACACCGTCAATGTCGATGTGTTTGAAACCGAATACAACCTTGATAGCGAGCGCAAAGCCAGCCGAGTAGCCGATGAAGCTTCCGAACGTCATCGTGTAGATGACGCTCATGATCCAGGTGTGCTTGTGCTTGAAGATCGCATACTGGCGTTCGAGGTTTGGTTTCACGTCACCCGGCAGCTGCTTGAGGATCCAGACTGTCGAAGCGATGACGCCAGCCATTACCGGCCACTTGGTCCACGAGGGTGCTCCGAGGAAGGGATCGGGCAGGATAATTGCGAGTCCGACGGCGGCCGGGATAGCCGTCACGAGCAGCATGCCGATGATCTTGGTGAACGCTGCGCCCGTGCTGCCAATGTTCGGCGACACTGTCGGCGTCGTGATGTTGTTCATTCGGAACCAGCTAAGAGCGACGATTGGAATCAACAAAACAAGCCACACGAAACCAGCGTTATGAATCCAGGTCTCGGTTCCGGCCTCGATTGTGCCGATCAGGGTGCCAGAAGAGGTTTGTAAGATCTTCGATCCACCGCCAAAGATGCCGATGGTCATGACAGCTGGGATCAGGATCTGCATTGTCGTTACGCCAGCGTTACCGAGGCCAGCATTGAGCCCAAGGGCGAGCCCCTGCATCCGCTTCGGGTAGAAGAAGCTGATGTTCGACATTGACGAGGCGAAGTTGCCGCCGCCGAAGCCGGATAGAAAGGCAAGGAGTTGGAAGACCCAGAGTGGCGTATCGAGACTGAGCAACGCGAAGCCAGTGCCGACGGCGGGGATCAGCAGCAGAGCCGTCGTCAGAAAGATCGTGTTTCGTCCGCCTGCGATGCGGATAAAGAAGCTGTTTGGAATGCGAAACGTTGCTCCGGTGAAACCAGCGATGGCAGTAATAGTGAAGAGATCGGCCTGCTCAAAGGGAAACCCTAGGTTGAGCATCTGAACCGTGATGATGCTCCAGTACAGCCAAACGGCAAACCCGCATAGCAATGCGGGGATCGAGATCCACAAGTTTCGAGAGGCAACTTTCTTTCCCTCACTCTCCCAGAACGCCTCGTCCTCAACATCCCATTGCTGAATGTCTGTCATCGTTTCTCTCTCCCGTTGATCTGCTGGGGTACGCAGAACTTAGTCAGTTGTCGACGGCCCGACAGCGAGTACATCTGACTCGTCGTCGTCGAAGGAGGCGTCAAACGCTCCCTCTGGTTCCTCAAGCATCACAAGGGTGACGATAAAGCTTGCCGCTGCGCCGCCGGCCAGAATGAAGAAGAACGTTCGAGCATCGACCAGTGAGTAGATGACCAGGTAGATGACGGCGCCGACGTTTCCGTAGGCACCGGCCATTCCAGCGATCTGGCCCGTCATGCGCTTGTTGATCATCGGGATCACAGCGAAGGTCGAGCCCTCGGCTCCCTGCACGAAAATTGACGCGAACATGGTGATAACGACCGCGATTACGAGCCAGGTGACGCCACCGAACGAAGGTGCAAGATTGCGGAGGCCGTCGCCATCGACGCCTGGTGCCCACTTCGCAATGAACGCCATGAGAAAGAACCCGAGAACTATGCCAAGGATGTAGCCGAGCATCGTCTTACGTCGGCTCGGCAATCGATCGGAAAGATAGCCGCCGAGAGGGCGAGCGACCAGGTTCACGAACGCAAAGGATGATGCAACGATTCCGGCAAGCGTTGCTGTCACGATTGGTTTGCCGAGGTCGTCAACCAACGGCGCGAACGCTGTCTCGAAGAACTCGGGAAGCATCGAGACGACGGCTAGTTCGGCCCCGAAGTTCGCGAAATAGGTCGAGTTCAGAGCAATAACACTGCCAAAATGAAAACGTTCGTCCTCAGGAACGCCCACTTTCAGAATCGGCAAATTGACTTGGAGCGTTCGCACAACGTGGCCGATGAACACGAGGGTCAGAACGCCGTAGATCAGATACAAGCCAGTTGAGGAGAGCACGACCTCGCCTTCGACCTTCACGCTTGAGACTCGCCAGGCAAGGATGGCGAGTGCGCCGACGAGGGGAATTGACCAGAGCAGATACTGGACCAGATCGCCATACGACGAGAGCACCATCGGCTCGGCCTTCTTGGTCTTTGAAAGTGTCCGTCCCACTGGCACATCACGTACGAGGAAGTAATAGGCAGCACCGTAAAGGCCAAGCACGATCCCGTTGATTGCCATCGCCCAACGCCAGGCGTCATTACCCAGGTTGAACCACTCGCCAAGCACAGTGATAGCGAACCACGGCAGAGTCATTGCCGCGAAGGCAGACCCGAAGTTGCCCCATCCGGCGTAAAACCCCTCGGTCCGCCCGATGTACTTGGGCGGGAACCACTGAGCGACCATCTTGATACCAACAACGAAGCCGGCCCCAACACCGCTAAGAATGAGTCGAGAGATCATCATCTGCTGGAAGCTGTCAGCAAAAGCGAACCAGACGGTCGGAACAGACATGCTGATCATGAGCCATGTGAAAACTATTCGACTGCCGAAGCGGTCGATCATGGCACCGACAATGATCCGGGCGGGGATGGTGAGCGCCACGTTTGCTATTAGCAGGATCTTGATGTGTTCCTTTGTGAGCCAGGTCGAGCTCTCACGCATCGTGGTCGCAAGTGGCGCCAAGTTGAACCATACGAAGAACGTCATGAAGAAGGCGATCCACGTGAAGTGCAAGACGCGGATTCGCTCCTGATCAAAGGCTAAAAGCCGCGGCTCTTCGTCAGCCAGAGACGCTGCTTGCTCAGTCATCGATTGAAACCTTCTGGAGAGTTGATGTCACGACGTTACATTCTCGTCGTGCCGTGGTTGGACGATCTGCGGCACACCGCCGCCATGAGGTCGAACAGGCTCCGGCTTCCGAGATGGCGTTTCGCGCATACCTATGACCTTCTGCCACGGCCGGAAGAAGTACTGGAGCGGCAGGGTGATGATGTGAACCAGGCGGGTGAATGGGAACAGTGCAAGGAAGGCGTAGAACGACAACACGTGCGCCTTCAAGACCCACGGAAGCGGCTCGACTATGGCCGTATTTGGGCTGAAAGTGAAGAGGCTGCGAATGTACGGAACAAAGACTCCAGTGCCCCAATACGAGCCCCATCGATACCCGATTGCGATCCAAAGACCGGTGATGATCTGGACGGCGATTGTGGCTAGGACAACAACATCCATGGCCGATGTAACCCGGCGGACACGTGGATTGACCAAGCGCCGATACATCAGAATGCCAAGACCAACGGCCGCCCATAGCCCCAGGGCTATGCCGGTGAGTTCTAGGAGATACAGCCGCAGTGGGGCCCCGTTCCAAAGCTCAAATCCACTCGGCACGATGAGGGCTGCGAGATGACCAAGCAAGATGATTGACAGTCCCCAGTGGAACGGAACCGTGCCCCAGTACAGCAGCCGGCTCTCGAGCAGCTGAGAAGAAAGTGAGGTGACAGTGAAGGGATGGTTGCGCCATCTCAAGGCGGTGACCGCGATCGCCAACACCACCACGACATAGGGAAGCGTGCCGAAGAGCAGTTCGTTTAGAGTCATCTCCTGGTTCCGATCGACAGTGGCCGGAGATCTGCCGCGAGATCAACCGTGGCCGCAAGTAGGTGGTTGTACGGGTTCTTTGGTGCCGCTTTTCGTAGCGTCTCTTGCATCGTGGCGACGGCGCTTGGAAGGACATCAAC
This sequence comes from Acidimicrobiales bacterium, assembly GCA_037968895.1. GTDB lineage: Bacteria > Actinomycetota > Acidimicrobiia > Acidimicrobiales > SZUA-35 > JBBKWJ01. The sequence continues at coordinate 11,108 of JBBKWJ010000253.1, forward strand.
CAGGTCCGAAATCAACTCTGCACCAGTACCGAGGTAACGCAGCACCGGCTCAATGTGATCAGGAAGCTCGCCGTAGAGCTCGATTCCTGCCTCGCGAAAGACGCCGTTGAGCTCAGCCATAAATGCGCCTCGCCGGTAGTTCTCGCCCCACGCAACGTGGCCGACGTACGGCACGAACTGCGGAGAAAGGTCGAGCGTGGCGGTGTGCAGCTCTTCCCATTTCCCAAATTCAAGCGCCGATATCTCATCGACAAACCGCGTCATGTGCCGCTGCACGGCCCCATGGAGCGAATCTTTGATGGCAGCTTCGAGTCGTGCGGCCGACTCGGGCCCCGGATATCGGTATCCCAAAGCAACGACCTCAGCAGCGTGCATCATGCACCCCGCTTCGGTGCCTGACGGGGACCAAAGCCGGCTTCGCCCTTTGCCGCCAAAGGGTCGTTGAGCGATTCGATCGACATCTCGCGGTGATAGGGAGGAAGCACGAAACGATCGTCGATCGTCGGGATGGTTGTCAGCTTGTAAATTGCTTCGGCGCTCGCTTCAGTGAGCCCGGCATCGATGAGCATTTTGATAGTGGTGTCATCGATTGACTGGTCGACGCTCTGACGCCGCTTGTAGGTTCGAACCGAGAGCATCGTCTTTAGGATCTTGCGAATCGGCTCGGGGTCACCAACAGAAAAGAGGTTGGCCAGGTACTCAACGGGAAGCCTTGCCTTATCGATCTCGTCGAGGAGCTCGAAGTCCTTACGCTCACCGCCGAAGTCGAGGTTGACCATATTGTCCTCGACCCGGCTCATGATTGGTGAGAGTGGCGGGATGTAATACATCATCGCCAGAGTGCGGTACTCAGGATGGAGTGGCAGCGCCATTCCCCATTCCTTGACAAATCTGTACACAGGAGACCGTTGTGCTGAGTCGATCCATGCTTCGTCGATTCCCGACTCAAGTGCCGCCGCAATGACCTGCGGGTCGTGCGGATTCAGGATGATGTCGAGCTGGGCATCAAGCAGTTCGTCGTCAGGCGCAGAGGCGACCTGCTCAATTCGATCGGCGTCGTACAAAAGCACGCCCATGTACCGAATCCGGCCGACGCACGAGTGAGCGCATGCCGGTGCTTGGCCAGTCTCAAGCCTCGGGAAGCAGAGGATGCACTTCTCGGACTTTCCCGTTGTCCAGTTGTAATAGACCTTCTTGTATGGACAAGCCGAGACGCACATACGCCAACCCCGGCACTTGTCTTCGTTGACAAGCACAACGCCGTCTTCGGCCCGCTTGTAGATAGCGCCGCTCGGACATGCGGCGACACACGAGGGATTCAGGCAGTGGTTACAGATCCGGGGGAGGTAGTTGAAGACAACCCGCTCGATCTCTTCAAGCTGAGCTCGCACAACCGGGTCGATACCACCCATTGAGGGATCGTTGGCGGCGTAAATGTCTGATCCGCCGAGATCGTCGTCCCAGTTTGGTCCGCCCGTGATCTCCATCTCGTTGCCGGTAATCTTTGAGATTGGCACTGCTGTCGGCTGTTGCGACGACTCGGGCGACGTAAAGAGGTCGCCGTACTTGAACGTGAATGGGTCGTAGTAGTCGTCCAACTCGGGAAGTGACGGGTTGTAGAACGCTTTCGCAACACCGCCTCCTTTGGAGTGGAGCGTCAGCTTGAGGCGGCCCTTCTTGTCGCGACGCCAGCCTCCTTTGTAGTGCTCCTGGTCTTCCCAGCCGGTCGGGTAACCCGTACCCGGTCGGGTCTCTACGTTGTTCCACCACATGTACTCGGCGCCTTCGCGATCCGTCCACAGGTTCTTACATGCAACCGAGCAGGTGTGGCACCCGATGCACTTGTCGAGATGAAACAGCATGCTCATCTGAGCTCTGACTCTCATGGGTGTGCCTTTCAGTAGCTCGGACGTTCGATGCGCTTGACGTAGACGAAGGTGTCTCGGTTGACACCGGTTGGGCCCCAGTAGTTGAAGCCGTAGGAGAACTGGGCGTAGCCGCCGCTCATGAGCACCGGCTTGAGCCGAGTCCGGGTCAGCGAGTTGTTCATGCCAGCTCGCTTCTTGCGTCGTGGCGAGATCGGAACGCCAACCGTGCGCTCCGTGGCGTGGTAAACGAACACGGTCCCTCGAGGAATTCTCGACGAAGTTGTGCATCGCTGCACAAATACACCGTTGTCGTTGTAGAGCTCGACCCAGTCGTTGTCTGCGATGCCTAAATCGTTGGCATCTTTGACATTGAGCCAGATTGGGTAACCACCACGTGACAGCGTCATCATGCGGTCGTTCTCGGAGTACGTCGAGTGAATCGACCACTTGCCGTGTGGCGTGATGTAGTTGAAGAGCTTGCCGTCTTGCCCCTCGGCCAACGACTCCTCGGTCTCGGAGAGCATCGTGTGGTCTGGACGGGGCTTGTACACCGGAAGGTGTTCACCCCAGTTGAGATACTGCTCGTGATCGAGGTAGAGCGATTGCCGACCGCTGAGCGTCCGCCACGGGATCAGATGCTCGACATTGAGCGTGAACGGGTTGTAGGCCCTCCCCTTAGCGACGATGCCGCTCCAGGTTGGGGTTGTAAGAATGCGGCGAGGCTGCGAAATCAGATCGGCGAAGTTCGTGCGAACATCTCGAGAACCAGCAGCAAGGTGGGTCAGGCTGAGCCCGGTCTTGGCCTCTTCGGCCTCAAAGGCTCGGTGGGCCAACTCTCCATTGCTGGATGGATCGAGCGCCAGAATCGCCTCGGCGACTTGACGTCCTCGTTGTAGCAGTGGTCGCAGTGGACCACCTTCTGCGATCGAGCGCTCATCTGGCTGCTTTCGCGCGAGTTCATCGTAGAAGTCACCAACCGGGATCTTGAGTCCGTGAACGCCAACACCATTGTCTCTAACGCCCTCACCGAGCGAGGTCATCTGCTCGTAGAGCTTGGTGTAGTCCCGCTTGAGCAGCTTGAACTTCGGCATCGTTTTGCCGGGAATGGCTTCGCACTCACCCGCTCGCCAGTCTGCAATTGTTGGTTGGGTGATCTCGTCTGGGGAGTCATGAACGAGGGGCTGCATGACGACGTCTTCAACCTCACCGAGCCGACCACCCGACAGTTCAGAGACCTTCTTCGCAAGCCCAGTGAAGATGTCCCAGTCAGGACGCGACTCCCATGACGGTGGCACTGCAGCCTGCATCGGGTTAATGAACGAATGCATGTCCGTCGTGTTCAGATCGTCCTTCTCATACCAAGTGGCAGCGGGAAGCACAATGTCGGAATACAGCGCCGACGTGTCCATGCGGAAGTTCAGATCAACGACGAGGTCCATCTTCCCGATCGGCGCCTCAGGGCGAACCTTGACTTCGACAACACCATGATCGGCGGGCTCGGTCGCGATGGCCGTTGAGTGCGTACCGAGGTAGTGCTTCATGAAAAACTCGTGGCCCTTGGCCGAGGTGCCAATGGCATTGCCTCGCCAGATGAACCAGGTCCGAGGCCAGTTCTCCGGTGCGTCAGGATCGTCTATGGCGAATTCAAGATCATTGCTCTTGAGGCGCTCGACGATTGTGTCGACGATCTCAGCTTCGGTCTCGGCCCCAGTCCGCCTTGCCTTGCGGACGACGTTGATTGGGTTCTCCTTGAATTGCGGGAAGAACGGTAGCCAGCCCATGCGTACAGCTCGAGCTTGGTGGTCGAGCGTGTGGTCGAAGCGCTCCGGATGGTCATCAGGAAGGGAGTCATACTCGCGATAGCCGCGCTCGTAGCGCCATTGATCGGAGTGCACGTAGTGGAACGACGGCGTGTTCTGATGACGTGGCGCCATGCCCCAGTCGAGGCCGAAGGCGATGGAGCCCCAGGCGGCGTGGCCAACTAGTTTCTCCTGCCCAACGTAGTGAGCAAGGCCGCCACCATTGACGCCAACCGAGCCGGTGAGCAACAGGGCCGTGATACCCGAGCGGTAGAGCAAGTTGTTGTGGTACCAGTGGTTTGCACCAGCACCAATGATGATCATGTTCTTGCCGTTGGTGAGCTCGCCGTTGCGGGCCCACTCACGGGCGAACTTGACGACAGTGTCGCGATGGATGCCGGTGTACTTCTCCTGCCATGCCGGCGTATACAGCGCATCCGCATCGTCATAGCTCGATGCGTCCGATCCCTTCAGCCCACGGTCCACGCCGAATCGGGCCATGAGGAGATCGTGCACGGTGGTGACCTGAACCGGGCCTGTTGCCGTCTGGATGGTTCGAATCGGCACAGATCGGGTGACGGTGTTGTCGCTGCGACCGGCACCGTCTCCGATCTCGAACGCCTCAAAGTTAATCTGAGCGGTGCCATCGTTGTCGTCGATGAAGGTCAGCGCAGGCGTAATCTCCTCGCCAAGAATGCTGTCAAACAGCTCGAGGTTCCATCGACCGCTCTCATCATGCGCCCACCGGTCGCCAATTGCGCCGTTCGGCATGCGAGGCTCGTTGGCCGCTTCGTCCCACATGAGAAGCTTCCAATCACCGTTCTCGGTGTCGGCATAGCGACCCACACGATTTGCGCGGAGGTACTTTCCAGGCCGCCCGTCTGCGACTTCGACCAGGAACGGGAGATCGGTGTATTTCTTGGTGTAGTCCTGGAAGTAGTCAACCTGGCGGTCGCGATAGACCTCGGTCAGAATGACATGGTCGACGGCAAGCCAGAATGCGGTGTCCTGGCCTGGATTCGAGGGAATCCACCAGTCGGCATATTTGGCCACCTGCGAGAAGTCGGGGCTGAAAACTGTGAGCTTCGCACCGGCGTGTCGAACCTCAGCCAGAAAATGCGTGTCTGGCGTTCTTGTCATATTCAGGTTGGCACCTGCCACCGCAATAAAGCGAGCGTTGTACCAATCCGCTGACTCAGGCACATCGGTTTGCTCGCCCCACACCTCTGGAGAGGCTGGAGGTAGATCGCAATACCAGTCATAGAAGCTCATTACGGCGCCGCCGATGAGTGACATGAACCGGCTGCCTGCCGCGTAGCTCACCTGCGACATGGCAGGGATGGGTGAGAAACCAGCTACTCGGTCGGGCCCATGCTTCTCGATGGTGTGCACGGTCGACGCCGCAGCCATCTCGAGCGCTTCGTCCCAGCTGATACGGCGAAAGCCGCCCTTACCGCGCGCCCGTTGGTATCTCGCACGAAGCTCAGGGTCGTCCTGGATTGCAGCCCACGCATCGACTGGTCCGCCAAAGTTCTCCTTCTTCGCCTGTCGATACATGTCGACGAGCACGCCTCTGGCGTACGGGTACTTGACCCTAATTGGCGAGTACAGGTACCAGGAGTAGGAGATGCCCCGTTGGCAGCCCCGCGGCTCGTACGGCGGAAGGCCTTCTTCTAGCTGCGGATAGTCAGTAGCTTGAAGCTCCCAAGTGACGATGCCGTCCTTGACGTACACCTCCCACGAGCAGCTGCCGGTGCAGTTGACACCATGAGTGGTTCGCACCCGCTTGTCGTGCTGGAACCGGTTGCGGTAGAACTCCTCCCACTTGCGTGCTGCGGGGTCGACTGACACGTCAATCCACTTACTCATCGGTTGCTCCTCAAGCGTTGCACGTAGGTCTGCCGCATTCCTCGGTAAGCGATGGCCATGCCGCCAAGCAGCACCGCTACGCCTGCGAGCGCGGCTCCAAGAAAGCCACCGAGTCCGCCGCTTGCTGACTCCGTCGGGGCAACGGTGAAGTAGGCAACAAGATCAGCAATTTCTGACTCCGTCATTGGCTTGTCAGCGAAGATCGACGACATCGTTGCGGTTGGCGGACTGGTGAGCCAGCCCGCAATACCCGCCTAGCCCCCGAGGCGATCGATTGAGCCATTGAGATCAGGACCGAGGCTTCCGCCGCCGAAGTCGCCAGCAGATCCAGCGGCGTGACAAGCCGAACACGCGACCCCGCCATTGTCGAGCCGGTCTTTGCCGATGAAGAGCTCGTAGCCTCTGTCAGCTTCGCCGCTCCCGGGAGGGAGCGCAGGTGCCGCGTCGACAGGTTCGGTGGCCGCTTCACCGCCTCCGGCGAGACCAACCACGTAGTCGACAACGGCAGTAAGATCGTCGCCAGCAAGAGCCCCAACGGCTGGCATCGCCGAGTCATATGATTCGCCGAGCACCTCGATCGGCCCGGATTTTCCGTTCTGGATCACGTCAGCGATATACGCCGGGTCGGTGGCGGCCGGGTTGTCGAGGAGCGGAGGAAAGGTGCCAACGATGCCGGCGCCATCGGCTTGATGACACGACGCACATAGCTGGGCGAATAGCTCGCTGCCGCTTCCGGACTGGGCAATCGCCTGAGCAGGACGTGGTTGGTTGACCCCGACGATGATCAAGAACACACCCGCGAGCCACAGAAGAGCGACCGAGAGGCGAACCGGCTTCCCATGATTCTTTAAGTTCTTGAGTATAAGATTCATCAACAGCCACTCTCGCAACTCCGAATCGCCCTAAATAGGGACTTTTGTCACTTCGCCCAGCGCTGACCAGGTTCGCAACTTGGGCTTCACAGTGACCTACTGCCCGTGACGTGGTGTCTGTTAGGCGCCATGATCGAACAAGAAGATCAAAATTGACGGGAGAGCAACATGCGAGTCCTGGTAAGCCCGGCAAGCAAGCACGGGGGAACGGCGGAGATCGGACGTTCGATCTCCCGCATTCTTCGTTCTCAGGGCATCGACGTTGACGTCGCACAGCCTCAAGACATCCATGATCTCTCGCACTACGAGGGGTTCGTGCTCGGCAGCGCGCTGTACATGGGAAAATGGATCCCAGCCGCAACCCACTTCGTCGATGAGCACGCCGACACGCTTCGCAAACACCCGACTTGGCTGTTCAGTAGCGGGCCGCTCGGCGACGCCAAACCCGAGGAACCTATTCGTCCCGACGCTCTGGAACACCTGATCGCCACAGCAGGAGCTCGCGGCCACCGGATGTTTAGCGGCCGCCTCGAACTCTCCCGACTTGGCCGGACTGAACGATTCGTCGCACAATGGGTCGGTGCCATAGACGGCGACTACCGCGAGTGGGACGAAATCGAAGCCTGGGCAAGCAGCATCGCGATGCAACTGTTAGACCATTCATCTACCGAGGAGTCCTCATCATGACTGTCGAGCGTTCCATTCTCGTTGCCGTAGACCTGCCGCCCGAACGGGCCGACTTCGGGCCCGTGTTTGAGCTGGCTAGCGCGACTGGTTGGAACGTCCATGTATTGCACGCCGCCGCACCAGAACCCGCGTTCGTCGGTTACGACGCAGCAGGCGGGATCCACGACAGCTTCCAGCGAGACCGAGAGTTGGCCTATGAGTACGAGCAGCTCACCGAGCACGTTGCGCTTTTCGAGTCAGAGGGGATCGAGGCGACGGCTCACGTCGAGATCGGCCAGACCGTCGACCTTATTCTGAAGAAGGCTGCCGAGTGGAATGCCGCCTTCATTGTGGTGGTTGGCCACAAGCACAGTGTCGCTCATCGCCTCGTCCTCGGAAGCGTTGCGTCAACGCTGCTGAAAGTAGCCACACTGCCGGTGCTCGTCCTTCCGCCGCCGGAAACATCCGACGGTGCATCGGTCGCTTCGGTCGACCGGCTCATCGATTTGATTGACCGCGAAGACACTGAGGCCGAACTGGTCAATCTGCGCCAAGCCGCGGCCGCCCACCTGGCTGAACCAACGTCGCCTGAGAGCCGTGACCATCTCGGCGTCAGGCTTCGCGACGCAGTGCAGGGTTTTGAGGTCAACCATCCAAGCATCACGCGGGCGATCAACGACGTCAGCTACTACCTCAGTGGAATCGGCATTTAGCACCGAGAGAGTTACAGCGCTGCGTACCAGTCGTAGCCGCGTTCGGCCCAGTAGTCGGCTGGCTGGTCATTGGCGAAGGCAATCGACCCGATGCGCTTGATTTGCTTGATTCCATATTTGAGCGGCGTGACGAGGCGAAGGGGTGCACCGTGCAACTGCTCGAGGGGTTCGCCTTGGAGCTCGTAGCAGAGCAGGGTTTGGGGGTGCATCATCGCGTCCCATTCCAGACCAACGTAGTAGCCCTTGTCGGGAGTTATCAGACTGACGAATTCGGTCGGCGCAGCTGCCATCTGCGGGTAGTTGGCCTCAACAAAGTCCGAGAATCGAACACCGCCCCACGTAACGATGTGGCTCCACCCCTCCACGCATTTGTGCTCGACCGTTATCTCCTGCTTCGGCAACGTACGAATGGAATCCATGTCGTGAATTCCAAGCTCTGCACCACTGTTGTCAAGCACCGTCATCGACCACGCGGCGAGATCGATCTCATTCTCGATTCCACCGCGGCGTCCGTTCACTCGCAGCATCGACGACGCTGAGCGGTCGAAAGTTGGTGCGAGTTGACCTTCGCGAAATAGGCCTCGCCAGAGTCGCTCGTTCGCTTCGTGCCCAAGACGCAATACATCGGGGATGTTGTCGGCGTCCGGTCTGGCCTGTAACCACCGCCAACCAAGCAGTCCGGCAACGGCGCCAGCAGCACCGGTGAGCACCGAGCGACGGCTCCGGGAGCGATATGCATCGACCGACATCGTTGGGGACTTCTCGTCGAGCGCGGCGTAGCGAGCCGCACGTTCTTCGTTGGACTCAGGCATCAGGCGAACCGCCCTTCTTCTCGTTGGATGCAGCCGGGTCGAGTTGATACCCCGTGATCATGCTCATGAAGTTGCCCCATCCTGCCCGGGCGACCTGGAGGAGGTGAATCACAAAGAAGACGATGAAGGCGATCGTGACACTGAAATGGATTCCGCGAGCCCACTCGTAGCCACCAAAGAGTCGGGTGAGCAGACTCAGTTGTGTCGGCTTGTAGATGGCGAGACCGCTCAGAACAGCGAGAGCACCAAGGACAATGATGAGCGAGTACGTCAGTCGTTGGGCCCCGTTGTACCTCGCTTGCGGCGGCAGCGGGTTCTTGCGACCGATGCCAATATCGTGCAGGAACACCTGGGCGCTGTCTTTGAATGACGCCCGCTCGGGCACCAACTGGCGCCACTCACCGCTTACGAGCGTGTAGGTCACGTAGGCCAGTCCGTTGATAGCGAACAGCCAGCCGAAGGTGAAGTGGAAGGCCATGCCTCTGGCGAGCCTGCTTTTGAGGCCGAGTGTCTCGTTGATCCAGCTTGGCCAGAACTCGAAATCGACATCGCCCACGCCCACTGCGAACGGATCCTGGAGATCAGCCCAGTAGATGCGCATGCCGCTCCAGATCATGATGGTCAAGAGAGGGAAGTTAAGCCAGTGCATCCAGCGAGAGGCTCTCGTATGTTTTAGCCGCGCGAGTTGGACGCCTGATTCAGGTGATTCCTCAGTGGCCATCTCGTGCGTTGTCGTCATGACCAGCAAGCTCCTCGTCGATCCCCTTGTATCAAACGTAGAGGTTGAACGAGCGCCCTTGTGACAGGCCAAGCGAAACAATCTAGAAACAACGGTCTAGCGGACTGGCCGTCTGTCGATCTCATCTCGCAGAGCGTGACGAGGTTCCAGCGGCCCGCCGGGCAACTAGCGTCGCTGCGCCACATGAAGCGCGGCGCCCCAATGGCGTCGCAACTGGTGGTCATCGCGCTGGGCGAGCCTGCGCCGAATCTCGCCGTAGAGCCGATCGCGCTCTTTCTCATTCATACGTATATGACCCGAGAACGTATTGAGCAGATCGATGTACTGCTCGGCGTCGTAGCGCAGCTCCCAGTCAAATTGCTCGACTGCGACCATCTCAAAACAACTAGAGGCTTCGACCTCACCGCTCAAGTCCGGTAGTTCGCCAGGCCGAGGGGATACCCAACCGTCAGGCAAGGCCTCGCCAATCTCGTCGTAGACAGACTGAATCTCGACGAAGAACGGGTCGCCGTCGTCCGGGAAAACGTGGCCCGCTGACCAGAACGCGAGATGTCCACCGTCTCGGAGGTGCCTCCGAACCCGCTCGTACTTCGTTCCAGGGTCGAGCCAATGCCATGCCGTCGCGGCGAAAACAAGGTCGAATGATTTCCAGCGAGGAGGCTCCCAAGTGTCGAACGACGCGTACACCACCGACACTCCAGGAAATCTCGACAGTTGGCGAGCTGCGAAGGCGGCGAGATCAGGTCCGAGCTCAACCGCAGTGATGCGATGGCCGTGTGCAGCTACCTGCTCAGTAGCGACCCCGGTCGCTGGACCGATCTCAAGCAATTCTGCCGGCTCGTCCAGTCCAGTGAGCCGCATGAGGGCCTCAATAAGCCGGTCTGGGTATCGGGGCCGAGCCTGATGGTACGTGTCGGTCGCCGAGTCGAACGTCTGCCGCAGAGTCTCTCGCTCAGCCACGCTTCGTCGGCTTTGGCTTCAAGGATCCGATGTAGGTATGACTTCGCTCGAACCAAGCTCCGAGTTCTTCAATGTCGCCAAGCAGATCGTTTGGTATTGCTACGTAGTCCTTCATGATTCGCCCATGCTGCTCCACCGGCGCCGTGCCATAGCGTGCGACGAACTCAGCCTGATCCTCGTTCGAGAGCCGTAAGGCCATCGCTCCAGTCACATCAAGAAAGCTAAACATGTGTCCGTTGAGAGATGTGTATGGGTTCTTCGCTCCCTTGCGCTCGACGTTCGGAGAAGCGGCAACGACGGCCTCATACTGCCGAAACTGCTCGCCGGGTCCTTCGTATGGGTTCTTCTTCGCCACGCTGCGCTCCTCTGCTCGATCCCCAGTCCCAACGCTAGTTGACTGAGCCGTAGCGGGAAGAGAACCGCATCGGCGCACGGGTCTCAGTGGCCCATACGATGGAGCGTTATGACTGATCGGCTTCTCGAGATTCTTAAATCATCTGGCGTTGCATACGAGGTAATCGATTGCGACCCCGCGCTCGCTGACACGGCCGAATTCTGCGAGGCTTATGGCTATGCCTTAGACGACTCGGCCAACACCATCGTGGTCGTCGGCAAGACTGATCCGCCGATCTACGCCGCGTGCATCGTGCTCGCAACAACGAAGCTCGACGTCAACAAGGCTGTTCGGAAGCGACTTGGTGTGCGCAAGATCTCGTTTGCGAGCGGCGAGGCCACCGAAGCGCTGACCGGCATGGCCATTGGCGGTGTCACCCCATTCGGGCTACCCGCCGACCTTCCGCTCTGGGTTGATTCAAGGGTCATGGACCGCGACCGAATCATTCTCGGAGGTGGCGGAAGAGATCGAAAGGTGCTCGCGTCGCCCCAGATCCTCACCGCCTTTGGCGGCCAGTCCGTCGAAGGGCTAGCGCTCGTCCCAGGCACGTAAGCGGCTTCGTTGGCCTAGGTTGCGAGCAACAGGTCTCGGACCGACTCGGCCTCGCTCACTCGGAGCATCGGGAAGTGAATAACCGTCTCAGCGTTTGAGATCGCGACAGACGCGAGTAGGCGCTTCCGCTGGTAAATGGACTGGGTGACCTTCACACTTTGCGTCTTGCGGCACGGCGCTTCAGTTTCGACTACGAGGAGCTTTCCTGTCGAGCGCTGGACCGTCTGTGGCGTGACCTCCCACCTCATATTGCGCTGAAAGAACCACGCCGACAGGCCGACGACAACCGGTAGTAGAAGCCAAAGCGGCGCGAGACGCCAATCAACGAACATGAGGCCCACAGCGCCGATGGCCGCCACGACAGAAGCCAGTCGCAAGCGATGCCTGATGTAATGCGTCGAGATCCGGCGTGACGGGCGGACCGCAAAAGGTAGTCCGACGAGGTCGCGGACGGCAACGAGCTCTGGCTCGGTGATGCCCGCTATCGTAAAATCACCCGTCCCGATTGTGTGGAGGACGGCGTGGGAGAATCCGGCTCGGCGCAGCAAGGGACCGTTTGCGACTCCGATCGATTGCACTTTGTTGATGTGGCTCGCTTGAACACGGCGTCGCAATAGGCCGGCGCTGAGCTCGAGACCGCGCTGACTCGTCGTGAGCCGAAATCTCCAATTGACGACGACGCTACGTAGGCCGAGCGCTAGCCACGCTAGCGTGAGCACGAGCGTCATTAGTGCGACTCCCACCGCTACCTGTCGGCCGGACAGCGCAAACGAGCCATCAAGTTCTGGCAGCTCAATACCAGACGCGCTGGCAAGATCATCGGCAAAGATGGCGGAGCCAAAGAGCACCGCGATTCCCGCGAACGGATTAGTAATGAGTCCGAGGACTAGCAGGTCACGAGAACTCCTCGCAACGAGTACACGTTCCCCCAACTCGCTGCTTTCGGCGTCGGTGCCAATCGCTGCTCGGTCGGGTGGCCTTACGTCCTCGGACAGATTGGCGCGTGTCGCGAGACGACGCAGCGACTCGGCTTGGCCGCGTTCAATACCGTGTATTTGAAACTCGGTGGTTGCGCTGCCAGCAGTGTCGACGGATGCAGATACCAAACCGAAGATCCGCTGCATCACTCCTTCGTTGACGGTCACGCTCTGCACCTTGGAAAACGGAATGATGAGTTCCTTCTTGTAGACCACGCCCTGCGTTACGACGAGCTCCTCAGTCGTTGCTCGAAACGTGAAACGCCACCATGACGCCACCGCAGCAGCCATCACGAGCAATCCGCCGATGGGCACGAGCGCCAGAACCCAGGATGGAAGCCTGCCACTGACAACGAAGCCGATGCCAACAACCAGGTTCACGGTTCCAATTTGACGGAGACTGGTGAGGGCGATCTGAAGGACGGCTAACGGCGATTGGCGGGCGGGAGCAGCGAGTGCAACTGCATCGGCCGCGAGATCAGGCTCCATCGGCGTCGGCCTCGTGCACGATGGCCGCTGTCTGGGCAATAAACGCACGCAGTCTGTGGGCGTCGGCCTCGGGAAGACCCGGGATCCTCAGCGCACCTCGCGCTGGAGAGACAGTCAGAGTCGCGAGCCTGAACCGTCGTTCGAGCGGGCCTTGGTTCACCTCGGTGTTCTGAATCCTGTTGTACGGCACAGTCTCGACGGTTCGAGTGATGAGCCCATAGCGAACGGAGAAGTCGTGTTCACGAACTTGATAGCCCAGATACGGAAATGCAAGTCTTCGCAGGAACGGTGTGACCTCAAGGACAGCAATTGTGATGACGCCGGCGATCAGCAACCAAGGCGAGATCCCAATCGCGGCACCTGCGAAAACAAGCAGCGCTACGGCTTGCAGCACGCGGTAGGGAATAGCAGTTGCCTTGAGATAGTCGCCGCTTACCCGAACGAAGTTGGCGTCTGAAAGCTGCGGGATGTCGGCGACATCGATTGGCGAATTCACGATTTGGCCAACTTAGCAGTCCCAAGTTGAGACAGGCGTACGCGCCGTTCGTCGGCCTGACGGCCGCCGCACTTCCCGCCTTTCCTCGCTGCGCTCGGAAACGCTGCGTTGGTACCTGACACCATAAAGATGCGCCAAAACGTGGAAAGAGCCCCAACCCCTAAGGGCCAAGGCTCTCTCAACACGGATTTCTCCTAAAAGAAATCCGGCGGCGACCTACTCTCCCAGGACCTCTCAGTCCAAGTACCATCGGCGCTGCAGGGCTTAACTTCCGTGTTCGGAATGGGAACGGGTGTGACCCCTGCGCAATCGCCACC
>JBBKWJ010000254.1:0-13774 GCA_037968895.1 Acidimicrobiales bacterium
GTCGGGTCCTCGATCTCAGCGCCGGTGTTGGTGATGGTGGTGAATCCCTTGTAGGCCAGCAGGCCGATGCCGACCGCGGCGATGAGCGAGTCGATCGTGGGGGAGTCGACCGCTCCGGCTGGCGTGCTCGGGAAGTCGGCCACCCAGAGACACGCGCCGGCGAAGATGACGAGGCCGCCGATCTTGACGACGGCCATGACGTTCTCGACGGTGTTCACCGCGCCGCTGCCGGCGGCATTGATCGCGAACGATCCCACCAACAGTGCCGCACCGAGCCCGGCGACGATGACGCTGTGGCCGTCGATCCCGATCATCTTCGTGAAGTAGGTGCCAAATGTTCGGGCGACGAGGCTCTCGTTCAGGATCATCGATGCCCACATCGCCATCGTGAACGTCGCCGCGATCGGCCCGACCCCGTACGCCTTGTTCAAGAAGGTCCCGATCCCACCGGCCGAGGGGAACGTGTTCGACAGTTTCACGTACGAGTACGACGTCAACGCGGCCACCGCAGCAGCGGCGAGAAACGCAAGGGGAAACCACTTGCCCGCAGTCCCGGCGACCTGACCCATCAACGCAAAGACACCGGCACCGATCATGACGCCGGTGCCCATCGACACCGCACCACTCAAGGTGATCTCGGAGTCCGCGGCCCGCTCGGCTTGACTGGCCCCGGTCTCGCTCACGGGCGGCACCCTTCTGTCCGATTCATTCTGACGAGTGTCCCATCAGATCTTCTCGTCAAACGACATCCTGTCGTAGTTCCGGAAACCGATCCGGTCGATGCTCGACAACCAAAGCGTCCGGATCATTGGCGGCAACCCGCCATTCAGGAGTCCAATCGTCCGGGCAGTCACGGCTAAGCCCCAGCAACGTGCGCCCCATCCCACCGGTGAGCCTGCCACACGGACTTGTCCTCGGAGCCAATCACCACGATGTCGACCGCGTCGCTCGACTCTGGCGAATTGTCGACACCGATGAGGATCTTCATGAGGTCGGGCTGTGGGTGCGGCGAGCGTCGTTCATTGATTGTGAATAGCTCGCTGCCAGTTCGAGTTTTTGGCCTTCGTCAAGTGCCTTGCCGGCGAGCTGGAAGACTTCGTGTTCTTCCTCATCGAGGTGATGCAGCAGCTTGTGGCGCAACTCGCGTGCTGTGGTGAGCCACTGGGGAGCCGACATGTCATAGTCGACGAGCCGCTCGATGAAGTCATCAATGTCTTTGTGTTCGGCGATGCTGTGGCGTGCCTTGTCCTGCGTGAGGTCGAGCTTCATGAGTGGCACGTAGAATTCGCGCTCTTCGTGGGTTGCGTGGGCGTCGAGCTCGACCTTGAGTCGATCGAAGGTGTCGCGACGACTAATGCTGTCGCCTTCGGTGTCGCAGAGCTGCTCGATCAACGATCGTTGAATATCGTGATCTTTGCGTAGGGCTTCGAAGATGGTCGTATCCATGGTGATTCCAATCTGGCTGTTGGTGGGTCTGTCAGTCGCACCGGTCAGTCGGCGAGCGTGTCGCCTGCAAGGTGGGTGTTGTGGGCAAGGAGCAGCGACTGGATTACATCGATTTGTGGACCGGTGGCCTCGGGTCCGTAGGGGAGGGCTAGCGAGCCCTTGATCCCGTTTGGTGCAGTGAGGGCAAGCAACATTGATTCATCGCCCGGGTCGCTCATTCCTTCGAATCGAACGATCTGATCGATGACTATTGCCGATGCTGACCAAGCATCATTGCCCGTCGTCACGCTGCCATCGTTCGCGATCATGAAATCTTCTTCGTAGCCCGACGAGCGCAGCCTCTCAACTGCCTCCGTCATCGTCTCCATATGTTTCATTGGTGTTCTCCAATCCTTGGTTCTGAAGTGCCAGCCCTATGCGGGCAGCCTCAGCTGATTTTGTTCCTGGTCATGGCAACTGCCTAGTCCCTGACATCGTGGGTCGCGCCATCGACATGGTCATACGCGGCGAATGCGAACCCGAAACACGCGGCGCTCAGGTTTGGCAGCGACTGGTCATGTGTCATCGGGTGGTCGAGTCGGGTCGATCGGCACGTTTGACCGGCACTTTTGACATCATGACCGCGGCACCGTCGAGCGTTCACCGTCGAATTCAACTTCGATCGTCAGTGGGTGCGGCGTATTTAATGACGGTTCGTTCCGTCGGTGGTGAGTGTGTGCAGGTCGAGTTCGCCGGCCACAATGTGGGTTGCGAGGTCAGTCAGTTTGGTGTTGGTGTTGCGGGCACGGTTACGCAGGAGTTCGAAAGCCGCTGGCATGTCGATGTGAGCGTGCTCGGCGAGTATGCCTTTGGCTTGTTCGATGACGATTCGGCTGTCGAGCGCGTGTTGGAGGTGTTGTTCGCGCCCTCGCGCTTCGGTCGCTGCGGCTGCTTGCAGGATGGTGATACTGGCGAGGTCAGCTAAGGCCTGGGCGAGCGCAAGGTCTCCGGCGTCGAGCTTTCCTGGGCTGGCCCGAAAGAGGTTGAGGGCTCCGATGATGTTGCCGCGCAGTCGCATGGGGATGGCGTAGACGGATTCGTAGCCTGCGCCCAACGCGTAGGGAGCGAATTGGGGCCATCGTTCGGTCGCTGTGGCAAGGTTGGTGTCGATGGTTGGTTGACCGGTGGCGAAGGCTTCCAAGCATGGTCCTTCGTTGTTTTGCAGTTGGAACAGTTCGATGAGGCGGGCCTGTTCGCTTGAGGTTGCAAGGACGCGCAGGCGCTGCTCGGTGTCGACGAGCAGGATGCCGGTTGCGGCGGTGTCGAGCAGCTCAACGCAACGGGTCGCCAGCATGGTGAGCGAGTCGATGATGTCGAAGTCGGCAACGAGGGTGTCGGATAGTTCAAGAAACGCCTGAATCACCTGTGTTTCTCGGCGCTGGCTGGCGCTGGTGGGACTATTCATGATGGTGACTTCCTGTTCTTTGGTCCATCGTTGCCTAGATAAAGGCTGTGTGCCAGGATCGCGTCCGCGACGTGTGCGACGGTGTCGTTGACGGCATAGGCGTGTGCTCGGATGCGGACCAGTGCTTCTTCGATATCGACGCTGAGTTGAACCGTGATCATTCCCGCGGCCTGATGGATCTCGGCGCGATGCGCGTCAGCGTCGCTTAAGGCGCCCGTCATCAGGGTTTGGGGTGCGGCGGCCTGGATTGCGGACATGACTGCAGGAAGTGTGCGGGCGAGTATGCGGCCGTCGCCGGATTGCTTGGCGGTGAGGGTGCCAGCGCTGTCCTGATAGAGGGTCAACACGCCAACGGTTCCGACACCGATCTGGAGTGGAAACGCGAACACTGCGCATGCTCCGAGGTCGAGCGCCAATGGCGCGTAGTTCGGCCACTTGCTGTAAGGGGCTCGGGCGAGGTCGGGTTCTGAGATGATCGCGCCCGACGTGAAGGCATCGTGGCATGGCCCCTCTCCCAAAGAGAATTGAAGACCTTCGAGTTCGCGGACTCGTGCCGAGGAGCTGCAGACGGGGCCGCTGTTGCGTCCGCTCATGATTGAGACGCCCGCACCGTGGACGGACATGACCTCGACACACCTGTCGCACAGGCTTGGGTTAGGCGGCGTACCAATGCCTGGCCCGAACCGGACCGCTATCTGGCGGCTACGTTCACTGTCCATGCAGTCGTGCTTTCAGTTGCCGTAGCTGGCGGGGCTGGAGTGTTTGACTGTCAGGGCGGCCCAGATGTCGTCGGTGCTCATGGCGAGTCGCTCGTGGTGCTCGGTGAGCGCGGTGACTACATCACCAAGGCTCGCTCGGAGGTGTTGGGCTTTGGCTCGTGCTTCGGGGTGGATGTCGCCACCCTCGTCATGATGGAGGGTCAACATGGCGACGATGTCGTCGAGGTCGGCCTCGAGGTGGCCGAGGTGTGATGCCAGGGTGGACGGAACAAGTGGATCGCTCATGGTGCTTCCGTGTGAGTTGGCTTATCGTCACCGCTACCGATGCAAGACTGTGTCGCTAGCACGATCCCGCTCCAACAAATGACGCGCTATCAAGCAGTTCGTCGGTGAACGCTCCTGAAATCGTGAAGTTGTCTCCGTCGATTGCCGCGGTGGTGATTGAACCGCGAATATCGACTGGTGAGGTTGCTGTTCCTGAGCTGATCATCAACGTGCCTACACCGTCTATCACGATCACGTTGATGCTGGCGTCGGCAAGCGTTCCCTCGACAACGATGTCGTCGGGTGCTGCACTTCGGCAGTCATCGATGAAGAACGTGTGAGCGAAGTTCGGCGAGCTTATAGCGATTGTGTTGCCGAAGAAGTCTCGGTCGGTCGGGGCGAGGGAGAATCTGAGTTCGTCGACCGATGTGCCGTCTGCTTCAAGGAGTTCCACAGTTTCAGGTTCGCTGTCAACGACCCCGACCCACGCGCGTGCGATTGTGTTTCCGATCTGGCGGGTAGCGACAGTTAACGCATCGCCGCTGGTGGTAACGACTTGTACGAAGCTGACGTTGGGGTTGGCGGTTCCGCCGATGAAATCGACACCGTTCACGGTGACGAAGTATGCGGTGTTGATGTCGCCGTGTGAGCTTTGGGTGCAACGTTCATCGGCCGCGAGCCCCACGATGAACCGTAGGCAGTATTGATCGTTCTCGTAGAACGACTTCACGACAATTTGGGTGTCGTTTCGACTTGTTTGGTGGAGGACCCTGACGAAGGTCTCGGCTCGAAGTGTTGCGATGGCTGCCCGCAAGGCGGCTCGGTCGGTGGCCTCTACGATGCCGTCGACTTGCAGGCCAAGAACGGCTTCGGCGGCGAGTGTGGCTTGCTCGGTGCGGTTGCCGAAGTGATCGTCGACCACGAGATGAGCTGGTGTTTCGAGTGCCAATGCGTTCCAGATGTTGAGCCGGCTCTGCCAGGTTCCAACGAACGTCGATTGGTCCCCGAGCGCGACTGCGCTGTCCGCGCTACTGGATTCGAGGGCTGCAACGACGAGTTCAAGTTGGTCACGATCGTCGACGGTTGCGATGCCGTCGACGACGAGCTCTGCGTGTTCCTCGAAACTGCGCTCAGCCCTTTCGGTGTTTGGTCCGTAGAAGCCGTCTTCGGCGATTCGTGCGACGGGCAGATCGGCGTAGCCGATGAGATCATTGAGCAAGTCCTGTATGTCGTGCACCGAGGTGCCTTCACTCCCAAGCTGTAGCTCCGGCGGCGTCTGATTAGCCACCACTGTTGGTTCAACCTGCGTCGGCACGCTGGTCGCCGCCGGAGCTGGGGGCGAGGTCGGTGCGGGAGAAGGGGTCGGTGTCGCCGTTTCTGGATCGGCCACCGAGGTGGGTTCATCGACCGGTTCCGTTGTTGCGACGGTGTCGACGACATCGGTTGATTCTGCGGTGTTCGTTGATGCTGTTGTTGTTTCTGCATCTGTACCGCACGACGCGAACACCGCAGCGATGGCGATCAGCCCGACAAGCCGAGCGAGTAGGGGGACGGGTCGTTGGATGAACTGGCGAGACTTCGTTTTGGTCACTGGGGGTTGTTTAGCGTTTGAAGATGCGGGTGAAGAACCTGCGCATCGGTCGCCGCCGACGCGACGGTCGATTGAAGCCTCTGTCGTTGCGGTCTTCGTGGCCAGGTAGTGGGTCTGGCGGGTCCGGCATTGGATCCGGTGTGAGAGGGCTCGGTGTTGTCATATGTGCCTTCCTTGGTGCAGCTGGGGTCGTGGGCGAGAGAAGGGTTCGTCAGTTGATGACGAGAGCGAAGGTGCCGAGTGCGATGATGTTGTCGGCCGCGACGGTTCCGTTGGTCGTGACCGCGGCGGTGATCTCGCCCGTTGCGGTGTCGATGTGAAGGTCCTCGAGTTGACCGGCGGGGAAGCCGCCTGTGGTCAGGACCTCGGCACCAAGGATTGCGATTTCGCCGCGTACATAGATGTTGTCGTCTTCGGCGTCGCGAGACTCGTGGACCGCCGCAGCGTTGGTGATTATGACTGCGTCGGCGCCTACGTTGTTGATTTGAGCCCAGTCAACGAGGTTGGGTGATCGGCTACGGCCACTGACTTGGATGCGTTCGACCCGGGTAGCGCCTCGATCCAAGATGACGGTCTCGACGTGTCCAATGTCGGATGCGTCGTCGAGGGCGACAACGCGACGAGCGAGCAGTTCGCTTAGAAGAACTGTCGCTGTCATGACGAGCTCGCCAGAGCGTGGGGGTAGCGGGTGATTGAGGCGCCGAAGTCTGCCAAGTTGTGCCTCACAAAGTCGGTTGCATGTTCTGGCAGGATGAGGTTGTCGCCCGACAGTGCGAGTTGGGCGGAGATGGGAACGAAGATGGGTCCGTCGTTGCTGTCGAGTTGATAGCCAACCGCGGCTGGCGACGAGCCAGTGTTGAGGACGACGTCGGCGACCGTGCCAAGTTCTTCACCGGCTGATGACAGGACGCGTGTGCCAATGACGGCAACGATCTCGGTTTCCAGATTGAGCTGCGCGGGGGCGTCGACGTCGCCGACCAGGCTAGTGGTTGAGCTGACCATGACGGCCGCTGGACCAATCGCGTAGACCGAGGCTGTTGGAAGATCTGCTTTGAGGTTCCCGCGGAACCAGCCTCGTTTGTTGAGGGTGAACCCGATGAGGTTGTGCGACACCGGATCGAAGATGACGTCTTTGATCTCGGCGATGTCATCGCCGCTGTCGATGCCGACCACCGGTCGCCCTGGCAGGTCTGAGGCAAGCGTCAGCGCTAAGCGCGGGCTAGTCATCGTTGAGTTCGCTATTGCTGAGGCTGCGGGAGGCGTAGATTTCGCCGCCGCGTTGCCTTTGTCGAATAAGGATGAGGCCAACTGCTGCTACCAGCAGGGCGACAAGAAAAAGTATCCAAATGTAGGTGGGCATCAGAACTCCTTGCAGCGGTGAATAGACCGCGATAACGCGGTGCGTTGACACGCGTCGACGGCGATGGAGGGGCGTCGGCTCGGACGAGTCAGATCAGAAACGAGAGCGCAGCTGGCAAGCGGCTGGTACCGGAGCACGGGGCCGATGCCAGGCGCTCCATGCTGGCACGCAACGAGAACACGGTACATGTCGCTCCTCCTAACGGAGTCAACACGCAACCAAGGTCCGGAGCAACGCGATAGAGAGCCAAGTGCTCTCCATGGTTACCGTACGCTTAATAATCCACCAACGCAACCGCCGCACTGCAGACTGGTAGCGATCGCAATCGCCTCCTATGCAACTTCTGGGGCTCGACCAGGTCGGTATCGGCCACCGGTTTCAGCTGGGAGTATGCAGCGAGGCTCGCCAGAGAAGAGCCACGCCGATGGCGGCTGCAGCTGCAGAGCCGATCAGGACCGCGAGTTTTGCGTTGGCAATGACGGTGGGGTTGTTGAAGGCGAGTTCGGTGATGAACAGCGACACGGTGAATCCGATACCGGCGACGGCGCCGACGCCGACGATGTGTCGCATCTCGCATCCGTCCGGCAGTGACGCGAGTCCGGATCGCGTCGCGAGCCAACTCGCTGCCACGATTCCTACTGGTTTGCCGATGACGAGGCCGACAATGACGGCGAGACCGACTGGGCTGGTCGCGGCGTCGGCGAGACCAGATGGCGATATCTGGATCCTGGCGTTGGCGAACGCGAAGATGGGCAGGATCAGAAACGCCGACCAGGGGTGGATGAGGTGTTGGAGTCGTTCTGCGACGCCGAGTGACTCACGGACCTCGAAGATCGATCGACGGATGGTGGCTGGTTTGGTGTGTTCGCTGGCGACGGTGTCGTGGGGTTCGGGGCGAAGCGGCGAAGTTGGTGTGAGTAGGCCGAGGGCGACTCCGGCAATGGTGGCGTGCACGCCCGACTCGAGCATGGCTACCCATACCGCGGCTCCGAGTAGGACGTAGAGGGGGATGTACCAGACGCGGAGTTGGCGGAGCACGCGAATGAGCGCCAGTAGTCCAATGGCGGCGGCGAGCCATCCGAGTTGTAGTTGGTTGGTGTAGAACACGGCGATGACCAAGATGGCGCCGATGTCGTCCACGATCGCCAACGTCAACAGGAAGAGCCGGAGGCTCGATGGGACGCGTCGGCCAAGCAGTGCTAGCAGGCCGAGTGCGAACGCGATGTCGGTGGCCATTGGAATGCCCCATCCAGCCACAGCGGGACCGGTGCGTGCGAACGCGACAAAGAACAGTGCTGGCGCGGCCATGCCTCCAATGGCGGCGACTACTGGTAACAGTGCTTGCTGGGGGTCTGAGAGTTCACCGTCTGCGAACTCGCGGTTGATCTCGAGTCCAACAACGAAGAAGAACAGCGCCATCAGACCGTCGTTGATCCACCCGCGCAGCGACTCGACCAGGTGAAGCTGCCCGATCTGGAACACCGTGAGTTCCTGAGCGAAGAAGTCATCCACGGCCCCAGCCGCTGGTGAGTTCGCAACCGCGAGCGCAGCCAAGGTCGCCAGTAGTAAGACGGCACCGCCGGCGACTTCCAGCTGAAGAAAGTCGCGCATCGGTCCACTCACGGCGCGAGGGACTGGGCGGTCGGCTCTGCTCCACGGAGCCTGATTGCGATTCGGTGTGCTCATAGTCGTGCTGTCACCCGACTGATGGCCCGCAAGGTCATCGTGTCACCGCAAACCCGGCTCGTGCCCGGCGCCTTCGTGAACTTGGCTTGCGGCGCGTGCGGAGTTCCCTGACCGTTGCGTTGCACCTCACTAATCGCTGGCCGGAGTGCTCGGCATCTATGCGACGTTCCGCCGACCGGTGCTCGCTCGGCTGCGGAGAGTCACTGGTCGCCGCGTAGTAGCGCTGCAAGTCCTTGAGCAGGAGCGGGTTGGTCGGGTGGAATGATGACGATGCGGGCGCCGGTGAGGACGGCGCTTCTTATGGCGATGTCGTGCAAGGGCGCTTGGTGGTGGGAAACTCTGGTGCCGAGGTTCGGTGGTTCAATCTGGGCGTAGCTGTGGGCGGGGTCGGCCGATGTCCACCCGGTTGGCCGTGGCCCGTTGGTGTCGTCGACAACGTGGAGGGTGTCAACTCTGGCTTGTCGAAGCGCCTGGAACACTGCGTCTCGTCCTTCGACTGCCTTGCCGATTCCGAGTGCCTCGGTGAGCGCTTCGTGGTGTTGTTGAAGCTGTTGGGCGCCGAGGGCGGCTACGTGGGTGACGGTGTCGTCGGCGATTTGGTCGAGGCTCCAATCGGCTCGGGAGCCGTCGATTTCGCATACGAGGTCGTTGACGTGGCTGGGGAGGTGTTGGCGGAGGAATCCGAGGGCTCGGACATCGCCAGCCAGGACGATGATTTGTGCGTGACACGAGTTGGCGAGCTGGTCGACCGTGGCGGCGACGTCTTTTGCGTTGTGTTCCCACAAGTTCTCGGCTCGTTGTTGGTATCGGCGTTGTGACCAGCCGCCGGGTGCGCTGCGCTGTATATACAGATCGTCGCCGTCGATTGTGGTGCCGGTGTCTGGCTGGTGGGGGCTGACGGCGATGATGTCTGCGCCGGTTCGGTCCGCAACCACGACGAGGTGCGGAATCCGAGATTGATCCCAACCAAGGAACGGGAGCAGCGCCGGCATCACTTGGATCGTGCCAAGGGGCTCGGCGATGGGTTCGGTGATAAAACCCACGGCTCGAAGTTCGGCGTTGGTAGCGATGGCCACAATCGTGTCGCCCCGCTCATCGCCATGAGTGGTGACCGGATCAATCGCATCGAGGTCAGCGTCAGACGCGCCGCGATTGGCAAGGGACCGCCTGAGGTTCGACCAATGCATCTGAAGGCGGTGACCGGCCTCGCCATCGCTGTGGTCGTTTTTCGCGGGGAGGTAGACCGTCACGGTTGTCTGGAGCGGTTCTACAAGACCTCGCAGCGTGTTGTCATCGAGATGTCGTGTGCCGAGGTTGCTGGTTGTTTCGGTCATGGAGTCCTGTCGGTTGGTAGATAGAGGGCGAGAATGACGGTGGCTCGGTGTGTGCGTGTGTGGGCCGATAGCCAGCGTCGGCTACGGCTGGATCGCTGCTAGTTAAATTCGGTTGGTGTGACAGAGCCGGGTTTGCTGGTAGTAGTACGGGAACCCGGTGGGGCACATGAAGCCGGCAGGCGGCGTCGACGGCGACTCGCGGACCGTCGCCATCACGCGCCTAAGAAGGTTTCGCGAACGAGTGGGGTACACGTCGGGCCCTCCTGAGGGAGTCAACACGCAACCAAGAGTCCGGAGCGACGTGATCAAAGAGCGAAGGCTCTCCACATCGACAGTACGCCTGACCGCTGCGCAATACAAGGGCCGCTCAGATCGATACGGTCGCCGCGCCGTTGCTGATTCGCGGTTGCATTCATGTTGCTAGGGCGTAGTGTCGACCTATGAGGGCAATGCGCCCTCGCCTACGTTGCTCTGGACCCTGGTTACGTGTCGTATCCCTCCGAGATGTCAACGTGTGCCGTGTTCGTTTGACGAATCGTCATCATGACATGGATCGGGATCGATGATGCTGGCCTGTTTGGGCTTGCGGCCGGGGCCACCTTGTCGCAGGTGCTCAGATCCAGGGCGACCAGCAGGCGACCGACAACACGAACGGCCAATCATCATGAAGATTCAAGTCAATGCTCACAGCAGCGTCGACGGTACGGACCTGCTCACGGAGATGATCGAAGCCACGATCCACGCTGGGCTCGACCGCTATGGCGATCGACTCACTCGTGTCGAGGCCCATCTCAGCGAACAGGACCGCACCAAGGGTAAGGATCAGGGTGACGATAGTTGCATGCTCGAAGCCCGGCCGACTGGCATGAAGCCGGTCGCGGTCACCGGCACTGGCGGAAGCCGACTCGATCGGACGTTCGGACGAATTGACAGCCGTGACGCGGACGCAACCATCCGCCAGAACCGCCCCTGACCGGCTCCCTGGCGATCAACTGCACATGACATTGACCGAGCAACAACACTTGAAATCCGAGCTTGAACGCATTGGTGATTCTCCGAGTCGCATAGCCACGCTCTTCACCAGCATCAAGACCCGGCTCGGGTCATCGGCCGCATCCCAACTCTGGTGGAGCGCCTTCGCCGCCCGCGATGCCGCCGAAACCTGACCCCACGCCCGCCGAAAACAGCCAGAAAGCAGAACCCCATGAATATTCTTGTTGCCGTCGACCAGGAACCAGAGTCAGCCGATGCCGCCGCCGCGGCAATGGAGTTCTTTGGCGAAGACCATCACTACATCTTCTTGAGCATCGCCGACTTCGTAACCTCGACCGCAGTTATGGGAGTCGGTTACTCACTCCAAACAGTCGGGCTTGCCGACAACATCGAAGACCACGCACGCGAAACTGCCACCGCCGCTGCTCGCAAACATGCCGAACAAACTGGTATGCCGGACCGCGAGATCGCGATCGAGGTCGGGAGTGTCGGTCGCACCATCTGTGAACATGCCCTGACAAGTGAAGCTGACATCATCGTGATGGGCTCCCGTGAGCACTCGCTTTGGGATCGGATCTTTGACCCATCGGCTGGCCGCTATGTGATAGACCACGCGCCCTGCCCCGTCCTCGTCGTCAGATAAGACATGACAGGGTCCTCACCGAGCGACCAACGCCGCCGTGAAGCACGAGAGCACCGCCGCACCGACCGCAAACTGGCCGCTGCAGGTGGTCTGGCGACCGCGCTCGTTGGGTTCAGCGGAATGGCCATTGTCGGAACCGCGAGCGACTTCGAGGCTCGGCGTCTGATCGATGCGGTCCTGCCTACGGCCCGATTTGCTGCGTCGGCATACATTGCGGGCGGCGCGACCATCCTGGCCCTGATGTTGACGCTGATCACCTTCAGCATCACTCATGAACTTGAGTTCACTACGAGCCACTACCGAAGGATTCGCGATGTCGCGTACCTGACCACTGCTGGGATTATTGCGTCGGTGATACTGCTCATGTTTCTCAGTTTCCCTCTCGGCGAGGCGGAGGTTGACCGTGGCTGGTATCAGTGGGTCTACTACGGCGTTCTCATCGGCGGCGCCGTCACCGGGGGTGTGTTCATCTCCGCCGTGTTGATGCTGTATTACGCGGTGCGCGAACTGATCGGCGTCGGCGAAAACGCCACCGCAAGCACGCTGGTGATCACACCCGACGAACCAGACTGAACAGATGCGGCAATTGCCAGCGACAAGGGATCTGGTAGTGCGAACTCGGCTCAGGCTACCGGGGTGGGCTGACTGGTTGTTGGGTGGCGTTGGTGGCGTCTTGCCAACTGTTGGCGGCTTTCCCGTAGGAGCGACATGGCCTCGTTCGTTGGTTTCGGAGCTGCCGGCGTACATCCGCTCGACGACGAGGGTGGCGACGCTTGGTTTCACGCCGAGCCAGATCAGGGTACCGAGAACCAGGATGTCGGCGTCGTCGATCATGGCTTGGATGGCGGGCCAGTCGTCGCGTACTGCTCCGTGGAACGATGTAAGCGGTTCGATGGTTTTGACGCGCCGAGGTCACCAGACGTCAGACGGGCCTTGACTGGCACTATCGGAGGTGAACTCCTGCCGCATTTTCAGTGGGGCGGTTGCAGTTGGTCGCGCAATGCGTCGATATCGAAGTCGGGCTGGGGATAGGCGGGCGCCATTTCTTGTAACGTGAGATCGAGCAATTGGGCGACCGCCCAGTTCCGGTACCACTTGTTGTCAGCCGGAATCACATGCCACGGTGCGCAATCTGGGCTTGTGCTCGCGAGTACATCGCCGTAGGCGGCCTGGTACTCGTTCCACAAACGTCGGCTCTCCATATCTGATTCGGCGAACTTCCACCGCTTATCGTCGCGTCGTAGCCGTCGCAAGAAGCGGCTGCGTTGCTCGTCGAACGAGAGGTGCAGCATGCACTTGATAATCGTGGTGCCAGCGTCCACCAGCTCGGCCTCAAAGGCGTTGATGTCATCTAAGCGAGCATCGATGTCCTCGCGCTGCAGTGTTCCTTCGGCGATCGGCACGAGCACGTCTTCGTAGTGAGAGCGGTTGAAGACCACGAGGTTTCCTGGCCCCGGCAACGCTTCGCGATGTCGCCAGAGGAAGTGGTGCTCACGCTCCTTTTCGGTTGGTTCGGTGAACGATGCGGTGCGCACGCCAGCTGGGTTCATGGCGATGACGACATGCTTGATAGTGCCGTTCTTGCCCGAGCAATCGAGTCCTTGCAGCACCAGTAACACGGACCGTTCTTCTTCGGCAAAGAGGAGTTCGTGATGATCAAAGAGTCGATCATGCAGTTCTACGGCTAATTCGTGTTTGGCGGCAGACTCCGACTCGACGAATGGTGTCGAGTCGGTGGCGTAGCCAGCCAGGTTGACCATGCCGTCGACTGGTCGCAGTCGAAATGTGCTGCGGAGTTCCTGTAGTGACGTCATGACACCATGCTTTCGTGCGGTCTCGGCTTCGGCCACGGAGTCGACAATCGCGTGCCGGCCCATGGTGGGTCATGTCGGTGTCTGGTGCTCGAGGGCGTGAATGATGGTGACTTGAACGCCTTCGGTGGTCATGATGCCGGCGGATCGTTCGATGAGCCGCTGGGTGTGGGATTCCTTGGTGTCGGGGTTCAGGGAACAGTTGATGTACACCGCCTTGAGTGGCGGGTTCGACCACTGGCCTGGAATCGAGTTCGCGATGTTGGTCATTGGTCGTCTCCTCGGCTTCGGATTGCTTCTTTGACTTTGGCGATAGCGAAGCCCCAGGCCTGGCCGGGGGTGGGTTGGGACGGGATGATGATCTCGTCAGGGTTGGTCAACACGTCGACGACGACGGGGCCGTCGGTGGCCAGGGCCGTTGCCATGACCGATCGCAGCGACGCGGGGTCTTCGATGCGGAACCCGGTGGCGCCCATGGCCGTC
>JBBKWJ010000255.1:0-6970 GCA_037968895.1 Acidimicrobiales bacterium
GGGGCACTTTCGCCCGGGATCTACGCCGAGCTCCACGCACTCGCACCCAAGATTAAGGGCAGGATGCAAGCGGAAGGCACCGCCATGGTTGGCTTTCAGCCGATCGAGGGCCTCAACACGTTCCGACTGTTGTTCATGAACCCCGCAGTCGGCGAGGTTGACGTCGATGCCCTACTCGACCGGGTGTCCGAGTATGGCCACGACGTCTACGCAAATTGAGAAGGTCAACATGACGTACTCGTACCTCAAACAGCGTTCGGTCGGGACAGAGGCAACTGACTGAGAAGTCTCGGAGAAAGTCCGAGAGATGATTGCCGGATTGTGCGAACGAGGCGAGTACGAAGCCAGAGCCTTCGCCCGGAGTTTCGACGGGTGGGGCGGACCGATCGTCGTTGAAGCAAGCGTCGTGCGGGAAGCGCGGAGAGCCCTCGCCCCCACATTGCTCGACGACATAACCGAGGCGCATCGCAACATCCGCTCGTTCGCCCGGGCCCCACGAGACTCGCGTCAACCATTTGAGATCGAGGTTAGGCCGGGACTCGGGCAGGCCACCGGTTGGTGCCGGTAAACGTCTCGGGCTGCTACGTTCCGGCGGGCCGCTTTGCGCACATCGCATCCGCACTTATGAACATCACAACGTCGCACGTTGCCGGGATCAGCGTGATCGAGACTGTGCCTACACGATGGGAGGAGGCTGGGACGGCCATCTGACCGGGACGTTCGGGATTGCTGGATGTTTCAACACCCAGACGTTCAAACACGTAAATTCCGGAGAGGGTGGTCTGCTCGTCACCGATGACGAGGACTTCGCGGCGCGTGCGATTCTGCTGTCGGGTTCATACATGCTTTACACCCAGCGACGGCGCCGTGTCTTTCGAGCATGCTATGCGCTGGCCGTCAACCCTCGGGAGGGCAACGTTTCTTGCCCGGCGAGCAGTTCGGGAGCAGCCGGAGTGAAAGCGAGCTCGATCGTTTGGGTTCTGTTGAGTCTCGCGCCCTCGATGTACACCTTGGTGTAGATGTCTGTCCCGAGCGTCTCGCGACAGTGCTCGATTGTCTCGTCGATGAACGATCGCTGCCAAGGCACCAGCACGTGACCTGTGGCCTGCCGTTGAGACTCGGCCGCGCCCAGGAGTTGGGTTGCTGTAAGGCTGTCCCCCTGCTTCGCAGAGAGCATGGCCATAGACCCGAGACAGTCAGCGATCCCACGCAGGTCCCGTATCTCCACCCGAAGGGCGAGACTCTCAACCAGCCTGCTTCTTGCACCGATGAGATCGCCCATCATCAGTTCGAAAAGGCCGAGGCTGAATTGGGCATGACCGATGGCCCACGTGTGGCGCCATTTCCTAGCGAAGGCCAGACTGCGGTCGAGGAGCTCCCGAGCCTCGCCGACTTCCCCCTGCAACCAGTGGACATGCGCCAGACCGTACGTGGACCAGATTTCGAGCAGCTGCTCATCGCCGACATCTCGGGCGAGTCGAGTGCCCTCGTCGAACTGCTCCTTGGCCCGGTCGTAGTCAAAGGCGTTGAAGGTGATCATCCCGTGCATCGAGATCGACCACGCCAATCTTCGGACGTCGCCCACCTTTCTCCACAGCTGCTCGGCTTCGGTAAAAGTCGCCTCGGAGGTCACAGAGCCCGGATGGAGCCGACCGAGCCACCCTCTGGCGTCCAGGGCGTTAGCGCGGGCCGCGGTCGGCAGATCGGCTCCCGCACCCTCAAGCAGTTGGTCCAACCAAAGGATTCCCTCTGTCACATATCCTCTGACGTCCCAGTAGCTCCACAAGAGCCCAGCGATCTCGAGGCCCGCCTCGATTCTGGTCGCGGAGGACATAGCCCAATGCAACGCCAGCCGAATGTTGTGGCGCTCGTCCTCGATGGCGTTCAGTGCGGCCGGGAAGTCGGAAACAAAGAATGATGCTTCGTGGGCACGAACGAGCCCGAGGCACCAATGCAGATGGGCGTCCTGCACTCGCTCCGACTCTCCCGAGGCCGCCAACTTGTCGCTCGCAAACTGGCGAAGCGTCTCGAGGAGTCTGTACCGCGGCTGTCCGTTGGTATCCAGATAGAAGCTAACCATCGACTTGGTGACGAGTTCGGTCAGGAGGTCGAGCACCGAATCATCAAGCAGTTCGGTCTCGCCGCCAATCTGATGCGCTGCTTCGAGAGTCCAACCGCCGGCAAAAACTCCCAGCCGGCGAAAGAGCACTCGTTCTTCTTCGGACAACAAGTCGAAGCTCCAAGTTATGGCCGATCTCATGTTGTGGTGACGTTCCGGCATGTCGCGTGAAGCGCTGCCAGCCCCTCCGAAAACCGCACCCAGGCGATCCAGCAGAGCGGCTGGTGTTAGGTAGCGGAGTTTCGGTGCGGCGAGTTCGATGGCCAGAGGCAGTCCGTCCAAGCGGTTCAGCAGCTCGACAAGCGACGGGGCGTTGGTCTCGCTCATCTCGAAGTCGGGAACGACTGCTCGAGCGCGTTGAATAAACAGATCCATCGAAGGCACCGCCTCAAGTGCGTCCACAGGAACATCGTCGTCGGGAAGCGGTAGTGGCCGAAGCGGAAATTCACGTTCGCCGCTCACTCTCAGGGGCTCTCGGCTGGTCACAAGGAACTTCAGGTTGGTTGTCGATCGCAGAATCGCGGCCAGGTCGGTGGCGGTGATGATGACCTGTTCCATGTTGTCGAGGACGACCAGCATCTGAGCGTCGCCTACGAACAATGCGATGGCACGATCGAGCTCTCGTCCCTCGGCGTCGAGCACACCCAGGGCCCGGCCCAGCGCAGGGAGCACGAGGGCGGTGTCGAAGACGCTGGACAAGTCGACGAAAAAGACCCCGCCAGGAAAATCGGTCTCCACGAGGCGGGCCAGCTCGATAGCCAATCTCGTCTTGCCGATTCCACCGGCACCGGTGATCGTCAGGAGGCGTACTTGTTTATCCAGCAGCAGCTCTCGGGCGCTGCGCAGCTCCTCATCCCGCCCCACGAAGGAAGAGAGGGGAACGGGCAATCGTCGTTCGGGACACGAGCGAATCGGCGGGAAGTGCGAAAGAAGGTTCGGTGCGTTCAGCTGGAAGACCCGTTCGCCACGGTCGATGTCGGGCAAGTTGTGAAGGCCCAGATCGGTGAGGGTCTTGCCGTCGGACAAGAACGGCAGGACCATCTCGGCGGCCCGGCCGGTCAGAAGTGTCTGGCCTCCGTGCGCTGCGGCTGTCAGCCGAGAAGCGCGGTGCACGTCGAGGCCCACGTATGTGCCCCCTGCCATTCGACTTTCGCCGGTGTGTAGTCCTATGCGCAAACGAACTGTTGCATCTGCCGGCCACGGCTCACCGCTCATGGCGAGGTGAGCTGCCGCCGCCGCATTCGCCGCATCCACCGCAGATGAGAAGGCGGCGAAGAAAGACCCCGCATCGTTCCTCACCTCAGTTCCCTTGGAGGCTTCGATCACCGACTCCATAAGGAGGTTGTAACGGTCGACGATTTCGCCGTAGCTGCTACCTGCTTCGTTGAGCAACCGCTTCGACTGGTCAATCTCGCTGAAGAAGAAGGTGACGGTCCCGACAGGTAGAGATTTGGCCGACCTGCTGTTTGCGGTAAAGCGCTCGGAGATCAGCAGGGCAAGATCGTCGAGGAGCAGGTTCTTCAGCTCCGTCGCCGTCGAAAACTTCTTATACGAGACGCCGCCGTCCTGCCGAACGCCATTCAACATGTTTTCGAGACGTTCGTGCCGCTCGGGAGCAGGTTGCTTCACGTACAGGAGGCGCGGCCGGCCTGAGCTGTTGACGAACTCGTCCTCTATGCCCGACATAGTCTCGCCTGGCGCCTGCCATCCGTAGGACTCCCAATAGATCCCGACAAATATGTCGCTTTGCTCGAGGTAGGCCCGGTACAGGTCCCGAGGAGGATGCGGCCGAGCCCCCAACTCGAACATCACTGGTGTCATGCGGAGCTTCTCGATGGCGATCCGCACCGCCTTTCGCTCCTCGGCCAGCTCGTCGAGTGTCGAGCTTACGAACACCCGAAGCCGTTGGTCGGGTGTCCTGATCGAACCAGTCATGGGTGACCTCTGAAAAGAGAGTTGTTTTGGTGACTATACGCCCGCGCTGCCCGCGCTGGAAGACCTTTTAACCGCCATGTCGTAGTTCCGTACTACGGGGTTCGCTCACCTTGGCCTCGTCGTTGGTTCCAAGCTCCGCGGCGAAGGAATGGGAAGCCGGCTCATGCACACACTCACCGAGATCAGCAAGGACCAGAACCTGAGGCCGCTTTGTTCCACCGAGCCGACCAACATCGCTGCGCAGCGGGTCATCGAACGTGCGGGTTTCGAGAATCATCATCAGGTCCTTCGAATAATGATGAGCTGAGGCGAGCGAATAGGTGCGGAGAGTTACCCTCATTGGTATGTCGCCGGTTGAGATCGCTGATCTTGTGCAGCTACGGCGGGCTCGCGATTTTATGGATCGCAACTATGCCGAGCGCTTGAGTGTGCCTGCGTTGGCTGAAACTGCACTGATGTCGCCGTCGCATTTCGCTCGGAAGTTCCGCGCCGTGTATGGCGAGACGCCGTATTCGTATTTGATGACACGGCGGATCGAGCGTGCGATGGCGTTGCTGCGGGGAGGGGTCAGTGTGACCGATGCGTGTTTCGCTGTCGGATGCGTGTCGCTGGGCTCGTTCAGTTCTCGCTTCACCGAGATTATCGGCGAGACACCGTCCCACTACCGCGAACGGAATCACGGCGACCTCGAGGTCGTGCCGCCCTGCGTCACCAAGATGCGGACCCGTCCCCACCGGACTCCTGCTAGCACCTAGCGCGCCCGATGCGCTCAAGATTCAACCTTTCGGCAGCTGCAGGGATCAAGCAGGATTGGAGAAGCGGTGCATTTCGAGCGCTTCTAGTGTTTCGGCATGGCAGTCAACGTTTCAAAAATGTTCATCACCGTGCACGACCCCGACGAGGCACTCGGCTTCTATCGCGATGCGCTCGGCCTCGAAGTCCGCCAAGACGTTGAGAACAATGGCTTTCGATGGGTCACCCTTGGCGCTCCGGGCCAGGACATCGATGTCGTCTTGTCGCAACCACATTGGGGTCGATCCCCGGCGGAGGGAGACGCGCTTCTGGCACTGGTGACCCAGGGCTCGATGCAAGCTGCGATCTTCAGCAGCGACGACCTGGAAGCCACGTTCGACACGCTCGTTGCTTCTGGAGCTGAGGTGCTTGAGGAGCCGACCGATCAGTTCTGGGGTGTCCGCGATTGTGCGTTCCGGGACCCGTCTGGAAACCTCGTCCGAATCGCCCAGGCATGACTCTGACTGGCGCCTGCAACGGCAAGCCGTAACGAGGAACATTTCGGAGGTCTGGGTGTTAGAGCGGTTCGGTAGCTCGCCTGCTGAGGTAGTGCTGGCGTGTGTCGGGATCGAGATGCTTTATGGCGTAGCGCAACGCGGTGCGGTTCATGGTGGCGGCATGGCGATCGAGGAAAGCAGTAAGCCGCTCGAGGTCGTGTTTGCCCGCCTCACGAAGAAAGCCGCCGACGGCCTTCTGGACGAGCTCGGCTGGGTCGTCGATCAGGATGTCGGCAATCGCATAGGTGTCGTCGAGGTCGTGGTGGCGGATGAAGTGGTATGTCGCCACGATTGCCGTGCGTCGTTCCCATTGGCTGGGGGATTGGGCGAAGGTGTAGAGCTGGTCGCGTGGTTTGTCGGCGAGGTAGCCGCCGACGACCCAGGGGGCGGCCCGGTCGACGAGGTCCCAGTTGTTTATCCGGTCGTGGCGACGGACATACAGCTCATACAAGGCTTGTCGCCGGTCGGGTGAGGTGGATCGTCGTCGGGCCTGAAAGTCCATGATCGACACCGCACCGACCCGCGTCTGGTGATCATCGTGCTCGAGAATTCGTTCAATCTCATGCGGCGGCGTATCGATAAATTCCTTAGCGAGGGTGAATACGTCGCGATATGGGATCATCGGTGTCTCAGGGGCACCTACTGGCGCGGCGCCACGGAGTTGCTCAAGGCGGCCAATGAAATCCGACGCGTTCGGGGTGGCATCCATCTCGGCGGCTCTGGGGGCTCAGCCGTTGGGAAGTTCGGCGAAGTCTTTCTTTGCTGTGCGATACCAACGCATGCCCGCGATCGGGTGTTTCCAGCGGCCTTTCATGTCATCGCGTGCTGCGCCGTGAGCCTTGTCACCGTCGGCCACCATGTCTTTGAGGTGCTGATCCTGAGCTTTAATTACCTCGTCAGCGGTTTCGCCCCGATGCACGTGCTCGCAGGGTCCGCCGAGTTGCTTGCAGGTCATAGTTTTCATTTATCTACTATTCCTTGGGGGTTGGGGCCGGCTCAAGTCGGTCGGCGATAGCCATGAATCCACCGTACAAAGGAGACGGAGCGGCCGCTTCTTCGATACTGCTCGATGCAACTCGCAAGCCACTTTCTCTCAGGCTGGCCGGTAGGTCCAGTCGGGTTGCTTCAGACGTTGTTTCTCGTCGAGCTCGAATCGCGAACCTGCGATGTCGACGATTTTTGTGATCTGAAGATCTCGGCGGGGCTGCGCTAGAGAACGTGTCCTCATATCAGGGATGAGACTGGCGACTAATCGCTGTTCTTGCGAGGGCAGAAAACAGCGCGAGCTGTCGGTGACGTTCGCTAGTCGAGCGGAAAGCTCCGCAGCAGTAGTGGGCTGCAAAGTGTCGGTCGACTCATCGAGCAGTTCAGTGATGCGTCCGGTTCCAAGTTTGCAGGCCGAGCACTGTCCGCAGGACTCCACCGACAGGAATCGAGATACCGCAGCGGCCAGTTCGGTTGGGTCGGTTGTGTCATCGAAAATGATGAAGCCAGCCGTTCCGAGTCCGCTACCGATGCTCTCCATTGCTTCATAGCTCAGCGGCGTGTCCAGGTGATCCGCACGGATCACCGGATTGGAGACACCGGAAAGAACATATTTCACGGCTCGGCCTGGTGGCATGCCTCC
>JBBKWJ010000256.1:0-3243 GCA_037968895.1 Acidimicrobiales bacterium
ACGCCGAAGCTGACGCCTCAGCGGAACTTCGGTCATTCGGCGGCCTCGGGGACTATGAGCTGGTCGAGCGCAGCTTCGGTGACAAGCGCGGCGCCCTTGTTCCGCACGCTATTGACCATCGTGGTGACGGGGTGCATAGTCAGTAGCTCGTTTGGCGCCGGGATAAGAAGGTCGGCAAGGCTCTCGACGTCGGTCTCCGGATCGAGCCATTGATCCCATACGCCAGGCGGCAGCAAGACCGGCATCCGATCGTGCACCGGGCTCATCACGTCGTTAGCCGCACACGTCAGCAACGTGCAACTGATGACCTCTTCGCCGTCTTCGTCGTCTTTAGGTCGCCACGACTCCCACAAACCAGCAACGACCAGCGGCTCACCGTCCGGGCGATAGATGAAGTATGGCTGCTTACGTTTCGCGCCTTCGACCTTTGCCCACTCATAGAAGCCGTCGGCAGGTATCAAACAGCGACGACGCTTGTAGGCGGCTCTGAACGAGGGTTTCGTCGCAACAGTTTCCGAGCGAGCGTTGATCATTTTCTGACCAATCTTCAGGTCTTTGGCCCAAAACGGAACCAGCCCCCACCGCAGAGTTGCAATGGCACGGTGTCCATCATCGGCCCGGACCGCATACACCTCGTTCGTTGGCGCGACGTTGTAACTCGCTTCGAGCGCCTCTTTGGGCGGTTCAGCAGAGAAGTAGTTCGCCAGCTCATCAGGGCCGGAAGACGAAACGAAGCGACCACACATAGCCAAGACGCTAGCCCCTTTACCGTGCGGGTACTTCGACCCCGGCCAAGGATGGTGTCGACAGGCCATCGCAACGAATATGGCGAGTGCTAGAGTACTGAGCTGTCACGGGCTGTGGCGCAGCTTGGTAGCGCACTTGACTGGGGGTCAAGGGGTCGAAGGTTCAAATCCTTTCAGCCCGACAGTGAACCTGCTGGTCGAGACTCACACGCTGAGTCTCGACCAGTAGCCTTCACAACAGGACGACAACCGGCGCCGATCACGTTTCGCATCGTCAGATGCACCAAGACGACCGCGAACAGCCCGAAGGTGTGAGCGCTACGCCGCCGCCGAAGTTACTGAGCACCCCGAACGCGTCCCGGAAGAGGTCGCCGACTTCACTCGACGCTATTGCCGGCGTCTGTTGAGAGGAAGAGCAGAATCGTCGATAGCTGCTTCATGCTACGGGTCCCTCCGTGGGTGCTTCAACGGGCGTAGTCGCGGTACCAGATACTCGGAAAGCTGGTCCGGCAACGCAGGCTTATTGCTCATGACGGACAATTAAGTTCTCAGGCCAAATGGCCGATGTGAGGTCATGGAAACACAGTCTGCGTTCGGCGGATCAGCCGATAGCCAGGCTCGAGACGGAGAAACCTCGGCCTGGCCGTCGCGCCCCGTCCTGTCCGGCCTGATTCGGCTGCTAGTTTTCGTTGTCCCGCTCGCAACTGCGCTCCTTGTTGTGCGGGCCACGGCCGGCATGCTGCCAACTCCCGACTCGATTCTTGGGTGGGTTGGCTGGGCCATTGGCACCGCAGCGATCGCGTTGGCCACGGTCACGGTGGTCGAACGGGTGACCCGTCGGGCGCTTCCCCTCGCGGCCATGCTCCGACTGTCCCTTGTTTTTCCTGACGAGACGCCATCGAGAATGCGGGTCGCTCTTCGGACCGGGACGGCAAAGGATCTCGAGCGCAGATTGGCCGAGGGCGGATCGCTGGGGGACACCGCGAGCGAGGCTGCCACGAACCTCCTTATTTTGCTTCGACGGCTCAACGACCATGACCGGTTGACCCGCGGCCACAGCGAGCGGGTACGGGCCTACAGCGACGTGATCGCCGAACAGATGGGGCTCGCCGAAGCAGATCGTCAGAAGCTGCATTGGGCGGCGCTAGCCCACGACCTTGGCAAGCTGACCGTGCCGCCGGAGATTCTTAACAGCTCCGGACGACCAACGGATGCGGAGTGGGAAGTTCTCCGCGGTCATCCCGCGGCCGCCGCCACGATCGTCGAGCCGCTGCGCCCCTGGCTGGGAGACTGGTTAGCCGCCGCTACGCAACACCACGAGCGGTGGGACGGACGGGGCTACCCCGCAGGCCTCGCTGGTAAGGACATTCATTTGTCGGGTCGCATCGTTGCGGTCGCCGACGCGTTCGACACCATGACATCGGCTCGGAGCTACAAGAAGCCGCTCGCGTTGGCGGACGCCCGCGCCGAACTCACCCGAAATGCGGGCTCTCAGTTTGACCCCTCCGTCGTGCGCGCCTTCATGGCGGTCAGCATTGGTCGACTTCGGTTGGTCGCCGGCCCGCTGTCATGGCTCACGAGCCTTCCAACGGCCTCGGGGGTTACTAGCCTGGCCACTGGCGGCGGTACGGCCACTGTCGCAACGAGCATTGCCAGCGTGGCCGCCGTCGTAGCGACGTCCGTGGGGCTCGGTATGCAAGTCTCCAGCGGAATCGACGAAACCGCAGCCGGTTTCGCCGATCAGCAGGCCGAATCGGTCGTGGTGGACGAGCTGGCGTACTGGGAGGACACCTCGGTGTCCTCGACCGGCAGTCAGCCGGTTACTCCCGACAGCTCAATAACGACCGTGCCGTCGTCGGCCACAAGTTCGGCCATCACTACAACGAGCTCCGCCACGGCGCAGACGACAACTTCTATCTTTGCTCCGACGACTAGCGCCAGGGCGCAACCGGCGACGACAGCGACGACCACTGCTCCGACGACCACCGCGAAACCGACGACGACCGCAACGACTGCGGCCAACCAAGGTGCCGACTGCGCAGACGTGCAAGGCGGACGGCGGCCTCTCGCCAACCTAGATCTCTTCAATTGTGATCTGAACGGGCTCAACCTGTCTGGGGTCAATTTGAATGGCGCCAAGCTCGACGGTGCCAATTTCTC
Organism: Acidimicrobiales bacterium; assembly: GCA_037968895.1. Lineage (GTDB taxonomy): Bacteria > Actinomycetota > Acidimicrobiia > Acidimicrobiales > SZUA-35 > JBBKWJ01. Next base: position 2,907 of record JBBKWJ010000256.1, read on the forward strand.
CGGTGCCAACCTGAGTGGTGCGACCATCAGGGATGCCGACGTTGAGGGGGCGAACTTCAGCGGCGCCAACCTGACCGGGGCGGATATGCGCTTCTCGACCTGGGACTTCTCGAACTTCGTCAACGCTGTCCTCGCGGGGGCGAACCTTCGCGACAGCGACGCCGAGTCAATCAACTTCACCGGGGCCGACTTGACCTCGACCGTTCTCGGCGACACCAACATCGCCTTCTCCAACTTCACCAACGCAGATTTGACCGGCTCGACGGGCCAGCCCAATGACGGGCCACTGGCAGTCTGGTCGAACACCAGGTGCTCCAATGGAACCGTGCAGAGCACA
>JBBKWJ010000257.1:0-3758 GCA_037968895.1 Acidimicrobiales bacterium
AGAACGGCATGCGAAATTTGTGTACGAACTTGCAGACGATGACAACCGTGGTCGGGTTGTTGGTTTCGACGAGACCAGGCATGGCCGTAACCCTATCGAATCTTGGCTTCCGGGCTTCCCGTGAGGGTCCTCGGCGAGTCATTCCACTCAGCGTGTTCGACCTCTGTTTTTCGACCATCTCCAACTCAAGCAAATCGCGCTCGTCAATGCAGGAGCAAAGGCGTCTAATGGTTACCGCCCCCCGGCGAACGGCAAGGCTGTCCACCGACTGTATTGCGCCTACCGGTAGCGCCTAGGCCGGCAGTTCTACGTCTGCATCGACTGAGGTCGCCGTCTCGCGACGAGCCAACAGCCAGCAGGCCGCAATTGTGGTGATCGTCAGGAACGTCTCGGCCAAGATCGTGGTGCCGACCGCGGCCTTCCACGAATAGAGCGGAATGAGGATCAGGTTGAGCACGAGGTTAATGCCAGCGGCACTAAGCGTGAGCCGGAAACGCCAGAGTTGGTGGGCACTCGCGTCGAGCGCGTTGCCGAATACAAACTGCAAGCCCTTGACGAAGGGCAACACCGCGAGCCAGCGGATGACGGAGATAACTTCAGGAAACTTGTCGCCGATGATGATGCGAAGCAGCGGCGACCCGATCCAGAGCGCAGCGCCAACAGCGATGCCGATCGCCGCAGTTGGTACTGCTAGCCGTTTGGCAACACGAAACGGGCCACGAATACCCTGATCGCCCTCGACGAAGAGTCGCTTTGTGGAGGCTCGCATCATGGCCAGCGACGGCATCAACGACAGGCCAAGGACGCGATAGGCAAGGTTGTATGAGCCGGACTGGGCCGCGAATCCTGAGTTGACAAGAATGGGTCGGTCTGAGGCGTTGAGCACTCCGTCAGAGATACCGGTCAGGGCATAGCCATAGCCAGACTTAATGTCGGACGTAATCGTCCGAAACGAGTTGGGCCGAATCGAAATTGGATATCGGGTTCGCACATATAACAGGCCAATAGCGAGGCCGACCGCCCCCGAAACGAAGGTCACGATGGCCCACGAGCGGAGAGACGCGTTCGCAATGAACAGGAATCCAACGGCTCCGATGATTCGAGGGATAACCGCAGCGGCGCGGACAATGCTGGCAGATTTGAGATCGCCCGTGCTCATGAAGATCAGGAAGAGATAGTCGCCATGGGCCGTTAAGAATCCAGCAGCAGCGGCAAAGAGTAGAAATGAGAGTGCATCTGCACTGCCCAGCAGCCACGGTCGGAGGGCAACCAAGAGAACCGTCGAGACGACCGCACCCGCAACCGTGACGGAAATCAATCGATGCCAGGCGTCATCGACCGCTTCGGACTGAGCGAGGCGACGGATGAAAAGCGCAGGGGCCCCCATCGTGCACACCTGAATCGCAGGGGCAAGAATTCCTTGAATAGCGCCGAAAATACCGTACTCGGCCTCGGAGAGACGGATCGGCAGCACGAGGAACGACGCCGCCATGAGTGCGAACATCAACAGTTCGCTCACGAGCGCCCAGAGGCTCTGATTGACCAGGCCATCGGTCGCACGCTTCTTGCCAGTTGTCAGAGATCTCACGGCACAGTCGATCTGAGCTTTTTCGCTCGGCGGGCCGCCGAGCGAGTGTCGACTACGAGGCGCATGACGGGTGACGATAGCGAGCGTGACGCCGGACCCCAGAGACGAATTGTGTTATTTCGTCGCAGGTCTTTGAGCCGAAACGGCGTTGCAATCGGAACCACCGAGCGACCTTCGCCATCACGTTCGTAGTGCATGCCACCAAGCGCCTGAGCTTCCTCAGTCGTCGGGCTTGTCCAGAACAGCTCGAACACGCGAGAACTTGCGTCACCTAGTGAGTCACAACTTGCCAGGTAGTGGTGTAGGTCGTCGGCCACGTTGGCCAACGTGTATGCCACCCGACCCGCAGCGGCATGTAGAGCCTGGCGTTCGGGTGTGGCGATGTCGTCGTTGGCCGGCGCCATGGACAGTTCAATACCGCCGTCGGCCAGGCGTTCGAAGCGGGCGAGTCGCTCTTTACCGGTTCCAGAAAGGGTCTCGATGGCGTCGGTAATACCGGTCGTCGGTATGGGGCGGGCTTCGCCGTCGAAGGCGAACCGCCTTGCGTCGAGGTGCCGCTCGACTATCGGGTTGGTGCCGTTACCGCCAAAGTGCAACGTCAACGGTCGCTGGCCGGTATGTCGCTCGACTATGGCGGACACAACAGCTGCCGACTCACCACGCCAGCCGATGTCGACGATGGCCCAACGCCCCTCGTTGATATCGAGGGTGCGAAGGTAGGCGACGTGATCGTCGACCGATTGCTTGCTTTTTGAGAGAACCTTTTCACGGATTGTCGGTTCCTCAAGCAGGCTGCGCAACGCTGGTGCGTTTTCGCGGCCGAGCGGCTCGCCGGCGGCACGCCGGCTCAGGTCGCTGCCCGCAACCAGGTCGGTCTCATCAAGGCCGAGACGGGCAAGAGTCGTGGCGAAGGAGTCGCGACCGAGCCCCGATCGCAGTCCTGAACCCGGTGTCGCGAAGCCGATCGCAAGCCAATCGTCGTAGCCAAGCGCATGTGCGCCGGCTAGGAGGAGGCTGTTTCTGTTTCCGTGCACGTAGCGGAGGGTCAGCGGGCGGCTCGCCTTTGCCTGTAGGTGGTCGGTCATCGCGTGTGGCAGTTCGCCGTCGCGGGCACAGAACGCGATCTGGCGTATGTCCTCGTGCGCACAATTGGCTTGGACCCACAACGAGAACGCCGCCATCGCTTGGCCAAGTACGCCGGTCGCAACCGACAACGCTGGTTCTCTCACTCCATCGAGCCGCGTCATCCTGGCGGCTCCGGCAATCAGACCGCCAGCAACACCTTGCTCAGCGAACGTGTGCTCGTATCTCGTCGGGTTCGCAGTGGGAAAGAAAATGGAGTCGATGCCGTAGCCGATTGGCTGAGCGCCGTCTGACCACTTGTTGTTGCCAACGTGCACTACTTCTTGTTCCGGATAGCGCTGGAGTAGCACGGCGAAGAGGCGGCCATCGGCCTTGGTTGCCGCTTGGTCACACGACACGACGAGGTCATCGTTCTCATGAAGTGCGCCAACGGCAGACAGAATCTGGCTGATTACAGCGGCCGGCAGATGCATGTCTGAGGTAAAGCAAACTTGCATGCCTCGAGCCCTGATCGCGCCGAGCGATTCAACAATTCCCGGCATTGGCTGCGCGAACTCACATTCGAGCTGTGCTTCAAGGGCCAGAGCGCCCGCCGGGTCTTCGAGGCCTGCGCCAGCGAACCAGTCACGCGCATTGCCGTCAGGGTTGGCGGCACGGGCGGTGTGCCTTGCCTCCAACAGGCTCGGACCGTCGTCTGGCCAAAGCCCAGCGGCCGCTACCGCATCACAAATGGCCACCTCAACGTTGTGGTCACCGACAATTGAGCGGTGGAGAACCGTGTCGAAGATGTCGACGGACACCACGTCGGGATTCACCCGATCGATGTGGTCGAGGATCTCTGACCACGACCCAGCCTCACGTGCGAGACCAAGCCGATACCGCTGCGCTGCGACCCTGGCGCCAAGGTGTCGCTGGTCCCTGGTCCCCAAGGCCTGCGCGCAAAACTGCAATACATCCATTGCGAGCAGGCTAGTGCGACGCGCCGCCCACGCGCTGACGACCGATACGGCCGATCCGAATGCCCAAGAGACAGATGATTATGCGTAAATCAGAGACAAGAGTTAGTGACGCTCTGGCCCGGTGGCAC
>JBBKWJ010000258.1:0-4175 GCA_037968895.1 Acidimicrobiales bacterium
TCCCTCAAGTTTCTGACCGTCGATTAGCCGTCAAGCTGACCAAAGACGCTCTGCGCCAGGTTCGCGGCGGACACCCATGGGTTTTTGATGGCGCCGTAAAGTCGATAACCGAAGGTGGCAGCCCAGGCGACCTAGCAGTGGTTTTCGACGACAACCGGAGGTTCGTTGCGATAGGTCTGTTCGATCCCTCCTCGCCGATTCGGCTGAGAATTCTGCACCAAGGAAAGCCAGCCCAGATCGACTCGGCCTTCTTCGCCGAGCGAATAGGCAAAGCGTTGACGGCCCGAGCCGAGCTAGTGGCCGATCCGGGGACCAGTGCGTTTCGACTTGTAAATGGGGAAAATGACGGCCTCGGTGGGCTTATTGTTGACCGCTATGAATCGGTGGCCGTCGCCAAGCTTTACTCGGCGGCTTGGTTCCCACACCTCCGATCAGTGATTGACGCATTGGTAATGCTCGATGGCATCGCGTCCGTGGTGGTTCGCTTGAGCCGAGAGGTTGCAAGTGGTGAGACGTTCGGTCTCAAAGACGGTGATCTGCTGGCTGGGCCTGAAGTGCCCGAGATCGTCGAATTCGTCGAAAACGGTCTGGTGTTTGGCGCCGATGTTCGGCTCGGCCACAAGACTGGCCACTTCCTCGACCAACGTGACAACCGGCAACGCGTTCGGCAGTTAAGCGCTGACAAGAACGTGCTTGACGTGTTTTCATGCACCGGCGGGTTCTCGGTCTATGCGGCAGCTGGTGGAGCCAAGGCTGTGACCAGTGTCGACATCAGCGAGCCGGCTATGGAATTCGCAACTCAAAATATGGCTCGTAACAAGTCGCTCACCTCAGGTACCCGCCATTTAACGATCGTCGACGACGCATATCGAGCTCTTGACCGCCTAGCTGATTCGGGGCAAACGTTTGACTTAGTCGTCGTCGATCCTCCTTCGTTCGCCCACTCCAACGATCAGATCAAACGCGCCCAAGGCGCTTATCGCCGTCTTGCTTGTGCTGCTGCGAAAGTTGTGGCGCCTGGCGGAGAACTTTTTCATTCGTCGTGTTCAAACCGAATCGACGAAAACACATTCTTCGAATTGGTGGCGGAAGGCGTTCGTGATGCCGGCCGAAAGCCCACCCAACTGGGGCGCTACGGCCACGCAAAAGATCATCCGGTGACGTTCCCCCAAGGCAACTACCTAAAGGCTGTGCACCACCGGTTAACGCCGTAATTGCGCTTTAATCGGGCCGAAGCCACGGGGACCGACTCGTGTATGACGTCAGCGAACGCTTGGCGTGAGCACAGCGAATCGCTGGGAAGGTTGGTACTAGAATCTTCTCAGCAAATTCACAGGTCGCTCTCAGCGGTGTCACAGGTCATTGATGTTGAATCGACCTATGACCTTTCTTAACCAATCTGAGCTTGAAAACGCCCCAGGATTGCATCGCGTAAAGACGACTCGGGGAGCCAGCATGATCCTAGACATCCGAGACAATCTAGACACGGCCCGAATAACTAAAGCCGTAGTCGCATCGCTAGCCGAAGCTGACGAGAGCGAGGTTTTGACCTTGAGCGACGAACTTTTCTTGACCACCGACGGAGCCTTCGACCCCTTTGGTGGGACGGGCGAGCCTCACGCATCGTTTAGCTCAAGTGGCTTAGCCCAAGCCTGGGCAGTAGGCAGAGCTACAGAGCTGCTCGAAGCCGAAGGATGTAAGAACTACTGCGTCACTTCAGGCGGACATATCGTGATGGTGGGTCGACGCTCGCCTAGCAAACCCTGGCGGGTCGGCATTCGCAATCCCCTGGCGACACGCTCGCTCACTACGGCATTGGTGAGTGGTGAAGATGGCCTTGCAGTCGCTACGTCACACCCGCTCCATGGCACTAGTGAAGTCATCGACGTGTCCGCCTCAAGCGGCCACTCTGAACTGGCCGGCGTGACGGTCGCTGGGCCGAACATCGCGATTGCCCATGCCTATGCCGCAGCGCTGTTCGTGAAAGGGCTGGAAGGGCTGGGATGGGTCGCACAATTCAAAGACTATGACGCCCACGTAGTCACCCAACACAACGCTGCGCACTGGACTCCAGGTTTCAAACGACACTGGGTGGCTTGATCGCGCTCTCAGCAAACTCACTGCTTAAGGTGGTGTACTAAAGATCATGGCTGGTGAGCACCTACTTGTGGTTGACGACGAGGACAATCTCCGCTCGATGTTATGTGCCGCGCTTCGCCACAACGGGTTTCAAGTCAGCACCGCAAAAAACGGTCACGATGCCCTTGACGCAGTTAGTGAACTTCGTCCTGATCTGATTGTTCTAGACGTGATGATGCCTGAGCTTGATGGCTTTGAGGTATGCAGACGACTTCGGGCGGCCAACGACCAGACACCAGTTCTGTTTCTAACTGCTCGTGACTCGACCGAGGACAAAGTTCGGGGCCTAACTCTGGGTGGCGATGACTACCTCGAGAAACCCTTCAGTCTTGAAGAACTTGTTGCTCGGACAACCGCGATTCTTCGGCGAACGGGCCGGATCAAAGAAGACTCCCATGTGCTTGTGCTGGATGACCTAACCCTTGACGATGACGCTCACCTCGTGACGAAGTCGGGCGAATCGGTTCATCTGTCACCAACAGAGTACAAACTCCTCCGCTACCTCTTGATCAATCAGGGTCGGGTGCTTTCCAAATCGCAGATCTTGGATCACGTGTGGGAATATGACTTCGAAGGTGATGGTGGCGTGGTTGAAACATATGTCGGTTACCTGCGGCGCAAGCTGGATCAGTCTGAACCGAAGCTCATTCATACTGTTCGGGGCGTCGGCTACGCCTTGAGACTGCAGCCGTGACGACCACTGGTCGGTGAGGGTTATCCGATGACAAAGCTGGACCTTCGAACTCGTCTTATCGTGGCGATCGCTCTGATTGCCTTGCTGCAAGTTGTTGTCGGGCTGGTGGTGCTCTCGGTAACTCGAGACCAACTGATTGACCAAGTCGACGACCGCCTAATGGTGGCCTCGTCTGCTAATCGCAACAGCGTCTTTGACGACGATCACGAGAATCATACGGTTGCTGACCGCGTCGACCAAGACGAGCTAGACGCCTCAGACGATGACGATGATCGCGTCTCCGACCGGGACGACGATCGAGTCTTCGACGATCGAGACGAGGACGACGAGCGATTCTTCGACCGAGGGCGACGGCGACTAGGTGATACCTACGAAGGAGAACTAACTGACGACGGCGAGTTGGTCAGCGTGTTCACGTCGAACGCGACCGGTGAGGATCTGTCTGTCCCCGACATTCATGTAGAACAGGCAAGTCGCTCCCGTGGACGCCCAATTACGGTTAGCGCTATCGACGGTCACGTCAACTACCGACTGATCGCCGACGAACGTGACAACCACTTCTTCATCACCGCCATTCCATTGGTCGAAGTTGATGAAACCCTTACGCGGCTTAGGGCTGCGGTCGCCCTCACCGCCGCGGCAATCGCAACGGTTCTCGGGTTACTGGGCTGGTGGGTGCTGCGACTGGGGATCGCCCCAATCAAGCGAATGACCACGAGCGCCGAGGCGATAGCCGCCGGGGATCTTTCGGAACGGATCAGCGATGTCGATCAGCGAACCGAAGCTGGACGGCTCGGCCACGCCCTCAACCTGATGCTGGGCCAAATCGAGGGATCGTTCGAGGAACGACGACTCGCTGAAGAGAAGCTGCGTCAGTTCATGGCCGACGCGTCGCATGAACTCAGGACGCCGGTGGCTACCATCCGCGGCTACGCAGAGCTTTATCAAGCTGGTGGTCTAGGCGACCCCTACGAGCTCGACGATGCCATGCGGAGAACCGAGCAAGAGAGCCAGCGCATGTCGAGGCTCATAGCGGACATGTTGAACCTTGCGAGGCTAGACCGTGACAAAGCGCTAGCGACGTCTCGCGTTGACTTGACAAAGCTCGCGGTCGACGCCGTTCGCGATGCTTCGGCGACACACTCAGATCGTTCAATAATACTTGAAGTCCCCGAAAGTGTGCTGGTTGTCAATGGCGATGAAGACCTCTTGAGACAGATGATCGCAAACCTCGTTGACAACTCGATCGTCCATTCTGACGAAGCTGCCGTTGTTAAGGTTGAGCTTCGAGCCGACGGCGGAAGGGCAATCCTTGAGGTTGTCGACAACGGCATCGGCATGA
>JBBKWJ010000259.1:0-5493 GCA_037968895.1 Acidimicrobiales bacterium
GGACACGTTGACGACATCCGGCTTTGCCTCTCATGCAACCAAGAGTGTGTTGGTCGCATGGGACTCAACCGTTGGCTCGGTTGCATCGAGAACCCACACGCCGGTCGGGAGTCGATCGCCATCGAGCCAAAGCCTGCCGCCAAACAGAAGGTAGCCATAGTGGGTGCCGGTCCCGGTGGCTTGCAGACTGCAATCGCCGCCGCGAGGGCAGGGCACGACGTGACGGTCTACGAAAAGAACTCTGATGCGGGTGGCCAGGTTCGCCTTGCCGCCTCAGTACCGAATAGGGCCGAGTTTGGCGACATGATCCGCAACCAGTTGGCCGAAGCCAAACGACTCGGCGTCGTCATCGTCTTTGATCACGAGGTCGACCTTGCCTTCCTACAGTCGCAGCCGATTGACCACGTCGTCGTCGCCACTGGGGCGTCGCCCGTCCGGCCTTGGTTTGTCCCGAGCGATCTTCCCATCGGCGTGGCCGATGTGCGAGATGTCTTAACTGGCGACGCGGCCCCTGCTGGCCGGGTGGTTGTATTCGATGAACTCGGATTTCACCAGGCGACGTCGGTTGCCGAATTGCTCGCCGATCGAGGGTGTGCCGTTGAAGTCATCACCCCTGGCATGGTCGTCGGCCAAGATCTTGGCGTGACGCTTGATATGGAGCAGTGGATGATTCGAGCGGGGGCCAAGGGCATCGTGCAAACTACGGACACGCTCGTCACCGGTGTCGACGGTGCGAAGCTACAACTGATGCAGCACACCACCGGCGCGTCCAGCGAGCGCGAGGTCGACTGGCTTGTGTTGTCGATGCAGCAGGCTCCCGCCGATAGCCTCTACTTTGCATGTCGTGAGGCTGGATTGCACGTTGAGCGGGTGGGTGACGCCGTTGCTCCCCGTCGGGCCCATGCGGCGGTCATCGACGGTCAACGGGTTGGCAGCCAACTCGGACAGCCCAAGAATGGATATTGCTGATGCTCGCGCTAATCCCAGTGCAGGAGGGGTTGCTCGCAGTAGGAGCCGAGGAAGCTGTTGCTGAATGTGGCGGCCTCTGTCTGCTTGTTGGCTCCGGAGTTGCCGCGGCCGCCGACCTGCTAATCGGCGTAGCAACCGATGTTCGAATTGCTGAAGTCGGCCAATACCGACCGATGGCCTGGGCTCGGGCGCTGGCTCCGCTGCTGGCAAACGAACGCACGATCGTGGTTCCCGGATCGGCTGACGGGCGAGGGCTTGCTCCGCACATCGCGTCGGCCCTGAACTGGCCCCTGGTGAACGCCGCGGCGGCAGTCGGAGAGTCTGATGCCGTTGTGGTTGAGGGTGACGTCGAGTTCGATGTTGAATTCGATCGAGCCGTCGTGGTCATGATCCCTGGCATCCGGTCGGTTGTGCGAAGTGACCAGCAGATTTCAATATCGACGATTGGCCTCGTCATCGACGATTCGATCGACGCGACACTCGTCGAAGTTCTGCCCGCCGATGCGGCCACACTCGACCTCGCATCGGCCACTCGAATCGTCGCCGGCGGCGCTGGCCTCAAGACCGCCGAGAATCTCGAGCTTCTCCGATCGACCGGGCTCCTCTTTGGCGCCTCGCTGGGCGCGACCCGTGTTCTGACCGACGCAGGTTGGCTCGAGCATGCTCGCCAAATCGGCACAACGGGCGTCGAGATCAACCCTGATCTGTACCTGACCGTCGGGATTTCTGGCGCCGTGCAACACATCATGGGTATTGGCAACCCGAGTCACGTGATCTCGGTCAACACCGACGCCACCTGCCCCATGATGAACCGCGCCGACTTGGCGCTCGTGACCGATGGTCCCGCATTCGTCGCAGCGTTCGCCGAGGCGCTTGCTGGCGAGTCGACCACCCGAGAGACTAAGAAAACATGAGTGACTTTGACATCATCGTTGTTGGCGCTGGCCCTGCTGGGGCGGCCGCAGCGTTGACCGCCGCTCGAGCAGGCAAGAAGGTTGCTCTCATCGAGCGAGGTCCGTTTCCTGGATCCAAGAACATGTATGGCGGCGTTATCTACGGCCGCATCCTTGAGACGCTCATTCCAAACTGGTGGGAAGAGGCTCCTATCCAGAGGTGGATTGTTCGTCGGGGCACGATGCTGGCGACGCCAACCCAGAGTGTCACGATCGATGTGAGGACGACCGCCTGGGGCGAGGCGCCATACAACGGTGCCACCGCTCTGAGGCCCGATTTCGACTCCTGGTTTGCAAATCACGCTGTCGCGGCTGGCGCATCACTAATCTCCAGCACAACGGTCACCGGCTTGATCACTGAAGCGGGGAAGATCGTTGGAGTCAAGACTGATCGTCCCGACGGCGACCTACGGGCCGGCGTCGTGATTGCCTGCGACGGGGTCAACTCGTTTCTCGCGAAAGAAGCCGGACTTCATCACCACCAGGGCGCTGAGCACTACACGCTCGGTGTGAAGGAAGTTCTTGCCCTGCCGACCGAGGTCATCAACGAGCGGTTCAACGTCTCGGACAACGAGGGCGTCGACTACGAGATCGTTGGTTGCACTGGCGGAATCGCCGGCGGTGGGTTCGTTTACACCAACAAGGACTCGGTTGTCGTCGGGGCGGTTCTGCACCTGCCGGCTCTCGGAGAATCAGGCCGTCGACCAGAAGACATCATCGCTGATATCAAAGAACACCCATCGATCGCTCCGCTAGTTGCGGGCGGCGAACTGCTTGAATACAGCGCCCACCTCATCCCCGAGGGTGGCTACGACGCCATGCCAGACCTTCACACCGATGGACTTCTGATAGCGGGAGACGCCGGCGGTATGTGCCTGGCCGCCGGAATCTGGCTCGAAGGAGTCAACTACGCCATTGCCTCCGGCAAAGCGGCAGGCGAAGTGGCTGCACGATGTGTCACTCAAGGAGACACATCATCAGAAGCCTTAGAGGCCTATCGCAAAGAGCTTGAGGCAAGCTTTGTCCTCGGTGATCACAAACGACTCCGCCACGTTCCAGAATTGCTGCTGTCTGATCGAGTGCAGAATCGTTACCCCGAACTGATCTGTTCGCTGGCCGAGGCGATGTTCACTGTTGATAACCCCGAGCCGAAGCCGCGAGTCAACAAGGTGGTGCGGCAACTGATGAAGGAGCGCGGACTCAAGATGAGAGACCTCACCCGCGATATGTGGCTCGGAATGAGGAGCTACGGATGACCTGGAAAGACCGCTGGCCAAAGGTTGCCTTCTCTGATCGTATGCAGACTGTTGAGTTCCGGGTTTCGGAACAGGCCCACATCGTGGTCGACTCCGACATCTGTCAGAGTTGTACCACTCAGGTTTGCGTCTCGGCATGCCCCGCCAATCTCTTCGCCCCAACGTCAGACGGCGGAATCCTATTCAACTACGAGGAGTGCTTCGAATGCGGCACGTGTTACATGCTCTGTAACTCAAAAGGGGCGATTTCGTGGGCCTACCCCGAGGGTGGCCACGGCGTTGTCTTCCGGAGAAGCTGATGAAGATCGTGGTGTGCATGAAATATGCGCCTGGCCGTGTGAGCGTCGACCCACTCACTGGTGCCGTCGATGCCGATGCTCGCAGCTTCGGGCCACCGCTGAGCGACCAAGCCGCGCTTGAGTTGGCACTTTCACTTCAACCAACCGAACTCGTGGTGGTCTGCGTCGGCCCGCCTGCTGCCGACAAGATGCTGCGTGAGGTCATTAGCGTCGGCGCAACCCGAGCAGTGCGATTCGACGCCCTTTCGTCAGCCGCCGACGCAGCCGCAGCGCTGGCGACGGTGAGCGCTGACGCCGACCTCGTTCTCTGCGGCGATGGCGGCTGGTCAGGGTCTGGTTCGGTACCCGCATTTATTGCCGCTCAACTTGGACGGCCTCAGATCTTGGGTGCCGTGAGGGTTGTGCTCGACGACCAGATGTTGACCGTCGAGCGACGTGTCGACCGCGGTCGCATAGCGGTGTACACCGCCGGCCTGCCGGCTGTTGTTTCGGTCGAGGGAAGCGTGGCCAAGCTCCGGCGTGCATCACTTCCCGGCCTCATGGCCGCGCAACAGGCGCAAGTCGAGCAACATGGATTCGCTGGTCATTCTGCGCTGATTACGGCCTCGCGACCTCGTCCGCTGCGGCAACGAACGAAGGTGGTTCCTCCTCCGTCTGGCGGTGCGCCTCTCGATCGGATCTTAGCCATTACCAAGGCGAAGGCGGCGAGTTCGCCGCCAAGAACTCTGCGACTCCCTCCCGAAGAGGCGGCGGCCGAAGCCGTCGCCAGCTTGCGCATCTGGGGCTACTTGTAAATCGGGCTGCTCACTCGGACCTAGCAAATGCGACCGGCACAAGGTCGAACCAGACTCTGGCCGCGGCCGCATCACCGGTGATCACGACACGGTCTGTGTTCCGGCCCCAAGACGCAGCGAGCACGTCGTCGCCAGTCCCGTGGACCTCCGCCACCGAGGGCCCGGCACCGACGGTGAAGGCGCTTCCGCTCTGATCATGAAAGAGCGTAATGGCCTGTGGGGTAGCGCCGAGAAGATCAGCAGCAAGCGGGAGCACAAGCCCAGCGGCCTCTGCGATTGCGTCAAGCGATTGTTGGTCGGTCAGCAGAGAGGGGACGATGCCGAGCGCCATCTCAACGTCACCGCGATGGAGGGCGATCTCGATCGCGGCCCGGCGAAACCAGAAGCTTGCGGCACCTGGGCCCTCGTAAGTCCAACACTCATGGGCCGGATCAGTCTGTTTGTAGGTCGTGAGACAGTTGCTCATGTGTTTCACGAATGCGGCGCGCGCTGCTACTCCGGTTGGCATCGGTCGCGGGAACGGCACGTCGGCGAACGCCGCGCCGAGTGGAGCTCCGGGAGCGGTCGTAAGTGCGAACGGATAGGCCAGGCCGAGTCCAATTCCGAGATGGCTGACGACGTCTTCGATCTTCCAGCCGGGGCAGCTCGGAACTTCTCGCTCATACTCACTCGGGCTTATCGCCTCGAACCACGTCGTGGTGTCTGCAAACCACTTCAAATGTTGCGCGGGCGTCATCATGCGAGTGTGCCAGATTTGGACGGCCCGAACGAGGAGTCAGTCGGGCTCGACGGTGTAACTCGGGATAACCGGGTCAAGCCGGTGATAGTCACCGGCCGTGTCCGTCCACCAAGCTGCCTTGGTGCTGAGGCCAGTTGGTTTGTCGAGGGTGCCAGCGGCGATCGAGACCCAGTCGGCATCTCCGTCGCTACGCCAGAAGAGTGTCGAGCCACACGTTCCGCAGAAGCCGTAGAAGACACCGTCGGCGGGCTCATACCAGCGCAGGGTGTCATCTGCGACGAACTCGAGTTTGCTGAGGGCACAGCCGGACGCGGCCATGAAGTGTCCTGTGATTCGCCGACAGCGGTCGCAGTGACAATTGAGGACTGGCCGAAGCTCGTCGCCCGTTCGATACTTGACTCCACCGCATTCGCATCGACCAGACCCGCCCATAGTGACCCCTTTCGCTCGTTCACCAGCGCAACAACCCGGTTTTGGGGGTGG
>JBBKWJ010000260.1:0-2517 GCA_037968895.1 Acidimicrobiales bacterium
GTTTCAACATGACCTGTTGATCGCCGAGCAGCTCGGCGATCAACAGGTCATGTTGAAACTTACGTTGCCCGAAGAAGCGAACTTCTACTCATCACTGATTCAGCACCGCAATATCTTGAAGGTCGTCGCCCTCTCCGGCGGTTACGAACGTGACGACGCCAACCAACGATTGGCGCAGAATCACGGAATGATCGCCAGCTTCTCCCGCGCTCTCACCGAAGGCCTGTCCGCCCAGCAGACCGACGAGGAGTTCAACACCACGCTGGACCGATCGATCCAAAGCATCTACGACGCCTCGATCACCTGAGAAATGGAGTATGTGAGGGCCGCTCCGATGCGCCTCGAACCCGCCGATCTGGAGCCGCATTGGCCGGGCGGACCACTTCCTATGCAGATCCCCATGACGAGATAAAAGTCGGCTCCTGCGTGCCGCGCTCGTTCTACTTTCAGGTAGATGGGAGGTGACGCGAGTTGGGCTGCTGCACTCGACGGGCCTAATTGGCTGAAGCTGGGGCCTCCTCCAACGTGAGCTTGAGGTTGCCCCCGTTGCCGGTTCTGTCACCTTGATCATCGAAGATCTGCAGATGGTAAGTTTCGCCGGCCACGGCATCAATCGTGAATGCGAATGGTCGACACTCGATCAAGTCGAAGGATCCGGCGGTTCCCGTTGCCACGGAAATCCCGTAGGAATAGTCAGTGCCGTCTGCGCTCACCACAACTGCCGAGTCGGTTGTTGGAGTAATCGTGTACCAGACACTGGCGTCGATGGCGCTCGCCGGACAGGCGACAGCAAGGTCATCGTCGTCAGTGGTTGCCCCGGTTGTGTTGACGCTGTCGGTGAAGGGCAACTCCTCGGGATCGATAACGACCGAATCTACGAACAGGTCGTTTCTTGGTGGATCACCTGCGACGACCGCGTCAGACTCGGGCACCATCGCGTCGAGAACCGCTTCGATAGCAAAGCCCGGGTCAGTCTGGTCATCGGTCGCCACAAGAAATGCAGTGATACCGGACTCCGTCGAGTGCCTTACGAACGTCCTGTATCCGGGGATGTCGCCGGAGTGACCAATAAGGCCGCTTTGCCACCCATCCAATTCCACACCAAGGCCGTAGAAGTGGTCGACGGTCATTTGGGCCAGCATCTCTTGGGACACGATGCGATCATCGAACAGGCCGGTGAAAAGGGCGTGGAGATCTTCCGCCGAACTCACCATGGCTCCAGCGGACCACGCCGCGGTCGCAATGGAGGTGTAGTCGTACTCGTCGTTGCCGGACTGCACGAACGGATCGAACGGATCGGGCCCTTCTTCAAAGCCGGCGAGATAGGTAGAGGACAGTACGAGCGGATCCAGTATGCGTTGCCGCACCACCTCGTGGTAGGACTGACCGGTCACCTCTTCGATCAGGATGCCGAGAATCGCGTAGTTCGTGTTCGAGTACTCAAACTGCGAGCCAGACGTGAACTGAGGTTCTCGATCGGCGATCAGGCCAACAGTCTCTTCCGGTGTCCATTCGCGGCTGGTCTCGGCAAACAGATCCCCGAAGAAACCAGGGACGTCGGTGTAGTTAAAGATGCCCGTTTGATGGCTTAGCAGATCGCGCACGGTCACCTCTTCGGGAACTGGCACGCGAGTCACGTAATCCGTGGCAACTGCGTCGAGATCCACGAGTCCTTCATCGACCAACGACAGAGTGGCCAGCGAGGTGAACACCTTGGTGATACTGCCAACGCGGAACGCATCGCCCGCCGTAGGAGAGTTGCCGATTGCGTCGGTGCCAGTGCTGCCTTCGATTGCAGCGCCGTCTGAGTCGACCACGGCGATCATGAACGTCCCGTCCGAAACTCTCGCCTTCTTTGCGGTGGTGGTGAGAAAGGCCGGATCGAGCAGATCACCCGGTGTTTCCTCGTCTGTCGACGAAGCGGCCGTCGACGTTTCTGGCTCCGTCGTCGACGTGGCTGTCACGGCCTCGGTTGAGGTGGTCGATGCGTCGGTCGAAACTTGTTCATTTCCGCCGCTTGAACAAGCCGTCGCTGCGAGCACAATCGCTATCAGTAGAACGGGAACTTTGCCCATCATGCTTCTCCTGTCGCAGCCATCTGCCGTTGAACAAGGCGATGCCCGGGCTGGTGGCGATACAGCGACTTAACTATCATTGCAGGCCAGAGACCACCGCCGGCAAGATCCGAGTCCGACGTGCTTCGACTTCCGCTCTGCCTCTCAGGCGACAGTTCGCCGGATCGCCAGCAGACCCTTCGCCCCCGTCGATGCGGTCCGCTCTGAATGGGGAGTTCCAGCCGGAACGTCACACACATCGCCAGGGCCTAGCTCGACCTCATGATCGGTCATCGTCATCACCAGCGCGCCTTGGACGATAAGAACCCGAGCGTCGAACGAATGGGTATGAAGATCGGGCCGGTCGTTCGGCGGGTACACCTTGGCGGCCGGTTCGCCGTAGCCATCGGCCACGCAGAAATCGTGAAAAGCGTCGGGATCGATGCCGCGAGTATCCGCCATT
>JBBKWJ010000261.1:0-3097 GCA_037968895.1 Acidimicrobiales bacterium
TCGAAGTCGATGAGATGGAGAAGGGCGTGAGCGCTCCCGAGCATTTCGGTTCGTTCGGTTGCGTGAACGGGGCCGAGGAAGCGCACAGAATCACCATCAATGCGCGGGGCCACCTCGTCTGCAAAGTATTGCTCGTCCTGGATGATGCCAGCGATTACCAGCGGCCGGCCAGCGCTATGGGCAACGGCAATGGCGTGCGCAGTTCCCTTGTCTGGGTGGATCCGTCCGAAAAAAAGCAGGTGCTTGCCTGGGGCGGGATGTAGGGCAAAAGCGTCAGTGTCGATGCCATGGTGAATGGTGGCCGCGTAGGAGAGTCGTGGGTGGCGATCAGCGTCGCTGATGGCGACATAGGTTGTTTCGGTGTTGTATTGCTCATAGACCGGCACGATCTTTTCTGAAGAGAAGCCATGGATCGTCGTTACGACCGGTGTGTCGACTAACTGGCTAAAGGTCAGAGGCAAAAAGTCGAAGCCATTGTGGATGATGTCGAAATCGTCCGCATGTTCGAAGAGGTTGGCGATGTGCATGCATTCGGCGACTTTGGGGTCGATGTCTTCGTCTTCGGACCATCCACATGCGACCGCGGACCGCAGCTTGGCGTCAGTAACCGAGTCAGCGGTGGCGAACAAAGTGACATCGTGTCCTAGGGCGACCAGTCCTTCGGTGAGTAGTGAAGCAAATAGCTCCCAGGGGCCGTAGTGGCGCGGCGGTGTCCGCCACGCTATTGGTGCAAGCACAGCGATTCGCAGCTTTTCAGCGGAGGACTTACTCAAAAGTGAGACGGTCACAGCCTACCTACATCGTTCGAGAAGCATCACGAGTATGCTTGGGGCTAAATCTCTTTGGAAAATGCGCCTCGCTTGGGCCGGACGACCGTATCGGTTTCGTCGCCCTCCGCAGGCTCGACGCCTTGACCGAGCCAACTTTGGAGCTCGCTAATGCCTAGTCCGTCTTTATCCAACCCGTTGTCTGACCCCTTGCCGTCTATTCCTGCTTTCGAATCGACGGAACGTTTAGTCAAAGGCGACGTCCGCCGATTCGGCATCCTTTCCACGTTTCCTCCTACTGAATGTGGGATAGCCACCTTTTCGGCGGCATTGGCCGCAGGGCTGGTAGCGAACGGAGCCACAGTAGATGTAGTGCGCTGTGGTGACACGCCACACCTTGAGGATGCCTTAGTCATCGCCTCGCTAGCGGAAGATCGCCCGGCTAGCACGCGCTCGCCGATCGATGTTCTTAACGGCACCGATGTAGTGATCGTTCAGCATGAGTACGGCCTATATGGTGGAGAAGACGGCGCCGATCTTGTCGAAATCATCGATGGGATCGTCGTACCAATGGTCGTTGTTGCACACACCGTGTTAGCAAGTCTGACGGCCAACCAGAAGTTGGTACTCGAAAGAGTGTGTTCAGCTGCTGATGCGATAGTCGTAATGACAGAGACCGGCAAGTCTCGGCTCGCCGCTGGGTTCGACGTTGACACTTCGAAGGTCGTCGTGGTCGCCCACGGAGCAACTACGCCCGCAGCTGATGTCCCAGTCACTCAGCCGATCAATTTGACGCGGGAGCTACGTCTCCTCACATGGGGGCTTCTGGGGCCAGGCAAGGGCATCGAATGGGCAATTGATGCGCTCGCCCTGCTCTCGGACCTCGACCCTTCCCCGCATTACATCATCGCTGGAGCGACTCATCCAAAAGTTCTTGAACACTCAGGCGAGTCCTACCGCAACATGCTCATCGAGCGCGCTGCGAGTTCCGGAATGGGTGCATGCATATCCTTTGACGACACCTACAGGGACCTTGCTTCGCTCACTGATCTCATTGGCTCCGCCGATTTGGTCGTGTTGCCGTATGACTCGACCGATCAAGTGACATCGGGGGTACTCGTCGATGCCGTGGCTGCAGGTCGGCCCGTTATCTCGACAGCGTTTCCCCATGCGGTCGAGCTGCTTAGCGGCGGAGCAGGCATTGTGGTTCCCCAGCGAGACCCGGTTGCATTGGCCAACGCCATCCGCTCAGTGCTCACCGACCCTGATCGGGCGGCATCGATGGCTGCGGAGGCGCGTCGGTTGGCACCTGAACTTTCCTGGAACGCGGTCGCCGCGCGCTACGCCCAGATCGCAGCTCAGCTCGTCGCCGAGCGTGATTTGGCGCGCCGTTGATGGAGTTGTCGTTTGACCACGTAATCCGGTTGTCGGACAGGATTGGAATGTTCGAGCATGCCGATCACATCGAACCTCGCCGAGAGCACGGCTACTGTGTTGACGATGTCGCTCGTCTACTGATTGTCATTGCCCGTGAAAGCGAGCCTGCGGAGCGAGTGCGCGAGCTGGAGAGGGCTGCCTTACGGTTCGTCACTAAAGCACAATCGGACGTCGGAAAAATCCGCAACAGGTGTGACGCGTTCGGGCGTTGGAGCGGTCCGTTTGGTGTTGATGATTGTTGGGGACGGAGCCTTTGGGCCTTCGGCACAACAGCTCGTCAATCGAACTCCATAGCCAGCCGTGATTCGGCTCTTGCCCATTTCGAGCTGGGCACACAGCAACGATCACCTCACCTTCGGTCCATGGCCTTTGCCGCGCTTGGTGCCGCCGAAGTCCTAACCATGGACCCCGGCAACGCACGGGCTCGGTCACTCATGTTTGACGCCGCCGTCAGAATTGGCAGGCCTACCTCTGACGCACAGTGGCCTTGGCCCGAACCTAGACTCAGCTACGCCAATGCCGCTGTACCGGAGGCACTTATTGCTGCCGGTGCCGCCCTCGATCGAGCCGACTTGATCAACGACGGGCTCATGCTGTTGGAGTGGCTCCTCAACCGTGAGACAATCGAAGGCCACCTCTCGCCAACACCGGTCGGCGGATCCGGACCCGGCGACTCTGCGCCAGAGTTCGATCAACAACCGATCGAAGTGGCAGCAATGGCCGATGCTTGCCACCGTGGGTTCGTGGTGACCGGCGATCCTGAATGGTTGAAAGGAATTCAACTGGCGGAGAGTTGGTTTGCCGGGGCTAATGACTCCGGAGCGCCAATGTTCGATGCCGACTCGGGTGGTGGTTACGACGGACTTCAGGCGACAGGTCCGAACCTCAACCAG
>JBBKWJ010000262.1:0-21613 GCA_037968895.1 Acidimicrobiales bacterium
TGCCGGTCCTGCTGCCGCCTGGCGTTTGGGATCAATGGCTCGACCCTGAAACCGACGTCGAAAGCCTTGCCGACCTACTCATCCCGGCGCCAAACGAGCTCCTGACTATGCACCCCGTCACCACAATGGTCAATAGCGTGCGAAACAAGGGCGCGGCGCTCGTCACCGAAGCTGCACTCGACCAACTCATCGTTTCCGAGGCCGCCGAATGACCGAAGTTCCGCTGAGGCGTCAGCTTCGGCGTCGCTCAATCCGTCTTCAGGCCAAGCTTGAAGCCGGCTGGGGCGATCGTTGGATCCCACTAATTGTCGGCGCCGTGCTTGGCGTCGTCTTGATCAATCTCGGCCTCGCTCGCCTCGACAACCTTCGCAGCGGACCCGATCTCGCGGCATACACCCAGTCAAGCTGGCTGCTTGCAGAGGGCTACCTCCCAAAGGCATCACTCTTTGGGACCGACGTGCACCTGCTCGAGCTTCACTGGTCGTTCATCCTGTATCCACTCGCGCTCATCGGCTCAGTAACCGATCCTGCGAGAGCACTCATCGTGACGCAAGGAATTGCGTTGGCGGCGGGTGTCCCGCTGCTCTGGCGCCTTTGTCGCCGAGCCGCCGATCTGCGCATCGGCAGCGCCACGGCCATTATCGTGGCCTACGCGATTCACCCGGCGACGCACCAGCTCGGAGTCATCGACTTCCACCCTGAAACCATCGCTGTCCCTGCGCTCTTTGGGGTTGCGCTCTTTAGCTACACGAACCGTTGGATTCCATACTGGATCGCCGTCGCCATAGTGCTGGCGTGCCGGGCCGATTTCGGCTTCGCTATTGCAATCTGGGGGGTTCTGCTTCTCGGATCAAGCCGACGCAACCCCGGTTTGTGGACCATCGGTATTGGTGTCGCCTGGACACTCGGATTTCTGTTGGTCGCCCAACCCTTGCTCGACGACGGCGCTTCAAGCGGTGCGGTGTATGGCGAATATGGCAACTCGTTAACCGACGCGATCTTCGAGGCTGGCACGAATCCCATCGCATTCATCGAGAACCTGCTTAGCGAGACCAACACGGTGCTGTTGATCTCGCTGCTTTTCCCGTTGATCTTTCTTCCTTTACTCTCGCTCCGCCATGTGTTCCCGGCCCTTCCGCTGACTGCGGTCTTACTCGTTGCGACAACGAGTCCCGATGCGTTTGCAGAGCGCGCCGCTCTGCTCTTCGCGTTCATGATGATCGGCAGCACATTTGCCATCAGCCGTCTCGGCAATAGGGGAGTCGACCGGATCTTCGTCGACGGTCGCGTGTTGGCTGCGCTGGTTGCTGCAGCCTTCCTCGGCTTCGTAAGCCAGGCCCCAAATTCGCCGTACAGAGCACCGTGGGAGTGGAACGACACCAGCGCCGCTGACGCCTCAGTACTCAAGGCGACGCTGTTGCTTGACGCCGATGATGCAGTTCGTGCGTCGCCAACCGCGCTGGCATCGCTAGCCGAACGTCGCTGGCTCTACGAATTGAGCTCAACCGAGCAACCACAGGTCATTTTCGCCATTGCCCAGGTCAGGGCGGTGCTCATTGACGAACGAACGCTGCCAGCGGTCACCAACGCCGAACGTGATATTCAGAGGTCTGAATTCAACGATGGGATGCAGCAATACGGCTTTGAGATTGTGTACGCCGACAAGGTAAACGGCGTGTGGCTGTTCTACCGAAGCTAAGGAATCAAGGCTGCGTATGCTAGGCGACGTGCAATTGACCAGGGCCGAGGTGCTGACGGTTCCTAATCTGTTCACCTTTGTTCGGTTGCTGTGCATCCCGGTGTTTGTCTGGCTGCTCTTCTCGAAGGACAATCGAGCGGCCGCGGCGTGGCTTCTTGGTGGGCTCGGGGCAACGGACTGGGTCGATGGATACATCGCCAGGCGGTTCAATCAGATGTCCGAATTCGGCAAGCTGTTCGATCCGACCGTCGACCGATTGATGCTCGTTGTGGCTATTCCGGCGATTGTCATCGACGGCTCAGTGCCGTTGTTGGTGGCAGTGCTTGCGCTCGCACGCGAAGCCCTCGTTGCGGTCGCCGCGATCGCCCTGGCTGCGCTCGGTGTGAAACCGTTCGATGTGACGTGGGAAGGCAAGACGGGCGCCTTCTTGTTGATGTTCGCGTTCCCGATGTTCCTCGGCGCCCAATCGACGCTTGCGTACGCTCCTATTCTCCAGTGGCTGTCGTGGATATTTGTGATTCCCGGCATCGCCTACAGTTGGTTCTCGCTACTCTTCCAGTATCTGCCGGCCGCTCGCTGGCAGCTTCGAGCGCGGTGAGCTGCGCAACGATCATTCCCAGAGGCTTGCTCCCCGCGTTCAGTCGGCTAGCGTATGACCATGAACACACCTGAAGAGCTCCGCTACTCTACAGACCACGAGTGGCTGAAGACCGGCGACAACGGAGTCGTCCGTGTAGGAATCACCGACTACGCCCAAGACGCCCTTGGCGATGTTGTGTATGTCGACCTGCCGACGGTTGGCAACGAAGTATCGGCTGGTGATTCAGTCAGTGAAGTCGAGTCGACGAAGTCGGTGTCCGACATCTTTTCGCCGCTTGATGGAACCATCTCAGCGGTCAATGAACTGCTTGCTGATGCCCCGGAGCGCTTGAACGAAGACCCTTACGGTGAAGGCTGGATATTCGAGGTATCCGTCAGCTCAGACACTGATCTGTCGAGCTTCCTCGATGCAGCGGCGTACGTTGCGCTGACAGAGGGCTAGGCGTGGCCAGCCATTGCTCGAACTGTTCGCATGAGAACCCGATCGGCGCCAATTTCTGCGCGTCGTGCGGTGCCCCGCTGTCGCTCGAAGATCAAACCCACAAGACCGAGCTCCACGACACCGTCGGCGCCGGTACGGCAACAGGCGTTCCGCAGGGAGTGCTGGTCGTGCGCCAAGGGCCAAAGCGAGGAAGTCGCATCGCCCTCGATGCCGACTTGATCTCCATCGGGCGTCATCCAGAGAGCGACATCTTTCTCGACGACATCACCGTGTCACGACGCCATGCCGAGGTTCATCGAACGCCTGAAGGCTTTGTAGTTGTCGACGCCGGGAGTCTCAATGGCACATATGTCAATAAGGACCGAGTCGAACGGTCGACCTTAACTGACGGTGCAGAGCTGCAAATAGGCAAGTTTAAGCTCGTTTACCTTTCACTTGAGGGTGACGAATGAGCTACAAACGACGCGAGCACTGGTCGATCGGCGAGGTGCTCAACCTTCTGCAGGACGAGTTCCCCGAGGTCACGATCTCGAAGATCCGATTCCTTGAGGGTCAAGGTCTTATTGACCCTGAACGAACACCGTCCGGCTATCGCCGGTTTTACCCCGAAGACTTCGATCGGCTCCGTTGGGTGTTGATCCAACAGCGAGATCACTACTTGCCGCTGAAAATTATTCGAGAACGTTTGGACTCTGGCGAAGTCGTCTTTGAAGAGGGTGGTCCGTTCCCCGATACTGGCCCAGAACAACGCACTCTTGGATTCGAAGATGACGACGACGACACTTCCGATGTTGCGGCGCATCGAGCTGAGGTAGAGGTCCCGTCTAGCGAAGCTATTGCAGAGGTTGAGGTTCCGCCTGCTGCCGCTGGTGCCGCAGCGCCAATCACCGAAGAGCCAATCACCACAGCTTCAGCGCCAGTCAGCAACGAAGTCGCTCACGTAGCAGCACCAAAGGCCGCAGCGCCGGTCAAAGCCGAAGCCACCAGACCTATGCCCGAAGCTGCGGACCCGCTAAAGCGGCCGAAGAAGACTGCAGCCAAGAAGGCTGCGGCGAAGAAAGTTGATCGTTCGATGAACGCTGCCGTTGTTGCCCTTTCAAGAGACGAACTGCTGGAGGAAGCTGGCTGCAGTTCAGCCTTGCTCAATGAACTCGAGCGACACGGTCTTGTCCACGGGCGAAAAGCTGGCTCCTCGATCGTGTACGACACCACCGCGGTCGAGGTCGCCAAGATCGGTACCCGCTTTGCTGACCACGGTCTCGATCCACGGCACCTGCGTTCGTTCCGATTGAACGCAGAACGCGAGGTCGGGCTCTTCTCCCAGATCGTGGGCCCTCAGTTCCATCGACGAGCGCCAGCGGCCCGCCAGGAGTCGCAAGAAGCGCTCGACGATTTGACTGGGCTTGCAGACTCGCTGCGGTCGATTCTGATGGCGCAGCTCCTGAAGGACGAGTTCCCGGGAGCGTAAGCTGCTGTGGGCTCATGGCGCGATGACCCAAAGATCGTCGACAGCCAGGTCGTAAAACGGGGAATCGATCCCCGGACTGCGTTCGCAGTAGTTGCTGCGCTGTGCGTCGGAGGACTGGCGTTTGTTGCAGGACGGTCGACTGCCTCGCCCGATTCCGATATCGCTGGCACGACGGTGCCGGTCCCTACGCCGGTCACTACGCCGCCGGTGCAAACCCTCGAGATGTCGCTCGGCCCCGGCTCCGTGGTGACCGAGATCGAATTCGCTTCCGGCGAACGTTCGTTGCTGCTGTGCTCCGACTCACCAAACGGCGCATCGTTCGAATACGTCCAGGCCATACGAGCCACTACGGGTCCCGCTTTGGTCGAGGAGCGCAGGATGCTCGCCGCCGATGCCGGGCCTGATTGCGGCTTATGTCGGTACGGCGTTGACGACACGATCGACATCACTGATCCAGTTGTGTACGGCGGCTGTCGAACTGGCGGCCTGAACGGCGAGCGAACTCTTTTTGCGATTGCTTCGCCGCAGGGCACCGGCCGCTCAGCGCTCGCACTTGTCATCGAGTGCGGCATCGGCGAACTGGTGCCAGGCGATGGATCGTTAATTCTTCGCTCCCAATCGGCACAAGTCGGCGACACGCATACAGCGCTTGGATTCCCCGACATAGAGCTGTTTAGGGAAGGTCCTGGGTTCGTACCAGACGATCTGGAAGTGTTGCAGCACTACTGCATCTCTGAGCGTTCATCTCAACTTGAAGCCAGCCGACGTGTCGACAAGCAAGCACGTACTCAATTGTCATACGAAACGACAGATTCGAACATTGGCTCGGTTGGGGTTCACGGAGCGCTCCTCATTGGACTATCCGAGCCGTCGTGCAGCGCACTGCGCACCGCCTACTGGGAGAACCTGTCAGCCGGTTCTCCCGACCCGGCACCGATTCAGACCATCACCGGACTCGCACCGCCAGACGGCACGCAAGACTGGTACATCGAGTGTCAATACCCGGCCGGCTAGATCTGTTGTCGTCCGGTAATCCACTCGACCAGAAGTCGAGTAAGATCGCCCCATGACCGTCGAAATGGAACTCGTTGGTGTGAGGGTGCAGATGCCGACCAACGCCCCGATCTTGTTACTTCGGGAATCTGCTGGTGAGCGGCGCACGATTCCGATCTATATCGGTGGACCAGAAGCGCATGCCATCGATCTCGCCTTGTCCGCAACACCTACAGCCCGGCCAATGACTCACGACCTCTTCACTGCAGTAGTGGATGGGCTTGATGCCTCCTTTGACCGGGTTGTCATCACCGAGATGAAGGAAGGTACGTACTACGCCGAACTGTTTCTCGAGACAGCAGCGGGCGAGTCCGTCACCTTCTCTTGCCGGCCAAGCGACGCAATAGCGCTCGCGGCCAGGGCTCAGATCCCGATCTTCGCTGAAGAATCTCTGATCGACGAGGCAGGCATCGTCGAAGTCGAGGACGAGTCTGAGGCCGAAGAAGACGAGATGGTTGAGGAGCTTCGACGCTTCCTCGACGACGTCAAGCCCGAAGACTTCAAATAGTTCACGTACCTGATACCCGAACTATTTGGGTCAGGACGTGTTCGTCGGCGAGCACAGTTCCGATTCGGCGCAGACTCTCAAGAATGAACGACGCTGCTTGCTCGCTCTCAGGGACCCGCGTGGCGAGAAGCATCGACATCAGTCCGGGCAGAAGCCAGCTCATCGAAAGCTCCGCTTCTACTACGGCATGCGGCCGGCCAGCCGCCTCGGCGTAGTGGGTCACGATCTCTCGGCGTTCCTGGCGTCGCGCCTCGGGAGTCAGGCTTGTGGCGATGAACCAGGCAAGGTCGGCGGTTCCCGGCTGGATGGCAACCTGTTGCCAGTCGAAGAAGATGGGAATGTTGTCGACGAAACAAATATTGTCGATGCGCGGATCGCCGTGAGTCACGGTGTGCCCGGCGATGGCGGCGTAGGCGGCGAGGCTTTCGTCGACGTGAGCGGCAAGTAGTGCGTACGCCGTCTGCGCTCCGGCGGGAAGGCGATCAAGGTATACGTCTTGGAGCGCGGTCCATCCCTGATCGAAGCGCGACCTTGGCACTTTTGCTAGTGCGTTGACTCGTACCCGAGGTTCAAGCGAATCGAGGCGATTCTCCCAGTGGTGATGGAATCGGCCCAGCGCCTCGACGACAGCGATGGCGTCGGCTCCACTAACCCCAACCGATTGCTCGACCCAGCGAGCGTCAGTGAGGTCTTCGAGCAGGAGCCGCCCTTCGTCGTCGGTGGCGTAGCACTCGGGGGAGCGGACAGGGCTCCGCGGTGTGAGCGAACGGTACGCATCTTGCTCCCGCTGGCACGCGCCGGAGTCAAGTGAAATCTGGCCGTTGGGGCCAGACGTTGGCTCTTTTACGATCACGAATTGGGGAACATCGGCAGTAGTAGCGGCGAGCTCGATTCGAGTGATGTCGCTGAAAATGCCGCGACCCTTGTTTGCATCGGCCATGGCCAGAACCTGCACATGACCGAATGCGGCCTCAAGAAGGGCGTGGTGAGGGGTGGCAATCACGCCGCCAGTGTGCCATTTGAACCTTGGTGAGGCGATTCGGACGTCGCTGAGGAAGAAATCCTGAATTTTATGCAACGCGGAGAGGCGTCTTCTCCGTAGGGAAATTCGCGCGTTGAGCGCGTGAGTGGTCGCGCTCTGCGCGCGTGGTCGTTGACTGTCCGCGCGAGGCTCCATATGATTGCATCAACGTAATTACGTCAACGTGAGGTCTCATGTCGGTTCAGCAAAGCTTCAGTGGCAAGCGCACAGCAGAAATTGTCGGTATCACCTACCGTCAACTCGACTACTGGGCACGCACCGAACTCGTGCGGCCATCGGTGCTCGATGCGACCGGATCCGGCTCACGTCGTGCCTACAGCTACAACGATTTGCTTGAGCTGAAGGTCATCAAGACACTGCTAGACGCGGGCCTCCGGCTTGATTCGGTTCGAGATGTATTCCAGTTCCTTAAAGAGCAGCTTGGCAAAGACGTTGCTAGCGCCAACCTCGTCATCAACGGCAAAAAGTCGGTTGTCGTTCGCTCTGGACAGGAGCTCATCGATCTCTTGCAGAATGGTCAAGGTGTGCTCAACGTGTTGCCACTCGCAGGTGTGAAGCAAGAGGTCGACGCTGCGATAGTTGAGCTTCGGCCTGGCGCAGCACCCGCTGTCGTTGAAGGAAACCAAGCCCTACTCGGTTGAATTTCTCGGCCGATTTTCGCGGTTATGTGACGAAAGACGCCTCCCGCTAGTTCGCAATGCCATCTACGATTCGCCTATGTCTACGACCCTTGACTCAGCGTTGAGCAGCCCGCTGATTCCAGCTCGGCCGTATCTTCGGGGCTGGTCGCACCTCGTGGCGGCGGTAGTCGCCATTGTGTTGTTTCCGATTGTGATCGCGACGGCCACCGACAATCGGGGATCGATCGCGCTGTATGCAGCGGCAGTCATCGGAATGTTCGGAATATCTGGCCTTTATCACTGCCTGTTCTGGGGCACGCGAGCTGAAGGCATATTCCAGCGGCTCGACCACGCCATGATTTTCCTCGTGATTGCGGCGACGTACACACCGATCGTACTGACGACTCTGGAACCAACTCTTCAGAAGATTGTGCTCGGCTCAGTCTGGGTCGGAGCTATCGGGGGAGCGTTGAGCCAGGTGTTTTGGACCAGGGGTCCCCGCTGGCTCACTGTGCTGCTCTACATGCTTGTCGGCTGGGCGATCATCCCCGGCATCGGCCAGTTGGAGCAAGCGCTAACGAGAGCAGGGCTTGCTCTCATCGTGGTCGGGGGACTGCTGCACACGATTGGCGGGCTTATCTACGCCGTAAAGGTGCCCAATCCCTCATTACGTTGGTTCGGCTTTCACGAGGTATTTCACGCGCTGGTGATTGCAGCTATTGCCGCTCATTACGTCGTGATCGTCTTCTTCCTCACACCAGCGCCCGCCATTTAGCAGGCGCAATCTGAGAACTACTCGACGTCGGTCGTATAGAGGTTGGCCTGGTTCTTGCCCGCAGCCTTGGCCTTCAGCAGCGCCTGGTCGGCCCGTTGGAAGGTGTCGTCTGGCTTGACGCCCGGCTGATGGAGGGCGACTCCAGCGCTCAGCGTGGTCTGTGCGTGGTTGGCTGAGCTCCAGCCGTTGATGACACGTTCGGCGACGGCGAGCGGGTCGGCATGGGCTCGCCTCGCAACGATGAGGAACTCGTCGCCACCAAGACGGGCAGAAGTATCGGAGTCACGAAGCGCATCTTGGAGGTGAGCACTTAGCTCACGAAGAACCTCGTCGCCGGCCGGGTGCCCGAACGTGTCGTTGACTCGCTTGAAGCCGTCGAGGTCGAGAACGATGACGGCGTCGCCAACCTGCAAAGCCTGCAGCAGAGCGTCGGCGTGGCGCCGGTTCCCGAGTCCAGTGAGTTCGTCTCGAGTGCTTGCCTTTGAGAGCTTGTCGATCTCGAAAAGATGTTCGATAGCGATACCGACCTGGACGCCGAACAACCGAGCGAGGTCGAGTGTGAAGCTCGGATCGTCGTCGGGCACGGGGTAGACGAGCACCGCTCCGGCGGGCGCCTCGGCTGCGGGGAGTGGCAGCACGAGCATGGTTCCGTTATAGCCAGTCGGCACGAGCAGCGGCTCTTTGCCACCAATCGTTTCTGACACAAGATCGGCCGTGCTTTTGTCGGGGGCACGAGGGCTTGGAGGGCCGATCGTTACCGGGATCAGGCCACCAGCAGCGTCTCGCAACACCACCGTCACACGCTGAACTTCAAAGATGTCACGAGCCGCAATAGCGACTTGGTCAGCGGCCTGGATCAGTGAGCCTGGGCGTCGGAACCCACGGAGGACGTCTTCGAGTTTGGTGAGGCGAGCGATCCGTTGCACGTCACGATCAGAGATGGTTTTGGTGCGAGCGGCAAGGGCACTAATAAGTTCAGCAACGAGGGCCGAAACTGGTATGGCGAATAGTGGTACGGCGAGGCCAACGGCGTCTGGCTCTTGAATCGAGGCGACGAGCATCACCCCGAGAACGACCAAGCCGCCCAGTAGGGCTACCCCAGGCCTGGATACAACTCCGAGGTAGGTCAGTGCCATCGCGCCGACGACGGACAAGCCGACGGCGACATTTGGAGAGCTAAAAATGGCGCCGTCAGAAATGGCAGCCATCGTCGCCGCCACCACAGTGAGAAAGGGGATTGCACGCCATAGCGGTCCGATTGAGCGCCACGGCATGACGAGTGAAAGCCCTCCGGTGACGACGAGGCAGAGGCTCAATGTGATGGCGAGTCCGACGTGCTGGCCCTTCGACTGGCGATCGAGCGCGTCAACAAGACACAGCAGCGCTGTGCCAAAGAGCAGGATGGCCGAGGCCGTCCTTATTCGCGTTCGCCAGAAATGTTCCGCCATTCCACCTACGTTGAGGCCGCCGATATGCGGTCCAGAAGTTGGACCCCTCCTACCTATCTTCACGAATCGTCCGCCGATTCGCCCAAACTCCGATTTCTTGTTCGCCCACTGCTGCTTCTCTCGGCACCAGCGCGAACAGCAGTCAAAGCCCTTTGGCGGTGACCACAGTCCGTGTGCATGACCGTACCGTAGGTGATGGCCATTCGAAAGTGAGGGATCTACCTAGTCAGACCGGCTCGAGGCCAAGGCGGACATTCCGCCCCTCAGGTTACGTCGGGGGATCAGCGTCGGCGGTGAGCGAGCCGGTGTGTGCGCCGTCGTTGAAGAGGCGAATGATCCAGCGATCGGGAGCGATGACGAGATGGTTGATCGAGGCGTTCCTGGCCCCGCTGAAAAGGAATGGGTTCACGCTAGCTGCATGGCCGAACAGGCTTCCGATCACACCCCCGTGGCAGAACACCGCCACAAGCTGGTTGGTATGGGCGGCCGCAATGCGCTCAACGGCTCGCACGGTTCGCATCCTGAGTTGTTCGTTCGTCTCCGCTCCAGGAATCTCGCCCCACTCGCCCTTGGCTCGCATCGCCGCTGCGGCGGGATGCCCGTCAGCGACCATGATGCGGAACTTGCCGCCTTCACCCTCGCCGAGATGGACCTCGCGCAAGTCAGGGTCGATGGCGACGGGGAGTCCGAGCCTGTCAGCTAGAGGCTGAGCAGTCTGCGAAGTCCTTTGCAACGAGCTGGCGTAAATCGCGTCAATTGGTTCACTGGCTAGTCGCAGCCCAGCCTGGGTTGACTGCCATTCGCCAAGTTCGGAAAGAGGGGGATCGCCTTGGCCTTCGACCATCGGGAAGGGTTGCCCTTCGAAGAGAGCGGCAGATTGGCCATGGCGAACGAGGAGGATCTGGCAAGATCCCTCGTCTGGCTGGAAGAAATGTTGGGGAAACGTGCGGGGCGTTGACGTCATGGAGAGGTTTTAGTCGTTCTCGCCTGGGCCAGCGACTTGGCGTCATAACATGCATGCAATGAATGACCTCTCTCGGCAGACCAACGCGCCTGTAGCAGCCAAGATTCCTGAAGTTCGAGAGATCTGGGGCGACACGACAACCGACGAGTACGCCTGGCTCCGGACCAAAGACTCAGCAGACGTGCTCGCTCATCTCGAGGCTGAGAACTCCTACACCTCGTCAATGTTGGCCGACACGGTGGCGCTGCAAGAAGAACTCTTTGACGAGTTGAAGCGACGGATCAAGGAGACCGACCTTTCGGTCCCTGTCGAAAAAGACGGCTGGTCCTACTACACGCGAACCGTTGAGGGAACGTCGTATCCAATTCACTGCCGACGCAAAGTCGGCAACGATGAGGAGTTCGTGCTGCTCGACGAAAACGTCGAGGCGGCCGACGCAGACTATTTTGAGATTGGTGTGTTCGAGGTGTCGCTCGACCATTGCCGCCTCCTCTGGGCCGCCGACCGGGACGGCGATGAGCGGTACCAGCTGCGAATTAGAGAGTTCAACGAAGACGGAACCTGGTCAGATCTCCCCGATGTGCTCGAAAATGTCGCATACGGATCGGCATGGGCCGCCGACAACGTCACGTTCTTCTACACCAGGGCTGACGAGGCCCATCGCCAACACCAGGTGTGGCGACACGTTGCTGGAACCGGCCAAGACGAAGACGTGCTGGTATTCGAGGAGCATGACGAGGGCTTCAACTGTGGCGTCGGCCGTGACAAGGATGATGTCTACATTCATGTCGCCGCATCGTCGGTTACGACCGACGAGGTTTGGATTCTGCGATCAGACAGCCCGACAGATGCGCTGACCTGCGTCGAGCCGCGGCATCAAGGAATCGAATACTCGATCTGCCACCACGACGGCCGAATGCTCGTGCTCACCAATTTTGAAGCCGAGAATTTCAAGCTCATGACGGCACCGGTCGCGACGCCGGGCCGGGCCCACTGGCAGCCTTTCATTGAAGGTCGCGACGATGTGATGCTTACCGGCATCGACGTCTTCGACGATCACCTCGTGCTATTCGAGCGAACGAACGGCAACACTCAGCTCAGGGCCATGAGATGGGACGGTACCCTCGACACGGTGATCGAGCAGAGGGAGCCGGTCTACGCAACATGGGGCGGCGCCAACCCGAGCGTCGACACAAATATTCTTCGTTTCGGCTACAGCTCGATGGTCACTCCGCCATCGGTGTTTACCGTCAACATGGATACTGGCGAGCGGACGCTGCTCAAGCAAACCGAGGTGCTCGGTGGCTTCGACGCAGCCGACTACGACACTCGGCGCGAATGGGCGACCGCCGAAGACGGCACACAAATCCCGATCTCGCTTGTCTGGCGGCGCGATCGACCAGCCGGCCCTGGACCGTGTGTGCTGTATGGCTACGGCGCATATGAGATCGCTACCGAGCCAGTCTTCTCGACCGCTCGACTCCTGTTACTCGATCGTGGTTACACGTTCGCCATCGCCCACGTTCGTGGCGGTGGCGAGATGGGTCGTCAGTGGTATCTCAACGGAAAGTTTGAGAAGAAGCGCAACTCTTTCACTGACTTTGTCACGTGCGCGAAACACCTCATCGCAGAGGGCTTCACCGAGCCGAACCAACTCGCATGTCGCGGTGGTTCTGCTGGTGGCCTCCTCGTCGGTGCTGTTGCCAACCTCGCTCCTGAGCTTTTCGGTTGTGTGGTGGCGCAGGTGCCATTTGTCGACGCCCTCAATACGATCCTCGACCCTTCGCTGCCGCTCACGGTGGGCGAGTGGGAAGAATGGGGAAATCCGGCTTCATCAAAGGAAATTTACGAAGCGATGAGGGCATATGCGCCGTATGAAAACGTCAGCGACGTCGCCTATCCCGCGATCCTGGCCACTGCTGGCCTGAACGACCCGCGGGTCAGTTATTGGGAACCGGCCAAATGGGTGCAGCGGCTCAGAGAGCACAATAAAAGCGATCGAGCCGTGCTTCTTTTGACCGACCTTGAGTCGGGACACGGCGGGCCCTCAGGGCGCTACGACTCGTGGCGCGAGGAAGCCAAGATTCTTGCGTTCATATTGAGAGAGACACAGAACTCTTGAACTGAATCCCATCCATCCGATAGGACGTGTAGTGTCCGAAGTACCTACGCACCGGGAGGTAGGGCCGTTTCTAGCTCAGAGTACGAACGCAGGCTTTCCGAATACGAAAGCGAATTGGCCGAGTTGCAGATGCAACTCAAGTCAAATGAGGAAGAAATCATTAGTCTGCGGCGTCGGCTGCAAGACGCCCCGAAGCGCGTCCGGACGCTTGAAGAGCGGCTCCTCGACACCAAGGGCCAGCTTGCTCAAGCCATCACGCAGAACGAGAAGCTGACCTACACGCTTCGAGAAGCACGCGAGCACATTGCCGCGTTGCGAGAAGAAGTCGACAAGCTCACCAAGCCGCCATCGGCATACGGCACATTCCTTGGCCTGAACGACGATCTCACGGCCGACATCTACACCAGCGGCCGCAAGATGCGCGTTGAGCTGCATCCCGGTATCGACGCTGAATCCCTCGAGCGAGGCACTGAAGTAGTGCTAAACGAGTCGCTCAACATTGTGATGTCTCGCGGAGTCGAAACCGCGGGTGAAGTCGTCACTCTCAAAGAGATTCTCGACGGAGGACGCCGAGCCATCGTTTTTGGACGGGGCGACGAAGAACGTGTCGCCGAAGTAGCCGAGCGACTTTCGGAGACGAAGCTCCGGATTGGCGACCACCTCATGTTCGACGTCCGCTCATCGATGCTTGTCGAGAAGCTTCCAAAGGTCGATGTCGAAGACCTTGTGCTCGAAGAGGTGCCAGACGTCAGCTATGACGACATCGGTGGCCTGGCCGAGCAGATCGAGCTCATCATCGATGCCGTTGAGCTTCCGTTCTTGCACGCCGATCTCTTCGCCGAGCACGAGCTTCCCGCACCGAAGGGCATCCTTCTCTACGGTCCTCCTGGTTGCGGCAAGACACTCATCGCTAAAGCCGTAGCGAACTCACTGGCCAAAAAGGTTGCAGAGGTCTCGGGCGATGCTCAGGCCCGCAGCTATTTCCTGAACATCAAGGGGCCCGAGCTCCTCAACAAATACGTCGGTGAGACCGAGCGTCAGATCCGATTAATCTTCGAGCGGGCGCGCGAGAAGTCAGACGAGGGCTGGCCCGTCATCATCTTCTTCGACGAGATGGAATCGCTCTTCCGCACACGAGGTAGCGGAATCAGCTCAGATATCGAGTCGACCATCGTGCCTCAGCTTCTGGCCGAGATCGACGGTGTCGAGGCGCTCAAGAACACCATCGTGATTGGCGCGTCAAACCGTGAGGACCTGATCGACCCCGCAATTCTGCGACCAGGTCGTCTCGACGTGAAGATCAAGATCGAACGACCCAAAGAACCCGCTGCCCGTTCAATTTTCCGTCGCTACCTCACGAGCAGCCTTCCTCTGAACGAGGCCGAGATTGGCGAATACGCTCATCGCGAAGATGCGCTGCAGGCAATGATCTCGAAAACCGTCGACTTCATGTATCGCGAAGACGACGCGACACGTTTCCTCGAGGTCACCTATCAAAACGGCGACAAAGAGATCCTCTACTTCCGCGACTTCTCCTCGGGCGCCATGATCGAAAACATCGTACGGCGGGCCAAGAAGCTCGCTATCAAGCGACTCCTCGACAGTGGTGAACGCGGTATCAAGCTTGAAGATCTCCTGGCCTCGGTGACCCAAGAGTTCAAAGAACAAGAAGATCTCCCGAACACAACAAACCCAGACGATTGGGCGAAAGTCTCTGGCAAGAAGGGCGAGCGCATTGTCTATGTGCGTACGCTCATCAGCCAAGACGGTGAAGATCGCCACGGTGGTCGCTCAATCGAGCAGGTCGCCACCGGGCAATACCTCTAACAGCACATCCGACACGAGGACTCGTGGCCGTACCGAAAATCGTAGGGATCGAAACCGAGCTTGGCGTCATGGTGCACGGCACCGACGACTGGAACCCGGTTTCGGCCTCGTCGCTTGTCATTAACGCATACGTCGGCCGGCAGGCGGGCCGCGTCAACCGTGAGATGTCGCTTATCTCGTGGGACTTTCTCGGCGAATCGCCTGGAGCCGACGCTCGGATGCCCGGCGACTTCGATTTCGCGTATCCACCTGAGGTCGACACCCACCTTGTGAATACTGTGCTGACCAACGGTGCGCGGTACTACGTCGATCATGCACACCCTGAGATATCGACGCCAGAGTGTGCGACGGCGCTGTCGGCGGTGCTGTATGACCGGGCAGGTGAACTCATCGCAATTGACTCGATGACGGCGGCCCAAAAGCTATTGCCTGAAGGTCAAGAAATTGTGCTCTACAAAGACAATTCGGACCGCAAGGGCAATGCATACGGATGCCACGAAAACTACCTGCTGGCCAGGGAAACGCCCTTTCCAGACATCGTTGCGGCGGCCACCACTCATTTCATCACGCGGCAGATCTACACGGGCTCGGGCAAGGTCGGTTCAGAGCTCGCCGGCGTTGGATCAACGAGTGTTCCGTATCAAATCACCCAGCGAGCCGAACACTTTGAAGAGGAAGTCGGACTCGAAACGACGTTGAAGCGCCCGATCGTCAACACTCGCGACGAACCGCACGCAGACCCGGCGCGATACCGGCGCCTCCATGTCATCGTTGGCGACGCCAATCCTTCCCAAGTTGCCACTTTCCTCAAGGTCGGAGTGAGTTCAATAGTTTTCGCCATGCTCGAAGACGGGGCGCTGAAGGATCTGCCACGGGTTCGCAACCCGGTGTACTCCCTGCAACGAGTGAGCCATGATCTCAGCCTCACCCACCCGCTCGAACTCGACACCGGCAAATCGGCAACATCCCTTGAGATCCAATGGGATCTTTACCGTCGGGCCATTGAGTGGTCAGAGGAGTACTCGTTCAAATCGGTTGGTGGCGATGACGCCGGTTCTGCCGTCTTGGCCCGATGGCATGATGTTCTTGTTGGGCTCGAAACCGACCCAATGACTCTCGCCAACCAGATCGACTGGATTGCCAAGCTTCGTCTTATTGACGGTTTCCGTGATCGTCACGACTGTGACTGGGATGACCCAAGGCTGCGTCTTCTCGACCTTCAATACCACGATCTGCGGCCTGCGAAGTCGCTCGCTCAGCGCGTTGGGCTAGAGAAGCTTGTCTCCGACGACGATGCGATGGTGGCAGCGACTGAGCCGCCTGAAGACACTCGTGCCTATTTCCGTGGCCGCTGCCTGCAGAAGTTTCCTGATGAGGTGGTCGCTGCGAACTGGGACTCGATCGTGTTTGACCTCGGTGATGATCCGCTACGAAGGATTCCAATGTTGGAGCCGACCCGAGGTACAAAGGCACATGTGGGTAGCATCCTTGATCAGAGCGCTACGGCCCGGGAGCTTCTCGACAAACTAGGGGCCTAGGCAACATGGGGTACGCACTAAGGCGGCCTCATAAAAGAACTGGAGTTCGCGATGGCTGAACGAGAGCAAATCAAGAAAACACCAGGCCGGACCAGCGGCGACGAAGTCGCTGACTCACCGACCGCCTCGGCCTCGGGCGAGAAGCTAAAGACCGAGATCGACGATCTGCTCGACGAGATCGACGAGGTCCTTGAGACCAATGCCGAAGACTTCGTGAAGAGCTATATCCAAAAGGGCGGGCAGTAAGCTTCTACGCCGACGCCCAGACCGGGTAGTGTTGCTAGCTCTATGACGCTGCCAATCTTCTCGACTTCAGATGACCCTGGACCCAGCCTCGCTGCGGTGCTCGAACGTATGGGGGCTTCCGTGAGCTTTGAGTTCGTATCAAACGACGAACGACTTGAAATCACGCACGGCACGACCGTGGTTGCGGTCCGTTATCAGGGCGGCGTTGTGCTCGCGGGCGACCGGCGAGCGACATCAGGAAACCTCATCGCTCACCGCACGATGCAGAAAGTCTTTCCCGCTGACGCGTGGTCCGGCGTCGCTATTGCCGGTGCCGCTGGCCCGGCAATCGAAATGGTCAAGATGTTTCAGCTGCAATTGGAACATTACGAGAAAGTCGAGGGACATTCTCTCTCCATCGAGGGCAAGGCAAATCAGCTTTCCCAGATGGTGCGGAACCATTTGCCTGCCGCGATGCAAGGTCTGGCCGTTGTCCCAATCTTTGCTGGCTACGACCGGCGCCGAGATCACGGCCGCTTGTATGCCTACGACGTGACTGGCGGCCGCTACGAGGAGGAAGACTACATTGCCTCTGGCTCGGGCTCGCTCCACGCCAAAACCGTCGTGAAACTCGGCTATCGCCGGTCCCAAGATCAATCGACAGCAGTCAACCTGGTACTCAGGGCGCTCTTCACCGCAGCTGACGAAGACTCCGCCACGGGAGGACCAGACCCGATGCGAGGCATCTATCCGATCATCGCCGTAATCGACAGCGACGGTTATGCCGAGCTGGAGGAAGACGACATCGCCGCCCGGTTCCAGACGATCCTCGCCGAGATCGCCGAAAGTGGGGAAGCCTAATGAGCATGCCGTATTACGTCGCACCCGAGCAGATGATGAAAGACCGGGCTGACTACGCCCAGAAGGGCATCGCTCGCGGTCGATCGCTCGTTGCCCTCGTCTTCGATGGCGGCATTGTGCTCGTTGCTGAGAACCCATCACGAAACCTGCGCAAGATCAGCGAGATCTACGACCGCATCGCCTTTGCTGGCGTTGGCCGCTACAACGAGTACGACCAGCTCCGCATCGCTGGCATTCGCCACGCTGACACCAAGGGCTACCTCTACAGCCGCGACGACGTCGACTCGCAAGCGCTCGCCAATCAATACGCCCAGATGCTCGGCCAGATCTTCACTCACGAGATGAAACCGCTTGAGGTCGAGATCCTTGTCACGGCCATCGGATTCGAGCCAGACGGCGATCGGCTCTTCCACATTCGCTACGACGGTTCGGTGTCTGACAAGGAAAACTTTGCAGCACTCGGCGGCGGAGCAGAAGCGCTAACCGAGCGACTCGAGGCCGACTTCAGCGAAGGCATGAACCTTGGCGCCGCCATCAAGTTGGCCGTCGCTGCGCTCGCTGGCCCCGACCGAACCCTGTCCACCCAAGAGGTCGAAGTGGCTGTGCTCGATCGCCTCGAAACCGGCCGATGCTTCCGGCGTCTCGAACGCTCCGACGTCGCACAGCTTCTCGCCCCGTAGACGACAGCGATACGAGGGTCTCCTAGTGCAGCGCCGAATCTACGGAATCGAAACGGAGTACGGCGTCACGTGCACCTCCCGCGGTCAGCGTCGGCTGAGCCCCGACGAGGTTGCCCGCTATCTGTTTCGGCGGGTTGTGTCGTGGGGCCGCTCATCGAATGTGTTCCTCGTAAATGGTTCACGGCTCTACCTTGATGTCGGTTCGCATCCTGAATATGCGACGGCTGAGTGCTCGACCATCGGCGAAGTTGTGGTGCACGACAAGGCGGGAGAACGCATCCTCGAGCAGTTGCTTGGCGCGGCCGAAGAACGACTTCATGACGAAGGAATCCGGGGGACAATCCATCTCTTCAAAAACAACACCGACTCTGCCGGCAACTCATATGGATGTCATGAGAACTACCTGACAAACCGCACAGACGATATGGCGCACTACAACGAGGTACTCATTCCTTTCCTCGTGAGTCGCCAAATCTACGCCGGCGCAGGCAAGGTGCTCCAGAGCGCTCGCGGTCCACTGTTCGCCGTTTCACAACGAGCCGAACACATTTGGGAAGGTGTCTCGTCGGCAACAACCCGCAGTCGTCCGATTATCAATACGCGTGATGAACCTCACGCCGACGCCGAGCATTTCCGTCGACTGCACGTCATCGTCGGCGACTCAAACATGAGTGAGTACACGACGTACCTGAAGGTCGGAGCGATGGCGATCATCCTTCGGATGGTTGAAGACCCAGCGTGTGTTTTACGCGACATGACGATGGAAAACCCAATCAGGGCTATCCGCGAGATCAGTCACGACCTGACCTTCAAACGTCCAGTGCGGTTGGTAAATGGCCGGGAAGCCACAGCCTTTGAGATCCAAACGGAATTCCTGAACCGTGCCATCCGATATGCGGAAACCAGGGGATTGCCTGACGACGAGATGAAGGCACTTCAGATGTGGGAATACGTGATGACCCAGATGGAGGTCGACCCGTTTAAACTTGATCGTGAGCTCGACTGGGTTATCAAGCACAACTTGATCGAGGCCTATCGGGCCAAACACGGCATCGAACTCTCTGATGCCAGGGTGCAGCTTCTTGATCTGCAGTACCACGACGTCCGGCGATCGACCGGGCTGTTCTATCGCATGCAGGCTCGGGACATGCTTGAGCGCACGCTGACCGACGAGGAGATGTTCGCAGCGATTGACACGCCGCCCCCAAATACACGGGCGAAGCTTCGTGGCGACTTTATTCGGGCTGCGAAAGAGAAGCGCCGTGACTACACCGTCGACTGGGTGCACCTCAAGCTCAACGACCAGGCCCAACGTACGGTGCTCTGCAAAGACCCGTTCAAGAGTGAAGACGAGCGAGTCGCAAAACTGATCGAGAGCCTGTGAGCAAGGTAGAGCGACTCCTTAACCTCACCGCCGTGTTGCTCGAGACTCGAATACCGATTACAGCCGACGATCTCAGGGAACTCGTAGAGGGGTATCCGCCGCCAGGACCGAGCTTCAATCGGGCCTTTGAGCGCGACAAAGATGATCTCCGCACCCTCGGGATTCCGCTCGTGGTTGAGAGTGTCGCCCATACTGACCCGCCGCTCTTGGGCTACCGCATCCCACCTGAGCAGTACTACTTGCCTGACCCCGGTCTTGAGCAAGACGAGTTGGCGGCGCTAAACCTCGCGGCGCTCACCATCCGGCTGGACGATCTAGGCTCTGGCGAGGCGCTCTGGAAGCTTGGCGCGTCGGCTGGAGCGGCGGAACAGTCAGCGAACGGTGCAGTTGCAACCATTCCAAGCGATGAGAACCTCGGCCCGATCTTCAGCGCAATCACCGCACGACACACCGTCGGGTTCATCTACCGAGGCGACTCGCGTCGTGTTGAACCATGGCGCCTCGACTTTCAACGCGGACGCTGGTACCTCACTGGCTTCGATCTCGACCGCAACGCGGAACGCAATTTCAGGCTCAACCGAATCGATGGAAGCGTCACGGTAGAAGCGATAACGGCGACCGCCGAGCGACCGGCAAACGAGACTCGCCAAGCCAGACAGGCATGGGAAATCGGCCCCGATCTGGTGACTGAGGTGCAGCTCCTGGTTGATGCCGATCGAGTTGCCTGGGCTAGGCAGCAGCTAGGAGAGGCGGCGACGAGCGAGCTCAACGATGACGGCGACGTCATATTCACCGTGCCGGTAGTGCAAGTGAATGCCTTTTTCTCGTTCGTCATTGGTTTCCTCGACCATGCCGAGATCCTCGGCCCTCCTCAGGTCCGAGCTGACTTCATCGATCTGCTCGGGGACATGGCATGAAGAAGTCGGAGAGCGCAGGCGATCGCATGAGGCGACTGCTCGCCTTGATGCCGTGGCTACGGGAACGTCCTGGCGTCGAAATAGCAGATGCGGCTACACACTTCGGACTCACTGAAGAGCAGCTCCTTGACGATCTCGCTGTCGTCTTCATGGTTGGGTTGCCGCCGTACTCACCAGATGCGCTCGTCGATGTGATCATCGAGGACGGCAAGATCTGGATCAGCTACGCCGACTTCTTTCGCCGGCCGATGCGGCTTACCCCGGGTCAGGGCCTTGCGCTCTTGGCGGCTAGCGAAGCGCTGCTCTCGGTCCAGGGGAGTGATGTCGACGGGTCGTTAGCCAGGGCTCTAGAGAAGCTGGCGTCATCGCTCGATGTCACGCCCGAGGCCGGTGTCGAAGTTCGCCTTGGCCAGGCCGACCAGGGTGTGCTCCGTGAACTCCGCGATGCTGCAGGGTCTGGACAGGCGCTAGAGATTAGTTACTACTCATACGGACGCGATGAGCTCACGGACCGCACGATTCTGCCGTGGCGAGTATTCGCCGATAGCGGAGCCTGGTACGTCGAGGCGTTCTGTGGAACTGCGGGTGGGGCCAGGTTGTTTCGTGTCGATCGCATCGGGTCGCTGGTTCCGACCGACACGAAGCCAGACGCCGGACCCGATGGCGGACGCCGTGCTGGGCCAGAGAAGGCTCCAGACACATGGGCCACTGTCGGTGCCGGATTCGAATCGTCCGGCTCAACTGTGCGGCTCCAACTGGGACCTGAGGCCGCATGGGTGAGCGAGACGTATCCGTGCGAAGTCGTTTCGACGTTTGCTGATGGCTCGACCGTGATTGACATCATGGTTTCGGCCAGGCCTTGGCTCGAACGTTTGCTCTTGCGGCTCGGCCAATCGTCCTCCGTCATCGAGGGCGGGGGCTTCGGCGAACCCGCCTCGCTGCGGACTGATGCCGCCCGCCGCATCCTGGCTCGATACGAACGTTAGGCTCCATCTCCATGG
Source organism: Acidimicrobiales bacterium (assembly GCA_037968895.1). Classification (GTDB taxonomy): domain Bacteria; phylum Actinomycetota; class Acidimicrobiia; order Acidimicrobiales; family SZUA-35; genus JBBKWJ01. The sequence continues at coordinate 21,175 of JBBKWJ010000262.1, forward strand.
CAACCGACGACTATTTGGACGACAGCTACGCTGGTGTGTCCTTCGAGCCAGACAGCGCTCCGATTGAGTCGATATCGCCAGGACTTTTTAGTCCCCGAGACGACGCGACAGCGGCTGATGTTGGGATGGCGGTTGCCGGTCAAACCGCAGTGGCCGTCGCTGATGTCCCTGATCTCGACGTCGAAGACCAAGACGAAGAGGAAGAGTCGTCGGTGTTGAAAGACCTGCTCGAGTGGGCCGCTGTGCTCGTCGCTGCAGTCGCGCTGGCGTTAGTCTTCAAGGCGTTCCTGTTCCAAGCGTTCTGGATCCCGTCAGAGTCGATGGAAAGCACACTGCAGCTCCAAGATCGGGTGTTGGTTAACAAAGTCAGTTACCGGCTCCACGACATCAATCGTGGCGACGTTATCGTCTTCAAGCGACCAGACCTGAGCCCCGAAGA
>JBBKWJ010000263.1:0-4145 GCA_037968895.1 Acidimicrobiales bacterium
GCCACCGGTTGGTGGAACGCCCGCAAGAAGAGCCATGCCGGAACGACCCCAGAGCTCAATGGGCCAGAATCGGCCGCCTGGCGGAGGCGCTGGACGCTTGGTCCGAAGCCAGGCAAAGCAAAACCTCAGTCAGGGCAGTGGCCGAAGCCATAGCCGCTTGGTCGCCAGACGCGAGAAAGGGGATGCGCCGAGGCGCATCCCCTTTCAGTTCCAGGCTCTAGCTAGCCAGCAGCAGGAGTGAATCCCTGAGTCGAGTAGTCAGCCTCCGGAACACGAGCAATCGTGCCTGCGAGATCTTGCTCGATGTAGTCGATGAAGCCCTGGGCATAGTCGATGAAGGTATCGACACCCCGACCGTCGGCAACAACTGCCTTGAGCGTGACATAACCGTCGCCACCGGTCGCCATGAAGCTATTGGCGGCCACCGTGTAGGTCCGAGTCAGGTCGAAGGGAACCCAGGTGTCTGTGCCCTTCTGTCGGAACTCAAGGTTAGTGAAGCGGCTACCTGCGGGGGCCGTCATGTCGACGTCCCAGCGCAGGTAGGCAGCGTAAGGGAAGGCGCCCGATGAGCCGCCTTCTTCGATGATGTTCGCGACTCCCTCTTCGAGTGACGCCTTGACCTCGGCCCCCGTCATTTCGAGGTTGAAGATTGTGTTGGCGAAGGGAAGGAGCGTGTAGGCGTCTGCAACGGTGTACTCACCGGTTGCGACGTCGACACGAACGCCACCAGAGTTCTGGAGCGCAATGTCAGCGTCGAATGCCCGATCCGCAAACGCATAGGTGACGAGTTGCTGGATGTCGCCACCGTTGGGAACCCCTTCAGTGACACATGTTGGCGACTTGGTCTGACCGGTGTCGCCGGGGATTCTGGCCAAGCAGAGTTCCTCAGTCGCAGTACCGATGACCGTCATCTTCAGGATGTCGACCTGTTCGCTGAAGCTGTCGAGAATCGTCTGTGACGCAGCATCGGGAGCAACCACAAGGAGCTCCTTTGTTGCGTCGACGAATGCTTCAATCTTGGCGAGGTCGGCGCCTTCGTATGCAACGGAGATTTCTTCCTCTGCATCCTCAGGATCAGGAATGTCGTGCATGTACGGACCTTCAATGAGCAGGCGAGGGGTTCCGCCGCACTCATAGATTTGGCCGTATTCGTCCCATTGGATGTTGAGCTGACCAACAACGTATGAGTACTGCCATGCCTGGACGACACAGACCGGAAGGCCGGTCTTGTCTTCAACAATGGTCGGGTATTCGCCCTCTGGTGAGAGCCCGAGTTTGCTGAAGTCGCCAATGAGGCTGTGTGAGTCGCCACCGATAATGGCGTCGGCGCCACTCAGCATCGAAGCCATCGTCAAGTCGTTCTTGTAGCCCTGGTGGGTTACGAGCACGATCTTGTCAATGCCTTGTGCGGTGAGCACGTCAATGTATTTCTGAGCGGTTTCGACCTCGTCGAAGAATGCGGTCGTGTCGAGTGGGCTCGACGAAACCTGAGTCTTCTGCTTGATGTCGATGCCGATGTAGCCGACCTTTTGATCGCCGTAGGTCTTGATGGCAAATGGCTGGATGTAGTCGTCAACTGCCACTGGCGCCAGCGGCGTCCCTACCTTCGGCTCGATGTTGGCGGCGAGCACGGGAGTGCCACAGTCGCTGTCGTTGAAACCGTCAAGGAAATTGACTAAGCCTTCGTCACTGTCATCAAACTCGTGATTGCCAAGCGCGAAGACATCGAGGCACACCTGGTTCATTAGGAGTGCGTCGACCTCGCCCTTGAAAAGGGAGTAGTACAGCGTGCCGGTGATGGCATCGCCTGCTTCAACTTTGGCCACCGCGTCGGCGGTTGACTCGGCCTCAAGCTGATTGATTGCCGCAACTACCCGTGGGTAGCCGCCGAGAGCGACCTCGGCCTCGATGCCGTCAAAGTCGAGGGTGATGTCTTCTTCCGCAAGATGCGAATGGTGATCGTTGATGTGCAACACATCTAGTGAGAAATCATTCGTCTGCGCAGTGGCGTTTAGTTGCTCTTGCGACTCGGCAAAGAAGATCACGAGATCAGCGCGAGGCACACCACCTTCGAGAACCTTGACCCAATAGGCCTTGCCCGCGTCGTCGCTCTTGCGACCGAAGCCGTTCTTATAAAGGTGTTCAACGTAGTCTTCGTTGGTGACCTCGTCGCCAAGCAACACTGTCCACTCAGGAGACGACAGGAAGGCGTGCACGATGTCTTGATAATTCGCTCCGCTGGCCATTACTTCGAGCCAATACTTGAGGCCGCCTGGCTCGCCATTTCGGCCAAGCACCGTACGGTAGAGCCGCTTGACCATGGCCGCATTTGATGCAGGGCTTTCCACATTTGCAGTTCCTGAAGAGGTCGACTCGATCGTCGGCTCCTCTGCCGCCACCGGCGCACTGACCGCCAGTGATATACAAGCGGCGGCAGCAAGGGCTGCCCCGGTTTTGCGCCATCTAAAAGATGTACTCAAACTCACACATACTCCATTCGTTGCCTAACAAGCTCATAGTCCAGCCCACATTTTCAGGCTTGACAAGCTGTGTTCGGCCATACGACGGATCGTGGTTGGCGTCGCGCGAATGGTGGTTGACTATTCGAGTCGATTGGGGAGGGAGGATCCCACTGCTGGTGCTGGCTCGCATGAAAGCGCAGGCCCACGGCCACCGCAATTGGCGGCGAATGCCTCGTAGGCGCTACCGACTGGTGCGATTCGCCACAGGGTGTCACACGCCAAGCCGCTCGCCGATTCGCATGCCTCCCAGTACAGGTCGAGCATTATGTCGTCGCCATAGTCCTGGGGCTCGGCGATAAATGCGAGCTGCGCTGGCTCATCAGGTCCACCGCAGCTGACAAGTGCCACTGCCGCGACGGCAATGGCGAGCCAGGTTCTGGTTCGAGGCAGGGTTGCGGTGAACATCATCCTCCTATCGGCGCTTGCCGTGCGATTACAAGGCGTCAGGTGCAGAATCACACAGCCCGACAAAACCGAAACAGCTACCGTCGCTCCTGCACATTGGCAGGGGCGCCGAGTAGCTGTTCGACTTACATGGGGCAGAGCTAGTTTCTGGCGTTAGCCGATGATCGAGATGTCTGCGACTCCGGCCTCGACCAGCGACTCGCCGCCGTTGTCGGCAGCCTGCACGAAGATCGTGATCTTCTGGCCGGCATAGGCCGACAGATCAGCAGTCAGCGAGGTCCACACAGCATTCTGGTTGGAAGCTGCGCCTCGCTCGTTGAGGATGACGGTTTCGCCACTCTCACCGATAACGGTGATCTTGAGGTAGTCGCTCGGACTCGAGTTGCTCAAGTACGAGAAGTAGTAGGACAGGCTCAGCGTGATTCTGTCGCTGTCAGGAAGGACGATGCTTCCTGTTTCAGCTGACGTTTCACCGTCGTCGATGTCGTACTTGCCACTACCGTCGCCTGACTTCTTACCGCTGATAAGGCCAGGGTTACCCGACGGCGTGCCCGAAGGTTGGGTCGTGTAAATGGTCCACTGATCGAGTTCGGGAATGCCGACCTCGAACTTGCCGTTCTTCTTTGCGCTGTCCTTCTTGTTCGGGTCGGTATTCCACGCCTCAGCGCTGGTGCCGGCAAAGAGTTCGGCAGTGGCCTGAACGGTTGTGCTTGGCGCCGCAGTGGTTGAAGGTGCGGCCGTTGTGGTTGGGGCCGCAGTGGTTGTGGTCGGCGCCGCGGTGGTCGTGGTCGGGGCCTCGTCTCCAACGGTGATCTGGCGAGTCACTTCATCGGAACGACGCTCGGAGCCAACAAAGTAGTTGACCTCGAATGTCATTTCGTACGTGCCGGCGTCCATGCCGTCAGCATCGAGCTTGACCCTAGCGACGTCTCTTTCGCCCGCTTCAAGGTTGGGGCCAGTTGAAGGCTGAGACATATCAGCAGCGAATGGATATGAAACTGCGAAGCCAGCGTCGTCGACAACTTTAATCTCGACGCCCGAGACGTCGACATCGGCCGCGAGTTCTTGGCCGACCCACGCGGCTTCTCCTTCGGCGATTGCCCCTAGGTCGCCTTCTTCATATGACAGGCCGCCGACAGCGGCGTCACTGAGAACAGGGACAACGACCACTGACTCAACGGTGACTGGGCCCGATGCCGAGACATACGTCAAGGTGAC
>JBBKWJ010000264.1:0-4566 GCA_037968895.1 Acidimicrobiales bacterium
GTGGAACAGCCTGAGGCTGTTCCACCGGGACCAGTTCGGGAATTCAGGCCGAGGACCAGTTCGAGGAAGGAAGCGGGCTATTCGCCGGTGAAGTCGGCGCGGCGCTTCTCTAGGAATGCCGCCATGCCTTCCTTCGCGTCGGGGGTGAGGCTCGCCTGCGCAATGGTGATCGACTCGTGCTCCATAGCCGCTTCGAGACTCCTGTTCATGCCCTCATAGAGCAGCCGCTTAGCGGCACCGAATGACCGGGTCGGCCCGCTGGCCAACTTGCGAGCGAGCTTCTCCGCCTCAGCCACAACCTCGTCGTCTGGCACGACCCGATTGACGAGACCCCAGTCTTCGGCTTCCGTGGCAGAGAGCAGACGGTTCGTGAGCACCAGGTCCATAGCTCGCCTCAGACCGACAACCCGGGCGAGGAAGAAGGTTGAACTGCCGTCTGGCGTGAGACCGGCCTTGGTGTAGCCCATCGTGAATTTTGTGCTCTCGCCACAGACGACCATGTCGCAGGCAGAAACCAGACTCATGCCTGCGCCACCAGCAGCGCCGGTTACGGCTGCGATAACAGGCGGATCGAACTTCGTCATCCGGGAGATGGCAGCATGGAAGTCGACAGTCATGTCGGCGAGATGGGCAAACGATCCATCACCTTTGTCGGCGAACTCGCTCAGGTCTCCCCCACCAAACCAAACCTTGCCGTTTGCCTTGAGCAACACAGCCCTCACCGACCGATCAGCCGAGATTTGCACCATGATGTTGCGCAACCTGGTCGACATCTCAGAGCTCAATGCATTGCCGACGTCGGGGCGGTTCAGCGTCACAATCGCTAGGCCATCGTCGATCTCAAGAAGCACGGTTTCACTCATGTGAGCGACCTTAGCAACCTGCAGCCTGTTCGTTAATTTGACGTCGAGACTTTGTACGCCAGCTGAGGCCGGCCGAACAGAGTAACTACGGCTGGCGAGAACCGGACGATCGCTGCACCGCAGCCGCCGCGTTGCGTCCTGGCGCTCCGAACACACCGGCTCCGGGATATGTCCCCGCACCTGACAGAAATAGTCCTTCAATTGACGTCTCGTGGCGACTGAGTTCAGGCTGCTTCCGGACGAAAGTCGCCAGTGGTGAGGCCGCATAGGCCGGCGTGTGCCCCCTGTGCATTCCGAACTCCGCCTCGTAGCGATCTGGAGTCATGGCCCGCCAGCGGTCAACAAGGACATCGGCGTCTTGGTCGTCGAGGAGGCTGCCCCACAGCTGCAGCCATCGCTTTGGCTCAGTCGACTGAGGCCAGCCGCCCTGGAGTGCATAAGGAGTAAAGAGCACCTCAAGGCTGAGGACATCGAAGTCATCCGAAGGTTGCATCGCATCGTCGATAACTGATGGCACGTTGACGAGGAGTGTTGGGTGGGGTGCCACCTTGCCTTCGGCTCGCAGCTCGGTGGCCTCGATTACCTCGCCATACGTGGGGCTAACAAACGACGTGACGCCGATCGTGTCGAGTTCGGGGAAATGCTCATGAATGATTTCGTCATCCCGGAATCGTGGACGGTCGGTGAGTACCGCGTCGATCTTCGACTCATATCCATCATGAACCGGTCTCGAGCGCCATTCTTCGACGAGCTTGACACCGCTTGGCGGGGCCTCGTCGATCCAATCGACGAACACTCGTTGCGGGTCGCAGGCGGCGATGACAGTGGGAGCTCGAAGCTCAGTGCCATCGTGGAGCCGAATCCCGCTGATGGCACCTTCGCTTAGCAGCAGCTTGGCCACGGCTGAGTCGCAACGAACACGACCTCCGGCAGCCAGAAAACTCTTTTCGACAGCATCAGTCAACGCCCCCGAGCCGCCGACTGGTCGGCCCGACTTGATTAGGTGCCGAGTCGCATAACCGGCAGCGGCAAGACCGGTGCCCGCGAACTCAGGGGAGGCTCCCCACACCGTCGGCCCTGCCGCGATCGCAGGCAGAATCATCTGTTCGCGAGTGAAATAGCTCCTCAGTACATCGCTGAGACTTTGCTTGCTCCATGAAAGCAGGCGCGCGGCTGCCGTCGGATTGCGGGTCATCACCTCGCGGAGAAAGTGAGGGACAGTCGGCGTTGTCTTCGCAATGTCGAGCGCCAGCCTCGCCACCGGAAGCGCGTCGTCGAGGTAGCGGCGATAGTTGTCGACTTGGTCGGGATAAAACGCTGCAATCGATTCGAGCGTGCGATCGACCTCGTGAAAACCGACCCACGGTTTACTGCCATCGTATGAGCGTGCGATAAACGAGGCCTCTGGTTCAACGTATCGCAGGCCATGCGCCGCAAGGTCAAGCTCATCAATGATCGGCATGCCGCGAATCATCGAGTGGTCGCAACTGCAGATGTTGAATCGGGCGTCAAGGTCAGACACTGTTGACGCGCAGCCGCCGACCGTCGACCGAGCCTCGAGCAAGAGCGTGTCGAACCCAGCCCTGGCTAAATAGGCAGCGCTGATAAGGCCGTTGTGTCCAGCACCAACAACGATGACGTCAGCATCGTTGGCCCCCATTTACTCGGCTTCAAGCTGAGCGACGAGCGATTGTGTGGCGTCTATGAACTCATCAACCATGTCGAATACAACCTGAGCGGCCGGAATCGACTTGTTCATTGTGCCGACGATCTGACCAACGAAGTAGTTGGCAAGCTTCTCTGAGCCAGACCCAGGTGTATTCGCCCCTCGATCGATTCGGCGAATAGCTTGGGCTGTCAGAATCGGCTGCATTGGCATGCCCAGTGGCGCTGGGGTGTCTGGGTTTTCCCACTCGTCGGTCCATGACGAGCGAAGCATTCTGGCGTGCTTGCCGGTGCGTGATCGTGACCGGAGCGTGTCGTCTGACGTGGCTGCGAGCATCTTCGCTTTGACTGCCGGTTGGGTCTCGGCTTCTTCAGTTGTCAGCCACACAGAACCGCACCACACACCTGCGGCGCCAAGTGCCATCGCTGCAGCCATTTGCCGTCCCCTTCCGATTCCGCCAGCACCGAGCACTGGCACGGGAGCTACCGCGTCGACGATCTCGGGGATGAGCACCATCGTGCCGATCTCGCCGGTGTGGCCACCGGCCTCGGAGCCTTGAGCGATGATGATGTCGACCCCTGCTTTCACGTGACGCTCCGCGTGAACCGCCTTACCGGCGAGAGCGCCAACCAGCCGGCCCTCTTCTTTGCAGCGATCGATCATGTGTTTTGGTGGTGGCCCGAGGGCATTCACGATCATGGTTGGTTTGAACGCGAGAGCCACTTCAAGCTGGGGCCCTGACGCGTTCGCCGAGAACGGAGCGGCCTGGTCGCCTGGCCCGCTAAAGGCCCCCCTGCCGTTGTCGTCGTCGGGAAGCTCGGGAACGTCATATCGTTTGAGAATGTCATCGACGTAGGCCCGGTGCTCCTCAGGAATCATCGCCTGAATGTCGGCGATCGTGACACCCCCGTCGCCGTCACCCGCATACTTCGCAGGCACGATCAGGTCGACACCGTACGGCCGGTCACCAATCTCGTCCTCGATCCACTGCAGATCGATCTCGAGCGCTTCAGGCGAATGGCCAACTGCTCCGAGCACCCCGTAACCGCCAGCTTTGGACACTGCGGCAACCACGTCTCGGCAGTGGCTGAACGCAAGGATTGGGATATCGATGCCTAGTAGATCAGTGATCGCGGTCTTCATTGAGTCCTCAGAAGTTTGAGCTATTTGGGGGCAGTGCGGTGCTCTCGTCTGTTTTATCACCATGCGCCTTGGAGGCCGAAAACCGCAGGTGACAGCGTCTCGGCCAGATAGGCCAAAAGAATCATCACCAGAAATTGTCACATCTGCGGCAGAACCGCCGATTCGAGTACGGCACAACTGTTTGGCCGTTCGGAGTCCGCCATGTTGACGCCAAGACACATACTCACCCTCGCTACCGTAACCGCCGCCTGGTTTGCGTTCTCGACCTTCGCCAGCACCCCATCGGCCACCGCCAGCGAGGCGCGTCAAGTGTCGACCGCGTCCGCCCGGAAGCCGGCAGTTCATGCGACGCTCGCATTGCGCGCTATCCCAGCGCCATCTCCACTTGGCCCTGTCGCTATCGACAATTCGTCGAGTCCAGCCGTCGAAACCGAATACCTCATCAGCGCCGTCTCTCCCTCAGCTGAATCTGGGGCGGGCACTGGCGTGTCTGATCCTCCCCCCGAGGTCCTCGCGTCCCAACGAGTCGAGGCGATGTTGGTCGAGGCACCACCCGCAGACCTTTCACTTAGCGTCGAAGGCCTGCCAACCTTAGCGATCGACGAAAGCGGCATGATCGAGCTCACTGTCACAAACAACGGTCCTTCTGAAGTCGGTTCTGTCGAGATCGTGTACACCCTGCCGATCGGCGTCGAGTTCGCTTCTGCCATGGCCAACCCTGATAGTTGCACGAGCGATGAGAGTGAAATGCGGTGCTCTACCTCTGGACCACTGGCTGCGAGCTCAAGCGCTCCGATTCGAATTCCCGTGGTTGTTCGGCTGGCCCCCGCAGAAGGTGAGCCGCTTGCCGATGGCGAAGCGAGCATCGTTCGTAGCTCGGCATCGGACTACAAC